>NZ_JBFTOF010000003.1:0-407554 GCF_056397845.1 Rhizobium sp. 05L419
CGCCAGGTATATGACGCTTGAGACCATGGCCCAAATGAGCGATGATCCGCAAATCAGTTTGCCCGCTGTGGCACGCTGATATCCCTCCGGCCCTATGTCGGAAAGCACGGCCACCAGCCGCGACCTACACCACTTCCAGGGACACGATCCCGAACTCAATTCGGTCTACAATCAGATCGCGCAGCGTCTGAGGGACGACGCGGAAACGACGAAAGTGCTGGTCGCCGCGCAGCGGAGCTGGGTTGCCTTCCGCGATGCCGAGTGCACTTTATCAAACTCGCGCGCGGCGGACGGCGGCGTCTACCCGATGAACTACTCGATGTGCCTGGACGGGTTGACGCAACTGCGCACCAAGGGTCTATCTGAATTGTGAGGAAGGCGACATGCGTTGCCCGGTTCCGGCCGCGACTGACACCTGCCAGCCGATCCGGCTTTCGTTGTCCAGACTGGGTATCGCGCCTGGACGCAAGGGTGAATGCTCCGTGGCGAATTTCGAAAGCGGCCAGTCGCCGTCTACGCCATTTCGCTTGGTTGACGATCTGCTAATGGATATGGTTAATTTTTAACTATTCTTCGGTACACGGAACTGAGGCGGCATTTCTGCCGTTATCAGGCTCACGAGGAGGAATAGTGCAATGCTCCTGAAAATTTTCACTGCAAAACGCGACATCGGCGATGCTGGAGATACCGGTACCTACGCGGATGGCTATCACATACCCGAGATGGAGATCGCCTCCTACAAACGCGATGACAGCCGGTCCTCCTACGAGCGCGACTATGGCCGCGGCCGCAAAATCGAGGAAGTTCCTCGGGGATTTGCTTAAGCAACGGTTTGACAAGCAAAATCGGATTGGCATATGCCGATATGAAAATGGGCGGCCTTGGGCCGCCCATTTCGTTGTTGTGATTGGCCCGCCGTCGGATCAGAACTCCGTCCAGTCTGCCTCCTGGTTTGCATTGGAAGACGCGCTGCCTCCGCTGCCGAAGGCGCTTGCGAGTTTCTGTCCAAGTGCACGGGCAGGTGACGTCGTGGCGCGCGACACGCCGGGGGTCGCGACCCGAACGGGGGCCTTGCGCGTGACGATAGGCTGTCCGGCCGGCCGCGACGAGACGGCCTGTGTGGAGCCGGTATGCATGGATGTTGCCGTGAACGCTGTGGCCATGCCGCCGGTCCCGGTTAGCTTGAACTGACTGAGCAGGTTGTTGAGGGCGGCGGCTTCTGTCGCGAGCGTGTGGCTGGCGGCGGTGCTTTCTTCGACCATGGCAGCATTCTTCTGCGTTCCCTGGTCCATCGTGTTGACGGCTGTGTTGATCTCCTGCAGGCCTGTGGATTGTTCGCGCGCAGCCTCCGCGATTGCATGGACGTGCTGGTTGATCTCCTGAACCTCCTGGACGATCGCATCGAGCGATTTTCCGGTTTCGCCGACAAGCGAGACACCGGCCTGCACGTGCCCGCCGGAGGTGGTGATCAGCGATTTGATCTCCTTGGCGGCATTGGCCGAGCGCTGTGCGAGTTCGCGCACTTCTTGGGCGACGACGGCAAAACCCTTGCCGGCGTCGCCGGCTCGTGCGGCTTCGACCCCGGCATTGAGAGCAAGAAGGTTGGTCTGGAACGCGATGTCGTCGATCACCCCGATGATGTTGCCGATCTCGACGGAAGACTGCTCGATCTGGTGCATCGCGCTCACGGCCTTGCGCACGACCTCGCCTGATTTCTCGGCGCCGGCACGGGTTCTCGCGACGAGCGATCTTGCTTCCTCGGCACGCTTGGCGGCGTCCTTGACCGTTGTGGTGATCTGTTCCAGAGCGGCAGCCGTTTCCTCGACGGAGGCAGCCTGCTGTTCGGTGCGCTTCGACAATTCGTCCGCCGAAGAGCGGATTTCGCTTGCGCCGGCGGTAATGGCCTGAGCGTTAGCGCCAACCGTCTGCATCGTCTCGTTGAGTTTGAAGACGGAGTTGTTGAAGTCCTGGCGCAAAGCGTCGAGATCGCCAACAAATGGCGCATTGATCTGCGAGGCAAGATCGCCCGCCGCCAGTTTGCGGAGGCCGTCGCCGAGTGCGCTGACCGCGCGCGAAAGGTCGGCAGCTTCCGTCGCGCGCTGCGCTTCGCGCTCGCGCCGTTCGCTGTCGCTGAGGTTGCGGTTTTTCTCCGCGTCGCTTTCAAGTCKGACGCGGTCGATGGCGTTGTCGCGGAAGGTTGCGACCGCACCCGCCATCTGGCCGATTTCGTCGCGGCGGTCCAGGCCGTCGATCGCACTTGCGGTCTCGCCCTGGGCAAGATGCAACATGCGCTCGCGCAGTCGTGCCATCGGCGCCGCGATGCCTGCCTGCGCTATCCAGATGCTGAGACCGATCGTGCCGAACAAGGCAATGCCGATCAGGGCGAATGAGAGATCGATCCGTGCGTTGACATTGGCAGAAAGGGCGTCGCCGCCATCGTTGAGCAGGTCCATCAACGTGTCGTTGTTGGCGATCATCTTCGCCGTGACGACGGTGAGCTTGGCGTTCAGCTCGTCGACTGCGAGGTGCATGCCGGCAGTGTCCTTGGCTTTGGCAAGGTCCATCACTTTCTTGGAGAGCACGTCCATTTCGTCGATGCCGGCGATGATCTCGCTGATCGCAGCGCTTCGGCTCGGCGCAAGTTCGGCGGCCTTTTCCAGCCGCTCGCGTGCTTGCGGCATCTTGCTCGGTTGAGACAGGGCCGCTGCGAAGGCAGGTGTATCGGGTGTCAGCTCGGCGATCACGGTTGCCTGCAGAACTGCGGCAGTGGCAGAGGCGCTGGCCCGGGACGAGAGCATCGCGGCGAGAGCTTCATGGTCGATGAAGTCGCTATAGGCGCTGTCGGCGCCACGGAATTCGTCAACGATGTAGATGAGGCCACCGATGGCGATCACCCCGAGAAGTGCCACGACGGATATGATCTTGGTCCGGATTTTTAAGTTTTTCAACATGGCTGTTTCCATCTGCGGCCTGGCATGTTGCCTGCCGGCTGCTCCTGCTTTTGAGAGACGGGCATGACGCGGTGTACGGCATGGGGAAGATGCCTGGACAGGCTCGACAGGCGCATCATGCATTCGGCGAAGGGGACCGACGTCGTCGAGCCCGAATAGAATCGATATTGCTTAATGCGGACCTAATGCCGACCCAGTACGGCCTGAATACCTGCCACTTATCACTGGAAAAATTCAACCTTTCATCCTGGGGACGAATGTCTCGTGGCGGGTGCAACTTCCCGGCGGAAGCGATGGGAAGATGAGGGGGCTTGTCCCAGAAAAACGGCTTGAACGGCAGTTGGAAGACGGCGCGCCAGCCTGCGATCGAAAAGCGGAATGGCGATCCAGCGCCAACCGATACTTCGTCTCTCATCACGGAGCATCGCCTCTTTGCCAAGCAGCAGAAAGAGGCCGTTCGCCGTTGACAATGAGTTCGCACTTGATAGTCGTTCCGTTGCGGCGGGCGACAAGGGCGGCGCCGGCGACGGTCGGCTTGGCTATGCCAAGCGCAAGCAGCACGGTGACATCGGCTTTCTAAGAGTCATTGGTCTTGCGCGCGGTCGCCGCCGCGGCACCGGACGATAGAGAATGTTCGGCAGACTGTTCCCGTGGCGCCCGGTCGCGGCCTTCGATCCCGCGCGGCGCATATTCCCCGATACGCATGACTCTGATACACCGTCGCTATAATGGCAGCGCATCGTAACCCCGAGGCAGATCATACTGATGCAATTCAAACTGGCATCCTTCAATCCGACGGCGTTTTGTAGCTTTTGGCTGTCTCTGGCTGTGTTGATATGCCCGCTCCCGCTGATGGCGCAGCAGTCCGCGCCGTCTTTGCCGTTGCTGTTCGATGCCAGAGAGCGGCTGGCCAAGCCGGACCTGTCGACGCTGGTGCGTCTTCGCTTCCTGACATCTGTCGATTTTCCGCCGTTCAATTTCATGGATCAGAACGGAAAACTCTCGGGCTTCAACGTCGATCTTGCCCGCGAAATCTGTGCCGAGCTGGAAATAGCCGACAAGTGCCAGATCCAGGCGCTGCCTTTCGTTGATCTCAAGGATGCGCTCGCAGCCTCGCAGGGAGACGCCGTGATCGCCGGCGTTGCCGTCGGGGAGGAGTTGCGCAGGCAGTTTGCCTTTTCGCGTCCCTATCTGATGCTTCCGGCACGCTTCGCCCGCAATCTCAAGACGCCGCGGCTTCAGGGAGACAGCGCCGCGAGCCTTGCGGACCGACCGGTTGGCGTCGTCAAGGCGACGGCGCACGAGGCAATGCTTGCCGCCTATTTTCCTAAGATCAAGGCCGTGCCATTCGACAGCAAGGAGGCGCTGCTTGCGGCGCTGAAGGAAGGCCAGGTCGATGCGGCCTTTGCGGACGCGCTGCAGCTTTCCTTCTGGGTGTCGTCGCAGGCATCTGAGAAATGCTGTGCGCTTCTCGATGGTCCCTATATGTCGGAGCGCTTCCTGGGCGAAGGCATGACGATCATGTTGCGTCAGAAGGACGACGTTCTCAGGTCTGCCTTCGATCACGCACTCGCCGCGCTGTCGCGAAGCGGTCGCCTGCAGGAAATCTACCTGCGCTATTTCCCATATGGCCTTTACTAGAAACAGGCTGTCCGAACGGGCGGCCAGCGTGCCCTAACCCTTGCGGAAACGGGCGATCGCGCTGCGCTCGATCGCAGCACAGGTAAGCTTGTCGAGGCTGAGGCGGTCACGCAGCAGGCTGAGCAGGCGCAGTTCCTCTGCCTTCACCGAAAGGTCGGCGGAAGCAACCTCCACCGCAAGTGCGTAAGCGGTGTCGTAGAGGCGCGGGGGCAAGGTATCCTTGACTGTCTCCAGGACGACGTCCAGCCCCTCGGGACCGGAAAGGAGCGCGGCGCAATCGCGCGCAACCGAGATCAGCTTGTCGTCGTCGAAGTCGCGGAAGACCGGTAGAAAGCTGATCAATTGACCGATGCGCTCCAATTCGCGGTCATTCATGGTGCTATCGACGGCGGATGCCATGACCATCACGTAAATCAGTGCGTCGTGGGCGGAAAGCGGCTTGTTCATATCGCGACGGTTCCTCTCAAATAAGCCCAGAGTTTAAGAATTGGGCGGGTGCATTACAAGGGATCGAGAGGGCCATCCTGCTGCGGTTCGTCGTCAATCACGAGCGGTGCGCCCTTGCGGGGGTCGCCGCCGTGCAGCCCTTTCTTCTCCTGCGTTGCCTTTGCGCCGGTATCCGTAAGGACCGACCCGTCCGCTGCTTCGGCCCAACCGTTTTCGACCAGCCATTGCGACACATCTTGCGTGCCGATCTTGCAGGAAGCCAAAATAGTGCCTTTCCAATCCGCGCTGTCGAGATCGCAGTTGACGGTCCGGAGCCGCAGAAAAAGCCGGAAGTTGGTCTTGGCCAGCATCCCGCACGGCCATTCCGTCGCATCCGCGTCAGTGCAGATCCTGTCCGCCGGCGTTGGGATGATGCCGGCAAGCTGCAGGCGTCTGTCACCGAAGGCCAGAACGCCTGCGCTCTCGGCGATGGGACGGGGAAGGTCGATCCCCTTCTTATCCTCTGCTTTCAGTTTCTCGGGCTCCGGCGCCGCAACCCGCTCCAGCGGCTTGCCATCCACGGCCGCTGGATAGAACTGGCTGGCGTCATCGACCGGCCGGGCATTCATGCTGGCCTCCGGATCTGCCGCCGGCAGTGCAGCCACGGCGGTCTCCGCAGTTCCCGTCTCCGGCATTGCAGCAGGCTCGGTTGCGTCCGTCGCGCCGCCGAGTCGCTGCCCGCCGGCCGCAATGAGACCGAAAAGGATCGCGATTCCTGCAAAAGCCGTGACAAGTGCCGCAGGACGCATGGAAGATTTTCCTATTGGCTGGCCCAGATGATACGGGCGACCCAGTCGACGTCGGACAGCTCGATGGTTCGGTTCGGGTGTTCCGGGTTCAGCGACATCAGCTCGATTGTGCGCGGGCTCTGGCGTAAAAGCACCTTGGCCATGACCTCGCCTTCGCGAGTCTTGACGACGACCCGGTCGTTGCGGCGGACCTGAGCGCCGGGCTCGACAATGAGAACATCGCCATCGCGATAAAGTGGCATCATGCTTTCGCCCTGCACTTCGAGCGCATAGACGCCAGCCTTCTGGGAGGGTGCCGCCGGGAATTCCACAACGTCCCAGCCTTGCCCGGCCGGAAACCCGCCGTCATCGAAGAAGCCACCGGCGCCGGCCTGCGCAAAGCCCAACAGCGGTATGGAACTGCCCTGTGGCGGAAAGGCGCCTTCGGGGAGGGCGGGGAAGCTGCTCGCTGGCGGCCTCATGAAGGCCAAGAATTCTTCCATACTGGACGTCGTCGCGTCCAGCACCTTGGCGATTGACTCTGTCGAGGGCCAGCGCAGCCGCCCGTCGGCCGACAGCCGCTTGGACTTGTTGAATGAAGTCGGGTCGAGGCCCGCACGCCGGGCAAGACCTGATGGCGTCAGCTCATGCCGCTGGGCAAGCCTGTCGATTGCTCCCCAGATCTGCTCGTGTGAAAGCATGTTGCCTGATTCCGTCCGCCCGCATGCGGGTTCTTCCAGTCGCCTAAAATATTAACGGCAAGCGACGCAGGAGTAAAGAGCGGAAAGGAATAAAATCCTTTCCGGCGGTGGCGGCCTCATGCAACCAGTGCCATGTTGATCTTTCCGAGCTGGATCACCGCCTGCGTCCGGCTGTCGACATCGAGCTTCAGCAGGATGGCGGAAACATGTGCCTTGATGGTTGCTTCCGATACGCTGAGTTCGTAGGCGATCTGTTTGTTGAGCAGCCCCTCTGCGAGCATCGTAAGGACCCGGCTTTGCTGCGGGGTCAGCGTATGCAACCGTTGGATCAGCCTGGCGACGTCGGGATCCTGCTCCTGGCCGTCGCGATAGTTCTCGGGCGTAGCGATATCGCCGGCAAGCACGGTCTGAATGCCGCGGCGGATGTCGTCAATGCCGGATGATTTCGAGATGAACCCGGAGGCGCCAAGCTCCAAGGCACGGCGGATCGTGGTTGCGTCATCGCTGGCGGACACGATGACGATCGGCAGGCCGACGAACTCGGATCGCAAGGCCATCAGTCCCGAAAAGCCGCTGACCCCCGGCATGGCGAGATCAAGCAGCATCAGGTCCGCTTCCGGGTGGTCGCCCACGGCCTTTCGCGCGGCGGCGAAGTCGCCTGCCTCGACGATTTCCGGGTGTCCGTCCATGCAGATCACGGCCTGGCGAAGCGCATCGCGAAACAGCGGATGATCGTCGGCAATGATGATTGTCTGTTCATGCATCGACAACTCCCTCCCAAGAGCTCGATCACCTCTTCACGCACCGCGATCGTCCGCAATACATGCTCCTCCAGCAGCGACTATATCAAATCACGTCTTTTGAGGAAGGGCGTTGCGCTGGTCCTCGCCCTGGAATTCCTTCACTATCCCCATGAAGCTCCGCATCCAGCGCTCCATGATCCCGATTGAGCGGTCGATTTCGGCGTCGGACGGCAGCGCCTTGTTGACGATGCTCTTGTTTTCAAGTGCCGTTACCCGGTCCGAGAGCCGGTCGAGTTCGTCTTCATAGGCGGCGCGTTCGTCCGCTGCCATCCGACAGACGAGGGCCCCCTCCTTCTCCTCGCAGAGCGACATAGCGCCGGTCTGTCTGTCGAGCCGCACGAAATGATCGCCGCTGCGCTCGAGCTGGAAGCGGGAGGCATCCAGTTCCGCGGCATGCGCGGCAAGCGGCAGGAGAATGGCGAGAACGCCGATTGCGATCGTTTTCATCTGTTCCTCCGGAAATAGCGATGGCCAGCACAATTTTCGCGTCAGGGCGTGGACATCGTCCTCTCTTTGCGGCAAAGCCCGGGAAAAGACCCGAATTCATGAGGCCATCATGACCCTGACACCCACGCTTTACAAGATCGTGACGGAAACGCTCTGGCAGGATGCCAGGCTGGCCGGCATCTTTCGAGGCGCTCCTATCGATCTGAAGGACGGCTTCATTCACTTCTCGACTGCGGCCCAGGCCCAGCAGACCGCCTTTCTTCACTTTGCAGGCCAGGCAGGCCTGCTCCTTGTCGCGGTCGATGCAGCAAAGCTCGGTGACAAGCTCGTCTTCGAACCGTCGCGCGGCGGCGATCTCTTTCCGCACCTCTATGCGGACATGGAGCTATCAGCCGTGCTTTGGGAAAAGCCGCTGCCGCTGGATGGCGCAGGCCAGCATATCTTTCCGGAACTTCAGCCATGATCGATCTCTTCAAGAATGCCGCCCGCAAGGGCCTTTTCCTCTTCGATCCCGAGACCGCTCACGGCATGTCGATCGCGGCGCTGAAGTCCGGCCTCGTACCCGCCTGCGGCGTTCAATCCGATCCGCGCTTGCGTCAGAGCATTGCCGGTCTCGACTTCGTCAATCCGCTCGGCATGGCGGCCGGCTACGACAAGAACGCCGAGGTGCCGGAGGCGCTGTTGAAGATCGGTTTCGGCTTTACCGAAATCGGCACGGTGACGCCGAAGCCGCAGTCGGGCAATCCGCGACCGCGCATCTTTCGCCTCGTCGAGGACGAAGGCGTCATCAATCGCCTAGGCTTCAACAACCACGGCCATGACGCGGCTTTTGCGCGCCTCTCCGGTATTCGTGGCAACGGCATCGTTGGCGTCAACATCGGCGCCAACAAGGACAGCGAAAACCGCATCGACGACTATGTGAAGGGCATTCGCCGCTTCTATTCCGTGGCGCGCTATTTCACGGCCAACATCTCGTCGCCGAACACGCCCGGTTTGCGCGATCTCCAGGCACGTGAAAGCCTATCGGCTCTTCTGTCCTCGGTTCTCGAGGCTCGCGACGAGGAAGCCGCCAGGGCGGGCAGGAAAATTCCGGTATTCCTGAAGATCGCCCCCGATCTCACCGAGGAGGGCATGGACGATATCGCCGCCGAGGCGCTTTCCCATGCGCTGGACGGCTTGATCGTCTCCAACACCACACTCTCCCGCGAGGGGCTGAAAGACCAGCGACAGGCGAAGGAAGCGGGCGGTCTCTCCGGCAAGCCGCTCTTCGAAAAGTCGACAGCGGTGCTGGCGAAAATCCGCAAACGCGTCGGCCCGGCATTGCCGATCATCGGCGTCGGCGGCGTGTCCTCGGCGGAAACGGCATTGGAGAAGATCAAGGCGGGCGCCGACCTAGTCCAGCTCTATTCCTGCATGGTCTACGAAGGTCCGAGCCTGCCGGGCGCGGTCGTCCGCGGCCTGTCGAAGCTGCTCGACCGCGAGAAGGTCGCTTCCATCCGCGACTTGCGCGACAGCCGGGCGGATTACTGGGCAGCCCGGAACGTCTGATCGGCGCGGGGCTTTACCAGCACCACCAAGAAGAAGCCGCGGAAGAGCAGGAAGCCGTTCATCGCCAGCCACAGGCCATGATTGCCGAACAGGGGCACACAGACGGCAAGAGCCGCGAGATAACCGGCAAACGACATCAGCATGCGGTTGCGCATGTCGGTCGACCAGGTCGCGCCGATGAAGACGCCGTCCATCAGGAAGGCCAGCGCACCGGTCAGCCCGGTGATGGCCGCCCAGGGAAGGTAGGTCTCAGCCGCCTGCTGCACCTCAGGCGATATGGTCAGCACCGAAATCAGCCAGGGGCCGGCCAACAGGAAGAACACCGCGATGATGCCGGCGAGCGCGAACGACCAGAACGTCGTCAATTTAAGTCCCCGGTCGAAGGCCGGCCGATAGCGCGCACCGATCGCCCGTCCCGTAATCTGCTCGGCGGCATTGGCAAGCCCGTCGAGATAATAGCCCGACAGCAGGAAGAAATTCATCAGGACGGCGTTGGCTGCCAGGGTAACGGCGCCGAAGCTCGTGCCGATCCGCGTCATCAGTGTGAAGGCGCCCAGCAGCACGAAGGTGCGGATCAGGATATCGCGGTTGAGCGCGAAGAGTTCGGCCAGGCGGTGGCGCGACAGGATCTCGGCACGTTTCGGCCGGTAGGCCCGGTCGAAGCCGCCCAGGACGATGAACAACCCCACCAGCGCACCGGCAGTCTCGCCGACCATCGTACCCCACGCAACGCCCGAAACGCCCCAGTCCAGCCAGAGGCCGAGGAAGATGGCGAGCACGATGTTGATGCCATTGATGATCGTTTGCAGCAGCAGACCTGTTGTACCCTGTCCGCGGCCGAGCACGAAGCCGAGAATGGCGTAGTTGGCGAGCGCTGCCGGCCCAGCGAGCATGCGGATCGAGAAATAGGTGCTGGTCGCCTCGGCAACGGCGGCTTCCGGGCCCATCAGCTTGAGACCCGCCGCCAATAGCAGCGGCGAAAGACAGAGAAGTGCCAGGCCACAGCCGACCGACGATATCAGCGCCCGCCAGAACGCGCCCTGCTGGGCGCGGTGGTCGTGCCGTCCATAGGCCTGCGCGGTCAGCCCCGTCGTTGAGGCGCGCAGGAAATTGAAGCTTCCGAGGATGAGGTCGAAGAGCATGGCGCCGATCGCCAGCCCCGCTAGGGCATCGGGCTGGCCCATGTGCCCGACGACGCCGGTGCCAACGAGACCGAGCAATGGCGTCGTTATGAAGCCGAGTGTCATGGGAACAGCGATCGAGAGCACCAGGCGGTGCGTCACATCGAATGCAAGTCTGTTTTCGCTGCCCCGTACGTCCATGTCTGCCCCGGAAAAAAGAGAGGCAGAATCGCCTCAGCTGGAAAGCACCATCGCCCAGTACGGCACGTTTTTGGAAGCAGGATTATGCGCCACGGCGACGCCGAGGCCGGTATAGCGGCCCAGCATATTCTCAAGGTGGTGCGGCGAGTTGATCCAGGCCGTCACCACAGCTGGAACCGACTGCTGGCCGGCAGCGATGTTCTCGGCGGCCGGGAGCTGCACGCCGCTCGCCTTGACGCGTGGGCCGAAGCCGTCGGCGATCCCCATCACATGCTTCATCTTGCCCGCGGACGCCATGCGCTTGGCCTGGAAGAGGGCTGCAGCCGTTGCCGCCAGATCGACGGAAAGCGGCGGCAGGCCGTTCTTGGCGCGAAGCTGGTTGACGAGCGGCAGGGCCGATGCCGTCTGGTCGTCGCCGTTGGAGGGGACAGAGGACTGCTTGGGCGCGGTGGTGCAGCTGGCGGCGCCGGCGACCAGAGCAAGACCGGAGAGGCGCAGAATGCTGCGGCGGGAAAGATCGATTGAGGTCATGTTACCGCCGATAGCTGAAGAGACGGATGAGCAGGAAGATCGGAATGACGACGGTCGCGCCGAGCAGAAGATAGTCGCCGACGCGGCCGAGCGCGGAGAAGCCGCGATGCCAGACTTCCAGAACGAAATTGCGGACGCCATAGACGAAATCGAGGGGCGCCCAGCCGAAGATGGCCATGATGAAGCCGACGATCAGCGATACGACCAAAAGCTTGATCAATGTGCGGCCGAGCGAATCGCCCAGAAACTTGTTCACCTGTTCGGACATGCGCCATCTCCTGTTTATCCCTGAAATACGGGCGCGAATCGTTGCTCGCAAGCCTTTTTCAGAGCTGGCGCCTCTGCCTCTGAAATAGGACTTGAGTTTTTTTGTGGCCGCCGCCAAATGCAGGCCGTCCAAACAGGTCCCCACCATGCAGCCCAGCCAGCTCACTTCAGGCGATGTCATCGCCGACCGCCGCGCCGATTATGCGAAGATGCTCGACGACGGCGGCGAGGCGGACGCGGCGGCAGAGCTGATGGAGCAGGCGCTGGATCTTGCGCCGCACTGGGCCGCCGGCTGGTACCGTCTGGCCACCTATCGCGAGAAGGCCGGCGACAGGGCAGGGGCCATCGAGGCCTACCGCCGGACGCTCGATCTCGGGCCGGACGACATCTTTGGCGCCGGGCTCAAGCTTGCGCTTCTGGGCGATATCGCGATCCCCGACCAGCCGCCGAGCAGCTACGTCGAGCGCCTCTTCGACGACTATGCCGATCGCTTCGAAACCTCGCTGGTCGAAAAGCTCGACTACAGCGTGCCCCAGAAACTGGCGAGCCTTGTTGCCTCGACGGGCCGCCGCTACCGATTCGGCGTCGATCTCGGCTGCGGCACCGGGCTGCTCGGACCGGAAATACGCGATCGGGTGGACCGCCTCGAAGGCTTCGATCTGTCGCAGAACATGCTGGCGAAGGCAGCTGACAAACACGTCTATGATCACCTGGCACAGGCGGACCTGTCGCTCGCGCCAAAGGCAACCGGTCTCTTCGCGGATGGGCCGGAGCACCGCGCCGATCTGGTCACGGCCGCCGATGTGCTGATGTATCTCGGCAATCTCGAAAGCGTTTTCGACGCCATTGTCGCTTTGTCTGCTCCTAGTGCCGATTTTGCGTTTTCCGTAGAGGATGCCGGCGAGGGAGAGGGATTCCACCTCGCGCCATCCCTGCGTTACGCGCACTCCGAACCCTACGTCCGCGGGCTTTGTGCCCGCCATGGCATCCAGGTCATGGACATGACACGGACCGCCATTCGCAAAGATGGCGCCAATGTCATATTAGGCATTCTGTTCCTTGCCCGCAAAAGGGCATGAGCGAACACTTCTTGCGAAGTTATAATAGGTCATGATTGCTTACATATTTTGCTTGAAAGACCGCAAAAGCGCATGATAATCAATGGTATATGCCGATGAACACGCCGCGCTCGAGAGAGCGCAACCAACGACCAGCACCATCCATCATTCGCATGCCGTCCCGCCCGGCTCATCCGGGCGTTCCTGAACTCGCCTGCCGTTGGAGATTGGCGACATGACACAGCTCATCAATGCCCTTGGTTTCTGGAATACGAGCGCGACCCGCCACACCCCTATCGAGGATGTGCAGGGCCTCTTCTCTGGCAGCCTCGTCGCAGCACTCGGCCTTTATGTGCTGGCAAGTGCCGGCTTGCTCACCGGCAGTACGGCGGGCGTCGCCTTTCTCCTGCACTATGCGTTCGGCGTGAACTTCGGTCTGGCCTTCTTCCTGCTCAACCTGCCGTTCTTCTACCTTTCGTGGAAGCGCCTCGGCATCTCTTTCACCCTGAAGACCTTCATTGCCATCGGCCTGACGTCGCTGCTCACCAGCCTGCAGCCGAAGGTCATGAACATTGCCACCATTCACCCGGCTTGGGCGGCTCTTCTCGGCGGACTTCTGCTTGGCTTTGGGCTGCTTGCTCTTTACCGCCACCGCGCCAGCCTGGGCGGCGTCGGCATTCTCGGCATCTACATGCAGGAGCGCTTCGGCATTCGCGCCGGTCTCGTGCAGATGGCGATCGATCTCTGCGTTCTTGCCGCCGCCTTCTTCGTCACCACGCCGCCTGTGGTATTCTACTCGGTCCTCGGCGCGGTCGTGCTGAACCTTTTCCTTGCCATCAACCACAGGGCTGATCGCTACGTCGCCCTTTGAAAGAAGAGGAGCCCTAGCCAGCCAAATTCCCGAACCTGACGGAGTAGATCCGGTCGCGACCCAGGAGGTGCGCGATCAACGACGCGTGGTCGAAAAGCCCCTTCATTGCCTTGTGGCGAAGGTCGAGGCCGCCGCTCATGACGCCGAATGCGGGCATCAGCAGGCGGGCACCGTCGGTGGCGAAACACGGCCGGCGGACGGATTTTTCGCGGCGGCGGACGGTGGCGGAGGGATGCAGGTGACCAGCGATCTCGCCGACCTGAAGGCCGCCCCTGGGCTCGTGGCGGAAGGTCAGGCCGCCGTAATGAATTTCGTCGGCGGATGAGCCTGGCAGGTCGACCGTTCCGTCAGGATCGTGATTGCCGTTGATCCAGATCCACTCACGGCCATGCGCCATGTCGGAAATCAGCGTCCGGAAGGTTTCCGGCAAATGCGCCGAGCCGACGCGGTCGTGGAAATTGTCGCCCAGCGAGACCACCAGCTTGGGATTATAACGGGTGATGACCGCCGATAAAACGGTCAGTGTCGCGAGCGTGTCGTAAGGCGGCAGCATCATGCCGCGACGGGCGAAGGCGGCACCCTTCTCAAGGTGCAGGTCGGAAGCGACCAGAATGCCGGCGTCGGGCAGATAGAGCGCGCCAAGCGGATCACAGACGGCCGCCACCCCGTGCACGGACGTTTCGACGCCCGGCATCGCGGCCACTCCGTTCATTTCACGCGCAAGCGCCAGGCGGTTCATCAACTTCGTCTATCCCAATCCCTAACTGAGCGCTTCGGCGATCAGATCGTCCGCGGCTTCGGCCAGAACGGCGTCATGCGCCTCGCCGTAAACGGGCTCCTTGCCGATCTCCAGCATCACCGGCACGGCGAGCGGCGAGATATGTTCCAGCGCGCGGTGGGTGATGTGCCCCTTGATTCGTCTCAGCATATCCCCAAGCCGTCCGATATCCAAAAGACCGCTTGCCGCATCCTGTCGCGTCGCCTGCAATAGAATATGGTCAGGCTCGTGGGTTCTAAGCACGTCGTAGATCAGGTCTGCCGATGCCGTGACCTGCCGTCCGCTCTTTTCCTTCCCCGGATGACGCCGCTCGATCAAGCCCGCGATCACGGCACAATTGCGGAAGGTGCGCTTCAACAGGAAGGATTCGTCGAGCCACGCCTCGAGATCGTCGCCGAGCATGTCCTCATCGAAGAGGTCGGCAAGGCTCAGGCGGCCGTTGCGGATCATCACGCTCATATCTTCGAAGCCCCAGATACCGAGCGAATAGTCGGTGGCCACGAAGCCAAGCGGCTTGGCGCCCGCCCGCTCCATCCGGCGCGTGAGCAGCATGCCGAGCGTCTGGTGGGCCAGCCGCCCCTCGAAGGGATAGGCCACCATGTAGCAGCGGCTGCCGCGCGGGAAGGTCTCGATCAGCAGTTCGTCGCGCTTCGGCAGCATCGACTTTTCTTTCTGAATTGCCAGCCAGTCGCGAACCTGATCCGGCAGTCGGTGCCAGCGGTCGGGATCGGCCAGCATGGAACGCACCTGATCGGCGAGATAGGTGGAGAGCGGAAATTTGCCGCCGGCATAGGAAGGGATTTTCGGATCCAGCGAATAGGCCTGGCTGACGAGGCATTCGCTCTCACGGATGCCTTCGAAGCGCAGTACCTTGCCTGAGAAAATGAAGGTATCGCTGGGAGAAAGCTGCTCGAGGAAATACTCTTCGACCTTGCCGAGCGTTGCACCGCCGCGGCCGATCCTGCCGGCCTCGCCGCGCTTGACCATGCGAATGTTCAGCATCGGGCTTTCGACGATGGTGCCGAGGTTCAGGCGGTATTGCTGGGCGACCTGCGGATTGGAGACACGCCAGCGCCCCTCCTTGGTCTTGCGGATGCGCGCGTAGCGTTCGTATGTGCGCAGCGCATAGCCGCCGGTCGCGACGAAATCGACGATCCGCTCGAAGGTCTCCCAGTCGAGATCCGCATAGGGCGACGCGCTGATGACTTCGTCGTAGAGCTCGAGCATGTCGAAGGGCTCGGCGCAGGCCATGCCGAGCACATGCTGTGCAAGTACGTCGAGTGCCCCTCTGCCGACGGGCGGCGTATCCTGCGCGCCGATGTAGTTCGCATCGAGCGCGGCCTGGCATTCCATCACCTCGAAGCGATTGGCGGGAACAAGGATGGCCTTCGAAGGCTCGTCCATCCGGTGATTGGCACGGCCGATGCGCTGGGCAAGCCGCGATGCGCCTTTCGGCGCGCCGACATGGATGACGAGGTCGACGTCGCCCCAGTCGATGCCAAGGTCGAGCGTCGAGGTGGCGACGACGGCGCGCAGGCGATTGGCCGCCATGGCCGCCTCGACCTTGCGGCGCTGGGCGACATCGAGCGAGCCGTGATGGAGAGCGATCGGCAGGTTTTCCTCATTCACGGTCCAGAGTTCCTGGAATAGCATTTCCGCCTGGCTTCGCGTGTTGACGAAAAGCAGCGTCGTCTGATGCTCTGTCAGCTGCCTGTAGACATCGGGGATCGCATACTTGGCCGAATGCCCGGACCACGGGATGCGCTCCTCCGTCGACAGGATCGAGATGTCGGGCTTGGCACCGCCGTCGACGATGACGAGCCCGGCATGGGGCCCGTCCCCCTCTTTCTGCGCCACCAGCCATTTCTGCAGGTCCATCGGCTGGGCGACCGTCGCGGAAAGGCCGATGGTCTGGAGGTTGGGAGCAAGACGGCGCAGGCGCGCCAGCCCGAGCGACAGCATATGGCCGCGCTTGGAGGTGACCAGCGAATGCAGCTCGTCGAGGACGATGTATTTCAGGTCCTTGAAGAAGCGCTCCGCCTCGCGGTTGGCGAGCAGCAGCGCCACCTGCTCGGGCGTCGTCAACAGGATATCGGGCGGGTTCAGCTTTTGCCGCTGGCGCTTTGCGTTCGGCGTATCGCCGGTCCGGTTCTCCACGGTCACCGGCAGACCCATCTCCTTGACGGGCTTCATCAGGTTGCGCTCGATATCGACGGCGAGTGCCTTCAGCGGCGAGACGTAGAGAGTGTGAATACCTGTAAACGCCGAGCTCGACGGGATCTTGTCGCGGCGCGTGAGATCGGTCAGCGACGGCAGGAAGCCGGCGAGCGTCTTGCCGGCGCCGGTGGGCGCGATCAGGAGCGTGCTTTCGCCAGCCTCGGCGCGGGCAAGCAGCTCCAACTGATGCGCGCGTGGGCGCCAGCCCTTGTCCGCAAACCAGCGCAGGAAAGGCGGGGGGAGAAGAAACGGGGTTTCTGCGCGGGTAGCGGAATCGATCTGGTTCACGCGAGCGAATCTAGCGCAAATCCGAGGGATTTGAAGCCCGGGGCGGGGGGGCTGGCCAACAAGTCCATCTGTCGACCATGCGCCAACGCGTGGTGAGGCCCCTTCGGGGGGAGCCGCATCGAGCCATAGCCGCTTTGCCATACATCGACGGGGGCACGCGACACGGCATCGCAGACTAGGCACCGCTCACAGCTGGCGTGAGGTGGGTCAGCACGCACCGCCACCTGTTGCCCTCCCGGCGATAGACGTCGGTGATCCATTCGTCCGCCGATATCGGTTCGCCACGGAACATGCCGGTGTTCTGCCCGCGACCGGTAACCGTGGCGACATCGCCGAGCAGATGGACGTGGTGCGTTGTCTTGGTCATCGTGTCGTGGCTCAGGACACCCGATCCGATCGCCGCAAGCATAGCCTTTGCAGGGACCGGGCCACGCTCCGGCGTCACCAGCACCCAGTCCTCCGTGATGCAGGCGGCGATCCGCGCGGGATCGTTGGAAACCATCGCCGCGTTGAAGGCTCGTTCAGCTTCCTCGAGCGTTTCAAGGGCCGCGGCACTCATGCGGACATGTCCTCGTTCCAGCGCCGCTGCATCTCCTCAGGCGCGACCTGTTCGATGGTCTGCGACAGCATCCAGCGATGACCGAAGGGATCAAGCACCTGTGCCACCCGCTCGCCAAAACTCTGGTCGGTCGCCGGGCGCAACATCGTCGCCCCGGCCGACAGCGCCTGCGCCAGTGCCGCATCGGTCGACAGCGTGTCCATGTGGAAGGTCACCGGCGAGCCTCCGACGGTATCGGGCGACAGGGCGCCGAAGTCCGGATATTCGTCCGCCAGCATCATCAGCGTTTCTCCGAAACGCAGCTCGGCATGACCGATCCGCCCGTGCGAAGGATCTGTCATGCGGAAGATTTCCGTGGCGCCGAAAGCCTCCTTATAGAAGTCGATGGCCCGTGCGGCATCCTTGACGATGAAGTAGCTCGTCACTTTCCGGGCAAAACTCGGCATGGACGCTCCTCCTTGACTAGGTCTGTGATTAACGTTACGTATCGTAAAGATATGAGTCAAGAGAGTAGTGCAATACCGAAGAAACGAGGGCGGCCGCCAAGCGTTGCGGCGCAGAGGCGTGCCTTGGAGGCCGCCCATGACATCCTGATGGTCGAAGGTTTCGGCCGCATGACGATCGAAGCCGTGGCCGCACGCTCCGGTGTCGGCAAGCCGACGATCTACCGCTCGTGGGCCAACGCGCAGGAACTGGCGATGGCCGCCCTTCTGGTCAACCCGCTACCGGAAACTGAGGTCGGAGGGGTCACGGCGCAGGCAGCTCTCGGCGCGCAGATGAGCGGACTGGTGACTGCCTTTGCGAGCACGCGCGGGCGGCAGATCACCATGGCATTGGCAGCCGCCGATCCCGAAAGCGAATTCACCAAGGCCTTCCGCAATCAGGTAATCCTGTCGAGCCGCAACGCGGGTCGCGCCATCTTGGAACAGGCGCTGGCCCGAGGGGAGATCGTCCCACCGCTGGATATGGAGGCGCTGCTCGACATGATCTACGGACCGGTCTTCTTCCGGCTGTTGGTCGGGCACCGCCCGGTCTCGACGGAGTTCGGCGATGCGATCGTCAGGACCGCGTTGCGGGCCGTTTCGCCGCCGCGGGCGTGACACCCTCGCGTCGCGACCGACGAAGCCGGGCGTGCAGAGCCGATGAAATAGAATGGGCTCTACAGGAAGCGCTGCGGGTGGAACGGCTCCGGATCGGCAAAGGGCGCAACTCCGCACATCTGTTCGGCCAGCAGTCGGCCGCAGGCCGGGCCGAGCGTCAGGCCGTGATGGGCATGGCCGAAGTTGAACCACAGGCCGCGATGGCGCGGAGCCCGACCGATCACCGGGCGCATGTCGGGCAGGCACGGGCGCAAGCCGAGCCACGGCGTCTGCTCGACCGGCTCCCCGAGCGGGAACAGTCGGCGTGCATGATCCTCGTTGCGGCGGATCTGGATCATGTTGGCGGGGGCCCTGGGATCTGCGAATTCGATGCCTGTCGTCAGCCTGACGCCGCGCGCCATCGGAGCCAGCACGTAGCCGGCCTCTTCGTCCACGACGGAATGGGAGAGAGCCTGGCCGTCGTTCTGCGTGTAATGGCGGTGGTAGCCCCGTTTGATCGCCAGCGGCAGCGGGTAGCCGAGCTTGCGGAAGATCAAGCCGGACTGCGGACCGAGCGCGACAACGACCTCGAGGGCATGGATCGTTTCGCCTGCCTGCGTCTTGAGCGACCAGCCGTCGTTCTCTTGTCGCAGTCCGCTTGCATCGGCGTTGCGCATTGTGCCTCCGTCGCGGACGAAGAGCTCGGCATAGGCCTTCGTCAGCGCCTGCGGATCGGTGACGGTCTTCGGATCGAGCCAGTGGATGCCACCGGCGATCTTCACGCTGCCGGTAGCGAAGGCAGGCTCGAGAGCCACGAATTCCTGCCCGGAGAGAATGCACATCGAAAGGCCGAAGCCAGACAGGTCCTCGGCTTCGGCGCGCGCAGCGGCGAAGCGACGCTCATCCTTGTAGAACGAGACCCATCCGCGCGACCGAATGAGATCAGACGCGCCGGCGCGGCCTATCAGCTTGTCGTGTTCGGAAATGCTCGCCTCGACCAGCGGTAGCAGGGCGCGGGTCGCCTTCTGCAGATTGGCGGGCGAAGAGTGCCACCAGTACCTTGCAAGCCACGGGGCGATGCGCGGCAGATAGGCGGGGTTGTAGCGGACATCCGACGAGCGGTTCATCGCATATTTCAGCAATGCGCCGAGTTGACGGGGAAAGGAATAGGGAATGACGGATGAGCGTTCGATCAGCCCGGCATTGCCATAGCTGGTGCCGCCGCCCGGCTCGCCGCGATCGGCGAGCACCACCGAGCGGCCGCGATCCTGCAGATGAAGGGCGGCACTGACGCCGACGATACCGGCGCCGAGAACGAGAATGTCAGTTTTCATGGGAGAGCTTGTGGTTAAAAAGGTGCGGAGGCTTGTGCCTCCGCACGATAGGATTGATAGGACGATCAGTAGATATCGAAGGGGAAATACTTCTTGGTAATCTTCTGGTAGGTGCCGTTGGCCACCAGCGCGTCGATCGCCTTGTTGAAGCGCTCCTTGAGTTCAGGTTCGCCCTGGCGGAGACCAATGCCGGCCTGGGTTTCCGTGCCGGGAACGTCGCCGAGCAGCTTGCAGCAATCCTTGCCGGCCTTGTTCAACCAGTCGACGACCACGAACTTGTCGGAGATCAGTGCGTCCATTCTGCCGTTCTGCAGATCGGCGACCGCTTCGTCCTGCGTCGGGTACATCTTGGCTTCCGCGCCCCCCTTGGCGTAGACGTCGTTGAGGTAATCGGCCTGCGTGGTGGACGCCTGGGCGCCGACGACCTTTCCCTTCATGTCGTCTACGCTGACGCCCTTGAGCGCGCTATCCTTCGGGACGGCAACCGCGAGAGGGGTCGTGTAGTACTTGTTGGAGAAGTCGATCTGCTTCTTGCGCTCTTCGGTGATGCTCATCGAGGCGATGATCGCGTCGTACTTCTTGGCGAGCAGGCCTGGAATGATGCCGTCCCAATCCTGAGCGACGATCGTGCACTTCGCCTTCATCTCGTCGCATAGCGCGTTGGCCATATCGAGGTCGAGGCCTTTCAGGCTGCCGTCCGATTCAACGTAATTGAAGGGAGGATAGGCGCCCTCCGTGGCTATCCGGATCGTATCCTCGGCCGACGCCAGATGCGTCGTGGCAAGCAGCGTAGCCGCTGCGAGGAAAATAGTCTTTTTCATTGCTGTTCCCTTTTTGGAATTTGTTTTCGCATTGCGTCTCGACTTTAGCAAAGTCGTTCTGCTTCACAACCCCCGCAGGGATCGTTCGAACGGCTAATAAAAGATGATGAAATGGTCCGTTCGCCGCCCAAATCGGAAAACGCTTGACAAGACTGACTATCGTGGATAATTTTTATCCACGAATCAAGGAGACGCATCCATGAAATTTGGCGACGGTGTCGAACAGGCCATTCACAGCGTTGCGATGCTTTCTGGCCTCTCCGGGGGTGGCGTGCTGTCGGCCGCGGCACTGGCCGAGTTTCACGGCGTGTCCACGAGCTATCTGCTGAAGCACCTTCAGGCGCTTTCGGGTGCTGGCATTCTTGCCACTGTGCCAGGCCCGAAAGGGGGCTATAGGTTGGCCAGGACGCCGGAGGAGATCACGTTGCTCGACATCGTGCTCGCCGTCGAAGGGCGGGCGCCGGCTTTTCGCTGCAACGAAATCCGGCAACGGGGACCGAACCCGGCGCCGGAGCGCTTCTTCGCCAAGCCCTGCAACATCGCGTCCGCCATGCATAGGGCCGAGGGCGTCTATCGCGCCGAGCTTGCCAAGACCACCATTGCCGATGTCGGCGCCGAACTCGCCACAATCGACGACGGGACGATCGCAGCACGAAGTTGCGCCTTCCTGGAAATTCACGAACGCAGAACGGCTCGCTGAGCCACAAAAAAGAGGAGACTACCCATGCAGCCGCGTTTCAACTTTGCCAAGGCATCGCCCGCTTCCTACAAGGCCGTGGCCGCCCTGGAGGAATTCGTCCAGACCTCGGGTCTCGAGCGGCGCTTCATCCACCTTATCAAGCTGCGCGCATCCCAGATCAATGGCTGCGCCTACTGCGTGGACATGCACGTCAAGGAATCCCGCCACGACGGTCTCTCCGAGCAATGGATCAACCTGATGTGCGTCTGGCGTGAATCGCCCGTCTACGATGCCCGCGAGCGTGCTCTGCTCGGCTGGGTCGATGCGGTGACGAAGATTGCCGAAACCGGTGCGCCCGATGCCGACTTCGAGACGCTCAAGGCCCACTTCAGCGAAGAAGAGATCACCAAGATCACCGTCGCGATCGGCGCCATCAACATCTGGAACCGGCTGGCCGTCGGCTTCCGCTCGCAGCATCCGATCGACAAGCCTGCGCAGGCCGCCTGAGCGCCACAGGCCGTATCTCGTCAGGTCGATCAAGCACCGAGACGCGAGCTGGCGGAAAGAACCGCCAGCTGCCGTGATAGAACGGATGGGGTTCAGTTGCAGCTTTGCAATTGCTGCTGATAGGACGCCGCCATGTTGGCGAACTTTTGCGCCGTCTTCTGCAACTGCGCGTTCGAGCGCCAGTCGCCGCGCATATAGCCCTTCGGACCGGAGTAGTAGGCGAGATAGAGGCTGTAGGCGTCGTTCAGCTGAATGCCAGTGATCTGGCCGTTTTGGTAGTGATACCAGCCGATGAAATCGATCGCGTCCGAAAAGTTGGTGCGCCGCGCGGCCCAGTTGCCGGTTGCGGATTGATAGTGGTCCCAAGTGCCGTCGAGTGCCTGCGAATACCCATAGGCAGTCGATTGACGCGTCCAGGGAATGAACCCGAAGAGCTTGGTCCGCGGCGGCCGCGCGTTAGGCTGGAAGCCTGACTCGGTGTACATCGTCGCCATCAGGATCGGCACGGGAACGCCGTATTTCTTTTCGCTACGCTCCGCTGCGCGCTCCCAGTTGGTGAACAAGCCGTCGCGCTGCTCGAAGACGGCGCAGATGTTGCGGGTCTGACGGGGCGCCGTGGCGCAGCCGGCAACCAGCGCCAGAAGACCAAGGACGAGGAGAGTACGGATACGCATTACAAGAAACCTCTCGTTTCCGAGAGATGACTAAACCGTAAATCTTAATGGGCGGTTTTTAGACAAAGGCGAACTTGTGTCTATGCTGCGGCAAGAGTCCGGCGGACCGCACGAGGGGTGCTGTCCGCTCGCCTCGTTGCCCTTGCCAGACCGTCTCCTTGACCGGCTCGTAGCGCAGGATCACCGCGCCCTTCTGGGTCACGGTCGAGTCGAGCGGCTTGAGCGGTTGGGCCGCCTTTGCAGGTTTGAAATGCGGATTTTCGCCGCCGAGGATGACGGGGACGAGGCAGAGGCGGATTTCATCGATCAGCCCCTCCTTGAGCAAGGATCCACGAGTTCGGCACTGCCGAAGATGAAGATCGGCCTGCCGTTTTCGGCCTTCAGTGTGTTGAATTCCGAGATGGGGTCGTTGACGATGCGGGTGTTGCAGCTGCCGCCCGGCACCCCGTCAGTGCTCCTGCGCCTGACGGAGGCCCATCTCGATGTTGTCGCCAGCAAGAAGAAATCGGCCTGATCAATCCTTGCGGAAGACCACGCTGGCCCCCCAGCCGGTCACGAGCGCCAGGAGCACGGAAAACATGCCATAGGCGATCGGCTGCTCATGCGCCGCATCGGTGATGGTCTGCTCGATCCCCGTCTTGATGACGCGCAGCGGCACCGATTTCTCGGCAACGAAGGTGCCGCTCTTGAAGAGATAGGCCCGGACGATATGAACGCCGTTCGGAATATTCGCCGGCAGTCGCAGGCTCGCCTTGAAGAGGTTGGAGCTGACGAACCGCACGCCGGTCGGATCCCGGTCGTAGAGACCGCCCCTTTCCTGCAGTCTGCGGAAAGCCTCCCGGAACTCGCCGAGATTACTGGCATTGCCGACGAAGCCGACGGGCGTCAGTGGAATGTGGTCGATGCCGATCCCCTGATCCGTGAGGTCGAGAGGCGTGGTCAGATCGTCGAGCATCCGCGAACTCGACATCGAATAGGAATGCGGCACGGCCTCGAAGGTCATCGATCGCGTGTTGATCCAGATTCCGAAGACGCGTTCCTTCTTGCGCACGGTCGCGTCCTCACGGGGGCCTTCCAGCACCACGATGACATCATATTGCCCGATGGCGAGGAGTAGGCTGTCGGTATTGGTCACCGCGCCGAAGACCGTCAGATCCGCACCGTGGAAATCGGAGGTGATGGCGATCTCGCTGGTTGACGTGCCGATCTCCAGCCCTTCGGCGACGGTCTGCGACGTTGGGCCCGGGAGCATCATCTGTGCGCCGGCGCTATCCGGCGACAGGAGGAGGGGCAGGAACAGGGCGAGCAGGACGGTGCGCATCAGTTGCCTCCCATGACCACGGAATAGATATCCGCAGGCGTCAYAACCAGCGCTACGGCCAGGCGAAGGCCGACTGCCAGCACCAAAAGCCCGAGCAGCGCACGCAGCTGTTCGCCGCGCAGCTTCTGCCCGACGCGCACGCCGTACTGGGCGCCGATCACGCCGGCGATCATCAGGATGAAGGCAAGCACGATGTCGACCGAAAAGTTGGTGGCAGCCTGGACGACCGTCGTATAGGCCGTCACGAAGATGATCTGGAACAGCGACGTTCCGACAACGACGTTCGTCGGAATGCGCAGAAGGTAGATCATCGCCGGCACCATGATGAAGCCGCCGCCGACGCCCATGACCGATGTCAGGATGCCGATCCCGAAGCCAAGCGCCACGATCGGAATGACGCTGAGGAAGATCTTCGATTTCTTGAACCGCATCTTCAGCGGCAGGCGATGGACCCAGTGGTGATGGCCAGGCTTGCGGGCTGCCGGCGGGACGTTCTTTGACGCKCGGCGCATCGCGTTCACGCTTTCGAGCAGCATCAGGCCGCCGACGGTGCCGAGGAACACGACGTATAGCAGCGAAATGAACAGATCGAGCTGGCCGAGGCGTCGCAGCAGCGAAAAGATCCAGATCCCCACCGTAGCGCCCGAAAGGCCGCCTACAAGCAGCACCGACCCCAGTTTCACGTCGAGCGTGCCACGCCGGAAATGGGTGATGGCGCCTGATATGGAGGATGCAACCACCTGGTTTGCGCCCGTGGCGACGGCAACAACCGGCGGAATGTTGTAAAAGATCAGCAGCGGTGTGATCAGAAAGCCCCCGCCCACGCCGAACATGCCGGACAGGAAGCCGACGGCCGCACCCATGCCGAGAATGATGAAAATGTTCACCGACAATTCTGCGATAGGCAGATAGATTGTCACAGCCGACCCCGATTTGCGAGCTGCCCGGCGGGCAGGCGCGTTCCCACGTCCCGTTCGAATAGGGCACGATACGGCGAAATCATTGCCATAGGCTTTCGATCAGCGACATGTCACCCTCTAAACATCCATGGATTATGAATAATCGGGCTTTTTTCAGGCTCTGTGACAATCGGGCGACGTTGGGCGCTGTTGTTTCACGGTGAGACAGGTCATAGCAGAAGCAGACAGGAGTTGCGCGCGATTGAAAGCTAAGCATCTGACGCCTAGACTGGAAGGCGACGACGTGTTTTGCGGGGGTTATGTGAGGTCAGGCGTTCGGGTTTTTCTGCTGGGGTTCTCGCTCGCGTCAGCGCCCGCCATGGCGTTCGCGCAGTGGCAGGCGATCGAGGAGGTACGGACCTATCCAGTCGCGGGCAGCTCGGGTTCCGAGCTCTATCGTTCGATCGGCGAAAACGGGCCACTGGTAGGCGGAGCGCAGGCCCGCGTCATTGCCCATACCACCTTCAAGCTGACCTGGACCCGGAAGTACGAGCCGCAGAACAACGCCTGCGTCCTCGTCTCCGCCAAGCCGAAGCTCGTGATCTTCTACACGCTGCCCAAGCCGTCCGCTCCTCTGGTCGCGCCGGTAAAGGACAGCTGGGACGCGTTCCTCGATGGTGTCCGAAAGCACGAGAAGGTTCACGGCGAGACCATAGTCGACATGGTGCGGCAAATCGAGGCCATGAGCGTCGGACTGTCCGCGCCCGACGATCCCGATTGCCGCAAGATCAGGGTGGATCTGACGAAACACCTCGGCGAGCTGTCCGCAAGGCAGCGCCAGCTCGGCCGCGATTTCGACCGAACCGAAATGAGTGACGGCGGAAACATCCGGGCGCTCATTCTGAAGCTTGTGAACGGCCCCTGACGGCAAATGCCGCGGCGCCGTCGCTCTAGTTGTCAGCCCATTGCCGCGACGACTGGCGCTACGTGGGGCCACACTTCTACCGCGCCGCGATAGATCATGTGGAGGGCGACATAAAGGATGATCGCGAGACCGACATAGGCAATCCAGTGGTAGCGGTTCAGCAATCGGGCGATGAAGTTGGCGGCGATACCCATCATGGCGATCGAAAGAACGAGGCCGATGACAAGGATGGTCGGATGCTCGCGGGCAGCACCCGCAACGGCAAGCACGTTGTCGAGCGACATGGAGACGTCGGCCACGACAATCTGGGTGGCCGCCTGCAGGAAGGTCTTTTTTGGCGCCTGGGAGCCGTTCGCATTCGCGCCTTCGGCATCGGCGGCTTGGCCGGCTCGAAGCTCGCGCCACATCTTCCAGCAGACCCAGAGCAACAGAATGCCGCCCGCAAGCAGCAGGCCGATGATCTCCAAAAGCTGCACCGTGACGGTTGCGAGCGCGATGCGCAGAACGGTGGCCGCAATAATGCCGACCAGAATGGCTTTCTTCCGCTGTTCCGGCGCTAGGCCCGCTGCCGCAAGGCCGATAACCACAGCATTGTCGCCGGCCAGAACCAGGTCGATGAGAATGACCTGCAAAAGCGCCACCAATCCGGCAGACGTGAAAATTTCCATCATGCGATAATGTCCTTACCCTACGCGAAGCGCCTCCCCGGCGTCACCAACGCTTAAAGGATGGTTCGCCAATGGATCAAGTGCCGGTGAGCAGCTTCCGACAAAGATCGGTGTCTGGTGCTTAGATTTCGGCCGGGCCGGAGTGTTCCGCATGAACATTGCATTTGTGTCCGGGCAGGCGACGGTCGAAATCCACGGCGATCTCGGCCACGGTCACCGAACGGAAGCGTTCGAGCAACAGCGCCTCCGCTGCGCGCAACGCGTCATCGAGTTTTGCATCGACGGCCTGTTCCACAAGACAGTCGGGCTGATCGGCCGACGGCCCGATGGCAAAGAGCGGCGGCTCGCCGATTGCCTGATAGATGTCGTACAGAGTGATTTCATCGAGGCCGCGGGCCAGCTCCCAGCCGCCGCCGTGGCCCTGCTCGGAGCGAACGTAGCCCTGCTGCCTAAGGCCAGCCATGGTTCGCCGAACGACGACCGCATTCGTGCCGAGCATCTTCGAAATCGTCTCCGAGGTTGCGCGCTTGTAGTGGCGATCCATGTGGATCAGCACATGCAGCATGCGTGATAGGCGACTGTCCCGTCTCATCGGCCTTGCTCCTTGTCTCTCGTCAATCTAGTCGCAGACGCGATCTGTAACAAGATAGGTTACGTGTATTGACGATTTCCTGATCTGTAACATATGAAGATGCGGAAACAGGAGCATGTCATGTCTTACGATGTTATTGTCATAGGCGGCAGTTTTGCCGGCCAATCTGCGGCCATGCAGTTGGCGCGCGCGCGTCGCAGGGTTCTGGTTGTCGACGGCGGCAAGCCGCGCAATCGCTTTGCGGAGACCTCGCACGGCTTTCTCTGCCAGGATGGAAAGGCGCCGGCGACGATCATCGACGAAGCGTCGCGCCAGCTTGCGGCCTATCCCACTGTCACCCAGATGCAGGGAGAGGCTGTTCAGGCACGCCGGGTCAAGAACCAATTCAGCATCAGCCTTGCCGACGGTCGGCAGACGCTTGCCGCCCGCGTTGTGCTTGCAATAGGCGTTCGCGACGAATTGCCTGACATCGCTGGAATTGAAAAGCGCTGGGGCAAGAGCGTCCTGCATTGCCCCTATTGCCATGGCTATGAAGTCGCCGATCGTCCGCTCGGCGTGCTGGCGCGCGGCCAGACGTCGGTCCACCAGGCGCAGATGATTCCGGACTGGGGGCCGACCTCCTATTTCACCCAGGGACGTTTCGAGCCCGATGCGGAGCAAGCGACGCAGCTGACGGCACGTGGGGTGACCATTGTCCGCAGCGCCATCGTCGAACTCCGCGGCAATACCCCCGACCTGGAAGCGGTTCTTCTGAAGGATGGGACGATCGTGCCGCTCGGTGCGCTATTTGTCGCGCCGAAGACACATATCGCGAGCCCGCTGGCCGAACAGCTCGGTTGCGCCCTTGATGATGGCCCGACCGGCCCGATCATTCGGGTCGATGCCCTACAGCAGACGACGGTCGCGGGCGTATTCGCCGCCGGTGATGCAGCCATGCCGATGGCAAATGCCACGCTCGCATCGGCAGCGGGTGTCATGGCAGGTGTGGCGGCGCACAGATCGCTGTTCATGCCGATTTAACGCCCGTGTTCGAAGCCAGGAGCGCCAAAGCCCCCGGCAGATGCGTGTCTGCCGGGGGTGCATCGTTCTCGTCAATCAGGCTTTCGTCGCCGGTACCTTGTTGCGCTCGAGGAGCGCCTTTACGGTGTCGTCGTTGATCTTGCCGCTGGGATCCTGGCCGATGGACTTCTGGAAGCTCTTGATGGCGGCAACCGTCTTTGCGCCCAACTCGCCGTCCGGCTGACCCGCGTCGAAGCCGTTGTTGTTCAGGATCGCCTGTATGTTGCGGATCGCCCGCTTCATGTCGACAGTCGATGTCTTCGTGGCGACGCCGGCCCATTCGTCGGGCACGTCGATCGCATTTGCCTTATTGTCCATCGGCGCGACCTTCCAGAGGTCGGCCTTGGCGCGTGCCTTTTCGAGCAGATCGGGTTTCATGGCGTTCGCAACTTCGTCACGCTTCTGGGAGGCATCCTTGTCACCACCCTTGGCCGCGATCGCGAACCACTTGTAGGATTCCGTCAGATCCTTCGCCACGCCGTTGCCGCGGGCGTAGAGGATCGCCAGGTTGAACTGGCTGTCGGTGATACCGAGGTTGGCCGCCTTGGTAAACCAGTTAGCAGCCGACGTGTAGTCCTGTTGGCCGAGCGCGCCGGAGGCGTAGAGGACCGCGAGGTTGTGCATGGCGCTGGCGTTGCCCTGATTGGCAGCCTGCTCGTAGTACTGCTTGGCCTTGTCGATGTCGCGCGGGACGCCGATGCCCTTCTCATAGATGCTGCCGACACGGTATTCGGCCGGCGCAAAGCCCTTGTCGGCTGAGAGTTGGTACCAGGTCGCAGCCTCCTTCGGGTCTGCGGACAGGCCGGCACGGCCATCACTGTAGCGCGCGCCAATTTCAAACAGCGCCACCGGATCGCCGCTCCTTGCCGCATCGGCAAGCGACTTCGGCTGAACTGCATCCGGAACCGCGATCGCAGGTGCAGCCGTCGGCGCTGCCATTGCGGCTGCTGTCGGGGCGCTGTCTTTCGAGACGAAACCGGAGGCATCCTGCGAAGCGCCGGCGGGGGCGAGCGACGTGGCATCTTCGCCGCCCAGCGGGGCTGGTTCGGTCAGGTGCTCGGCTGCGGCAGGTGGAGACGGCTGCGTCGAGGCGGCAGCCGGCGGTGGCGGCATGTCGGCAGCCGGAGCTTCGGGGGCAGTGGCGGCCGGAACCGGCGCCATGCTCGGCTCAGGCGCGGTCTCGCTGTCTGCAGGAAGCTGCTGGTTGCCCGTGTCGGTCAACGTCGCGACTTCCAGGGAAGGAGCCGGTGCGCCGCTCGTAAGGGTGCGAGCCAACGGGAAGGCCATGATCGCGAGAAGCACGGCGCCGACCGCGAGCAGGATCGGGCGGCGGAAGCGGGAGAACGCGCTGCCTTTCGCCGAATCCTTGATCTTCGCTTTCTTCTCGCCTTTTTGGGCGCCGGATTTTGCGCCCATGTCCACTTCCATGGCCGCGGCCTGTGCGGCGCGACGTGCGGCGGCGATGTAGTCGGCGCGGTCCGTATCGGTTGCGGGCTTCGGATTGGTCCGGGCGGCATTCTGGCTTGCACGGACGCGCTCAAGGATCTTCTTGACGTCGGGCGCGCCGGAACCGGGCTCCAGCGGTTCGTTTGCAGCTTCCGGCGGCATCACATCGATCGGGTCGATTGACGGCGCAGGATGGATGATCGTGCGTTCGCTCGCCTTGGCTCTCTTGCTCGGCAGCAGGCGCTTGCCGAGGCTGACGAGAAGGCTTCCCTTTGCCTGCGCCATGGCTGGTGCAGGCTTGGTCGCCGCCTCGATGGCCAGCGCGCTCGTCTCGGTCGCGGTCAATGCGGGCGCATCGTGGCCGACGTCGTGGTGGAGCATCGTCGGTGCCCCACGCGTGCCGAATACGGCGGGTTTGTCCGCCTCCTCGGTGCCTGCCGGGATCAGCGAATAGGGATCGACATTGAAATCGACATGAGCTGCGGGCATTCGTGGGGCCGGCCCGGCGCTACGATGTTCCATGTCGTCGAGCCTGTCGGCAATCTGGACAAGGGTTTCGTGCAGCGCCTGGAAGGTCTTGTGCGTGCGCTCCTCGCTGCTGCGGCTGAGATCTTCGAGGTGACGCAGATCGCCGGCGAGCGCATTGAGGGCAGAGATGTCGGCGGATGGGGCGCCGCCCCGCATGCTGCCGTGGCGCACATAGGCTTCCACGACAGCCTCGGCTGCCTGACGGGCCGCTTCGACGATATAGTCGTCGCTTGTCGCCAGATGGTCTTCGATCGCGCCCATGCGGCGGTCGAAATCGGCCGGAATTTCGGCACCCGGCCGCGGTTCGCTCATCAGCGCCGAAAGATGGGAGATCTGATCTTCGAGATTGCGCAGAGCCGCAGAATCCGTTGCCGGTGCGGCAGCGCTCTCGTCGAGGCGCGCGGCGATGTCGCTGAGCCGACCTTCTATCCGTCGAAAGGCCCCATCATCGATCGGCGCAGAAAGTGGCTGAAGTGGCTGGAACTCCATTTCGTCGATGCGGCGGGCAAGATAGTCCAGGCGCTGTGCGAGCACATCGTTGACCGCGCCGCTTTCGAGCGCATCGATCTTGCGGGAGATATCGGCAAGCGCGCCGGTCAGCTCAGGCTGCGGTGCCGCTCGCTGGCTCTTCTCGAGCATGAATGAGAGGTGTTCCAGTCGCTCGTCCAGCCGGGAGGTTGCCTCGACATTGGCGAGTTCCTCGACGCGTGCCGTGAGTGCTTCCAGACGATCGGCTAGATCGTCGGCGGGGGCGCTGCGGCTGGCCACGCTGTGACCCATCAGTTCTATCTGTTCCGCAAGGCCGTTCAACCGGCCTTCGAGACGGTGCATCAAGGCCGGGTCGCTGCCGGTGGCTGCGCGGCCGGTGGCGGCAATCGCCCGGCTGATCTCGTCCAGACGGCTGTCCACGGCGGCGAACTGCTCGGACATCGCCCGGTCATGCGGCTGGATCATGCTGCCGAACTGCTCCATCGCCGTCGCAATGGAGATCAGCTTGTCTTCGAGCGCACGCACGGCGGGGCTCTCGCCCATGCCGCCGATGTGGCGCTTGATATCGTCGAGACGGTAGGCAAGAGCCACCAGTTCTTCCTGCAGGCCAGCCGTGTCCAGCGCATGCAGCTGCGTTTCAAAGCCGTCCCAACGGTCTTCCATGTGACGCAGCGAATCCTCGCGCGCCAGCCCGTCCATCAGGGAACGCAGTTCCTCAAACTCGCCCCGCAGGCCGTGGGCGTCCACAGTATCCGAACGACCTGCGAGCTGATTGATGCTTTCAGCAAGCCGACCCATGTCGGCGTGGATGTCATTGGCGAAATGCCCGCCCGCAGCGCTTGTGGTAATCTCGCGCAACTCGCTGCGCAGCGCGTTCATTTCACGGGTGACGCCTTCGGAGATGTCGCGCTTCAGATCCTGCCGCAGGTTGACGAGCGCCTGCGCGATTTCGGTCATCGTATCTTCGGACGCGCGGTGGGCGGCGGCCGGCGCTGCCGGCTGCGGCATCGGGGCGCGGGGCGCGGGGAGATGGCGCTCGAGAGCGGGAGCCGGGGCGTGAACAGGTGTTGATTGCCGCTGAAACTCACTCCGCTCGCGGGTCGGATAAGGTGCTTGCTCACGTACTGGCGGATGTTCGCGGCCTGCATCGATCATGCGCTGGCGTTGACGAATTTCCGCCAGCGGATCGGGTCGTGGCTCGGCGGCGGCGTAAGGCGCGCGCAGGGCGTAAGGATCGGACAAAGCCTCGCGGTCGGGCGTTGCCGCGCGGGGCCGCTGGTCGCGGGCGCTATTGCCGATCAGGCCCTCGATTCGAGCCTCGAGCCCTTCGATCGTGCGGTTCAGCGCATCGAGCGAGGCTCTGTCGGAATGCCGTGGGGAATGTGATCGCGATCCGTTCATCTTCTTGCTCGCTTCGACTGTCCGAACCCTCGTCAGGGTCGATCATTGGGCTTTTCCGTCAGCGCCCGCACCGGAGTGCGAACCAGAGAGTGCCGTTCATGAGGAGGTATTCAATTAGACTTTCCTCAAACTGTACGACTTAGCGGCATCCATAAGACGCGAGACTTGAAACACAGAATGCAAGCCGCCATTGCTCAACAAGCACCTTTCACGAAACGTGGTAAACAACCCGTTAATTCGCGTGAGATTTTTCTAATTTTTGATGAATTTCGGCCGGTTTCTGCACCGAAATCGGCCGCAGAGAATCCGCGCGCGATCACAGCGCGCGCCGATGTCACGCGGGCAGGAATGTTGAGCAGCGATCAGAAGGATTCCGTCCACGACCGCAACTCTATCTCCTGCGACCAGGCGCTTCGGTGCTGCTGCAGAACGTCGATGTAGCTCTGCGCGATCGCCTCTGGATCGAGCATGCCGTCAGGCTTGTCCGGACTTTCCGGTCGTATCGAGGATCGGATTGCGCCGTCGATGACGAAGTGTGCGACGTGAATGCCTTTCGGTCCGAGCTCGCGGGCCGCGCTTTGGGCAAGGCCGCGAAGTGCGAATTTGCCCATCGCAAAGGCTGCGGATTGCGAAAATCCCTTGATGCTCGCCGTGGCGCCGGTAAACAGGATCGCACCCCGGCCGCGCCGGAGCATACGTCTCGCCGCCTGCTGGCCTACCAGGAACCCACCGAACGCGCTGACCGCGATTGCCCGTTGGACCTCCTCAGGATCGAGCTCGGTCAAGGGGCCGCGTACCCGACCGCTGGCGTTGTAGATGACGACTTCGGGATCGCCGATAACGTCGGCGACATTATCGAAGAGCGCGGCGATGGATGCCGGCTGTGCCGCGTCGGCGGCAAAGACCTTCGCGCCCGTCTCGTTCGCCACCCCCTTCAGCTTGTCGATGCTGCGTGCCGCCAGCGCGACCTTGACGCCACGCGCCGAGAGTTGCCGGGCGAGTGAAGTGCTGATGCCGGGGCCGGCCCCGACGATGAGTGCTGTGCCATAGGGAAAATCGGTCATGAACATCTCCTCCGGATCGATACATCTCAAAACTAGGGATTGGGAGGACGCGGAACCACCAGAGGCGCAAAAGAATTCGGAGGCGGAATCGATGGAGACGGCGGCCGAGCCCGCTGCGTTGCCCGCCGGACAAAGGACCGCAGGCTGAGCCGCGGTGGCTAGACCCGTCGCGCCTTGATCGAGTTCATCACGAAGCTGGTCTCGATCGTATCGACGCATTTGAGGCGGGCGATCTTCTCCTTGATGAAGCGCTCGTATTGCTCGAGACCGGCGCTCATGACCTTCAGCACGTAGTCGCGCGACCCGGTGACGAGATGGCACTCCAGAACCTCGTCCCATTCGCGCACCGCATTTTCGAACATCTGGATCTCGTCCTCATGCTGGCGGCTGAGACGGATGGAGGCGAGCGCTGTCATCGTCCAGCCTTCGATCGCCGGATCGATGACGGCGGTGTATCCCTGAATGATATCAGCCTCTTCCAGTCGCCGAAGCCGGCGGAGACAGGCCGAAGCCGACAATCCCACACGCTCGGCGAGCTCGTTGTTCGCGACGCGGGCGTCGCTCATCAGCACTTTCAGGATCTTTCTATCCATATCGTCTGCAATCTTCTGCGTCATAAACCTTCATTCTCCGCAATAAGTTGCTTCATAGGGCTTGGCCGCGTGGCAAATAGCAAGAACTGTTGTCGGATTTTGATATAATTTGCGGGCCTCATCCGTATCCATCCAGGCAGGAGACGACAATGACCGCGCCACATCCCTCCAAAACCCATATCGGCAACCACGCCTTGCATCCCGAAACGCTGATGCTGAACTACGGCTACGATCCCGAATTGTCGGAAGGCGCTGTCAAGCCGCCGGTGTTCCTGACCTCGACCTTCGTGTTCAAATCCGCCGAGGACGGGCGCGATTTCTTCGACTATGTCTCGGGGCGCAAGGAGCCGCCCGAAGGCAAGGGCGCGGGTCTCGTCTATTCCCGTTTCAATCATCCGAACAGTGAGATCGTCGAGGATCGCCTCGCCGTCTACGAGCGGACCGAAAGCTGCGTGCTCTTCTCCTCCGGCATGTCGGCAATTGCCACGACCCTGCTTGCCTTCGTCCGCCCCGGCGACGCCGTTCTGCACTCGCAGCCGCTTTACGGCGGCACCGAGACGCTGCTTGCGAAGACCTTTCTCAATCTCGGCGTCAAGGCTGTCGGCTTTGCCGATGGCGTGAGCGAGACATCGGTGCAGGCGGCTGCGGAAGAGGCCATGGCAAAGGGGCGCGTGTCGGTGATCCTCATCGAAACACCCGCCAACCCGACAAACAGCCTCGTCGATGTCGCGATGATCCGCCGGGTCGCCGATGCGATCGGCAGGAAGCAGGGACATACGCCGATCATTGCTTGCGACAACACGCTGCTTGGCCCGGTCTTCCAGCGGCCGATCGAGCACGGTGCCGACATTTCGCTGTATTCCTTGACAAAGTACGTGGGCGGTCATTCGGATCTGATTGCCGGCGCCGCAATGGGTCCCAAGGCTGTGATGAAGCAGGTAAAGGCGCTGCGCGGGGCGATCGGCACGCAGCTCGATCCGCATTCGTGCTGGATGCTCGGCCGCTCGTTGGAAACGCTGCAGATCCGCATGGAACGGGCAAACAGCAATGCGCTCGCCGTCGCGGATTTCCTGCGGGCTCATCCGAAAGTCGAGGCGATCCACTATCTGCCATACCATGATGCCGCTTCGCCGCTCGGGCGAACGTTCGCGACACAGTGCACGGGTGCCGGGTCGACCTTTTCCTTCGACATCAAGGGCGGGCAGCCGGCATCATTCAAATTCCTGAACGCGCTTCAGATCTTCAAGCTCGCAGTCAGCCTCGGCGGCACCGAATCGCTTGCGAGCCATCCCGCGACGATGACGCATTCCGGCGTGCCTTCGGACGTCCGCCAGCGCATCGGCGTGCTGGAATCGACCATCCGCCTGTCGATCGGCATCGAGCATCCGGATGATCTCATTGCCGATCTGACGCAGGCGCTCGACGCGGCGTGAAGTTTGCGGCGGCGGTTTAGGCCGCCGCCGTCTCCTGGACGTCGTCGAGCAGGAAATGCACCGTCACGTACTTCGTCGTGTAGTGACGCCCGCTGTCGGCGACATTGTCGACGCTGCCGCCATCGGCTGGATGCCAGCGGTGATAATGCGGGTTTGTGGTGATCAGGGTTATGGCCTTGCCCGCGAGCTTGCCGCCGAGCCGGTAACGCATCTCCGCGAGCGGCCAGATGCGTTCATAGTCCTCCATCGGCATGCTGACCTTCAGGGCCTTGCGGCTGACCGCTTCGGTGCGCGATCCGTCCTCATGCTCGATCGCCGGCAGGTCGAATGTGACCTCTTCTGCGCCGTTCAGGATGGAGTTGAACTCTTCAGGCCACGTCCGTCTCATGAAATCGCTCCTCCCAAGCTTTTTCGTCGGTTAGCCAGCAAAATCTAGCGTGTCTTGGTGCAGATGCAAACGGTCGTTGCGGAATTTTACGGTGAGAAATCGGTACAGCATTGGAATTGTTCGCCTTATCCACGCCTGCGCGGCGATACGTCATTGACCCGGGCGGTTGGTTGGATCAGCGCCGAGCCGATTGCGGCCGGCAAGGAAGGCACTTTGACGAGCCACCCCGATGTCATCTGGTGGACAACAGCTCATAGGCACTTTTCGTGCCCTCGGCGCGCCGCATCATCTTATGCCCGGAAGGCATCTGGGCCCGCCAGAACAGCGGCGCCTATTGCTGCCGGCGCACAGCGATGCTGCGCCTGAAGGTGTACCTTCGCGGCCGTAGGTTATCTCCGCCCCGAGGGTAGTTGCCATTGCGTCGATCAGGCGCGTTCCGAGGCCGGTTCCCCTCGGGCCGCCGGCGCGGTGGTATCCAATTCCGTCGTCCTTGATGGAGAGACTTGCGCTGCCCTCGGCCGTCGATTGCAGGACGATCTGCACCTCGCCGGTGCCTGCCGGATAGGCGTATTTCATCGCGATGGTGACAGCTCGATCAGTATGAGACCGAGTGCTACGGCACGGTCGGCCGAGGTTGCAATCCGACAAAGATCAGGCTTCAAAGATATGCCTTGGGCAGCCGCACTGGTGCTCTCGAGCTCGGCCAGCAACCGTCCGAGGTAGACGTTGAGCTGCACCTCGCCGACATTCTCCGACGTGTCGAGGCTTCGATGAACGCCTGCGATTGCGGCGATGCGGTTCAGGGTTTCATCGAGTGCCATCCTGGTCTCTTCGCTGCCCGCAATCTGCATCTGCATGCGGATCATGGCGGAAACCAGCGAAAGACTGTTGGCGATGCGATGGTTCATCTCCGAAAGCAGCAGTTCCGCCCGCACCTTGGCAACAACGAGCTGCCGATCCGCTTCGTCCTTCTCGCTGCGCAGGCGCATATTTTCCAACGCCTGGTTCAGCGCGCTGACGAGCAGGGGGAAGAAGTCGTCGGCCGCCGTTTTCACGACGTCGTCGGCAGCGCCGCCCTTGAGCGCCCTGATCGCAACGTCGGCATCGCTCGATCCGTGGCCGCCGAAAGCTGTCGTTCGACAAGCACGCGCAGGCGATCGTCGGTATGCTGCAAGAAATCGCCGAGGATCGTTCGGACCTTATCCATGAATTCCCGGCCCGGCATCGTCGCGGACAACAGCGAGTGTCTCCGGATACCTGCCGTCATTGGCCAGCCCAACGGTCGTCGACAGCTCTTTCATCTTGCCGTCGATCGCTGTCTTCAGCGCATCGAGATGCAATGCGTAGCTCGGACGCTCCGACACGGTGTCGATCAGAGCCTACCTGCGCGCCGGGAGGTTTTCCAGTGTTTTGGTATAGGGGGCGAGATAAGCCGGGTCGTTCACCAACGGGAGGCCACGCTGGCCCGTTTCGGCATCCTGGACCCTCATCAGGAGATTGACGATCGAACTGCGCACGCGGCGAAGCGCGGCGGTCTCATCGGACGCGGAACGCTTCGTCCGCACCAGCCAGAGCGAAGAGCCGACAATACCGCACAATATCAGGACGCCAACGACATAGTGTGCTATCTTAAGCTTTCCTTGCTGACGCGGGATCATGGCAAGAAGGCCTATACCGCTGCGGGCGACTTTCCCGTCTCAACCATAAGCTTCCCGGAGCTTGGCGATGTCGAGCTTGATCATGCCCAGCATGGCTTCGGTGACCCGCTTGGCGCGCTCGCGATCCGGATCGGAGATCATGTCGATGAGCACGCGCGGCACGATCTGCCAGCTAAGACCCCATCGATCCGTGAGCCAGCCGCACTGTTCCTCGATACCGCCGTTTTCCAGGAAAGCCTTCCAGATCCGGTCGATCTCCTCCTGCGTCTCGCATTGGACAGAGATCGAGAAGGAGTGGTTGAAGGCATCCAGAGGCCCCGCCTCCATAGCCGTGAATTCCTGGTCTGCAAGCTTGAATTCGATGATCTTGACGCTGCCCGCAGGGCCGCTAGGCGTCTCGGCTGGCAGTACCGTCAATCGCCCCATGGTCGAATTCGGAACGACGGAAACATAGAATTCGATGGCCTGGCGTGCTTCTTTCTCGAACCAGAGATTTGAACTGATCTTGGACATCGGGGTGCCTCCTCCTTAGTGTCCTGAAGACATGTGTGGCAGCCCCAGGACGTTCCCAGTCGATCGCTTCCGACAATCGGGTCGGAAAATCCGCTCACAAAACTGCGGCGACATAAAATTTGACGTTTACGCAAACGTCAATATTTTGTAAGAAACTTTCAAATGCCGGTGTCGTCCGGCGTGCCGAATTGGAGGAATTCGAACGATGCCAGTCTACAAGGCCCCGGTTAACGACACGCTCTTCGTCCTGAACGACGTGTTGGGTCTGGAACGTTACAACAATCTGCCCGGCTTTGCCGACGCAACGCCTGACATGATCGAGGCCATTCTCGGCGAGGCAGGCAAGGTAGCCGAGGAAGTGCTTTTCCCACTCAACTATTCCGGCGACCAGGAAGGTTGCGTTCGTCACGAGGACGGTTCGGTCTCGGCGCCGAAGGGCTTCAAGGAAGCCTATGACGGCTATTGCCAAGGTGGCTGGACCGGTCTTGCGGTTCCCGAGGAATTCGGCGGCCAGGGCCTTCCCTATACGCTGCATGCCGCTGTCGGCGAATATACCTCGGCCGCCAACATGTCGCTGATGATGTATCCGGGCCTGACGCAGGGCGCGATTGCCGCGATCATCGTGCATGGCTCTGCCGAGCAGAAGAAGACCTATCTGCCGAAGATGGTCTCAGGCGAATGGTCAGGCACCATGAACCTGACGGAGCCGCATTGCGGCACCGATCTCGGCCTCCTGCGCACCAAGGCGGTGCCGCAGGCCGATGGCAGCTATAAGATCTCGGGTCAGAAGATATTCATCTCCGCCGGCGAGCACGACATGACCGGCAATATCGTCCATCTGGTTCTCGCCCGCATCGAGGGTGCGCCCGAGGGGACCAAGGGCATTTCGCTCTTCATCGTGCCGAAATTCATGGTTGGCAAAGATGGAACGTCCTGCGCGCGCAACGCTGTTTCCTGCGGCGCGCTCGAGGGCAAGATGGGCATCCACGGCAACGCCACCTGCGTCATGAACTACGACGAGGCGACCGGCTTTCTCATCGGCGCGGAGAACCGGGGGCTCAACGCCATGTTCGTGATGATGAACGAGGCACGTCTCAGCGTCGGTCTGCAGGGCCTGGCAATCTCCGAAATCGCCTACCAGAATGCGGCGAACTATGCGCGCGAACGCATCCAGGGCCGTTCGCTCTCCGGCCCGAAGGCGCCGGACATGAAGGCCGATCCGATAATCGTCCATCCCGATATTCGCCGCGCGTTGATGACCATCCGCGCCTTCAACGAGGCCAGCCGCGCCTTCCTGCTGTGGACCGCGCTGAAATCCGACATCGCCCACCGCTCGGCGGACGAGAAGGAAAGGCAGACTGCCGACGATATCCTTGGCCTCGTCACGCCGATCCTCAAGGGCGTACTGACGGACAAGGGCTTTGACCATGCGGTTATGGCCCAACAGGTCTATGGCGGCCACGGCTATATCGAAGAGCACGGCATGAGCCAATATGTCCGCGATGCCCGCATCGCGATGATCTACGAAGGTGCCAACGGCATCCAGGCGCTCGATCTCGTCGGCCGCAAGCTCGGCCAGAACGGGGGCCGCGCCGTCATGGCGCTGTTCAAGGAGATCGGCGATTTCTGCGAGGAAAATCGCAACGACGAGCAGATGAGCTTCTTCACCAAGAACCTCAAGAAGGGCTTGAACGACGTGCAGGCGGCGACCATGTGGTTCATGCAGCATGCGATGGCCAAGCCTGACAATGCCGGCGCCGGCTCGACGGACTACATGCATCTCTTCGGTCTCGTCATTCTCGGCTACATGTGGGCGAAGATGGCGAAGGCTGCCGAGGATGGCCTGGCGAGCGGCGACGTGGAGCGGGAGAGCTATCTCCGCAACAAGTTGATAACCGCGCGGTTCTTCATGGAACGCATCATGCCGGAGACGACGTTGCGCAAGGTCCGCATCGAGACCGGCGCGGAAACGATGATGACGCTGGCCGCCGACGCGTTCTGATCAGAACTCTCTTCTCCCCGGCGGGGAGAAGAGAAGAGGCACAGAATTCACCGGCGTCACTGCCGATAGGGAGACGAGACAATGACCGAGGTTTTCATTTACGATCACGTCCGCACGCCGCGCGGCCGGGGAAAGAAGGACGGCTCGCTGCACGAGGTGCCGTCGGTGCGCCTCGCCGCCAAGACCCTCGAGGCGATCCGCGACCGCAATGGCCTCGACACGTCCACCGTCGATGACATCATCATGGGCTGCGTCGATCCCGTTATGGATGCCGGCGCCGTTATTCCGAAAGCCGCTGCGTTCGAAGCAGGCTATTCCACCAGGGCCCCCGGCATGCAGATCTCGCGCTTCTGCGCGTCCGGCCTCGACGCTGTGAATTTCGCGGCCGGCAAGATTGCCCAGGGGGCAGATGACATCGTGATCGCCGGCGGCGTCGAAAGCATGTCCCGTGTCGGTCTCGGCATGTCCGGCGGCGCCTGGTTCATGGACCCCTCGGTCAACTTCCCGGCCTATTTCATGCCGCAGGGCGTTTCAGCCGACCTCATCGCCACCAAGTATGGTTTCTCCCGCGACGACGTCGATGCCTATGCCGTCGAAAGCCAGAAGCGTGCTGCCAATGCCTGGGAAAAGGGTTACTTCAAGAACTCGGTTGTCCCGGTAAAGGACCAGAACGGCCTGACGATCCTTGCTCATGACGAGCACATGCGCCCCGGCACCGACATGCAGGCGCTGGCATCGCTCAACGCCTCCTTTCAGATGCCCGGCGAGATGGGCGGCTTCGAAGCCGTTGGCATCCAGGCCCATCCGGAGATCGAGCGCATCAACTATGTGCATCACGCCGGCAACTCCTCCGGCATCGTAGATGGCGCGGCGGCTGTCCTGCTCGGCTCCCGGGCTGGCGGTGAAAGCATGGGCCTGAAGCCCCGCGGCCGCATCAAGGCCTTCGCCAACATCGGCTCCGATCCGGCGCTGATGCTGACCGGACCGGTCGACGTCACCGAGAAGCTTTTGAAGCGCACGGGCATGACGCTTGACGACATCGACCTCTTCGAGCTCAACGAAGCCTTCGCGGCCGTGGTGTTGCGCTACATGCAGGCCTTCGGAATCCCGCACGACCAGATCAACGTCAACGGCGGCGCGATCGCCATGGGCCACCCGCTCGGCGCCACCGGCGCGATGATCCTCGGAACGGTGCTGGACGAACTGGAACGCCGGGACCTCAACACCGCGCTGGTCACCCTGTGCATCGGCGCCGGTATGGGCACGGCAACCGTTATCGAGAGAGCCTAGGCCGGAGTTCGCTTGCGGCGACGGTTCGCCCACCTTCGTCATACTCGGGCTTGACCCGAGGATCTACAGCCTAGGCAGTGGATGGTCGGGTCAGGCCCGACCATGACGTAGCAAGGGAATTGCCCGGCCACTAAGGTAAGTTAAAGAATTCAGGGAAGAGGAATCCCCTATGAGCACCTACACCAATTTTACCGTCAAAACCGACGCTGACGGCATCGCCCTCGTCACCTGGGACATGCCCGGCAAGTCCATGAACGTCTTCACGTCGGAAGTGATGGACGAGCTGAACGCGATCATCGATCAGATGGTTGCCGACAGCGCCGTCAAGGGCGTGGTCGTCACCTCGGGCAAGTCCACCTTCTCCGGTGGAGCCGATCTTTCGATGATCAAATCGATGTTCACCTTCTACAATGAAGAGAAGCTCAGGGATCCGGCCAACGCCGCCCAGAAGCTGTTCGATCTCGTCGGCCGCATGACCGGCCTTTTCCGCAAGCTGGAAACATCGGCCAAGCCGTGGGTTTCTGCCATTAACGGCACCTGCATGGGCGGCGCGCTGGAGATGTCGCTCGCCTGCCATGGCCGCGTCGCCTCGAATGCGAAGAGCGTCAAGATCGCGCTTCCCGAGGTCAAGGTCGGCATCTTCCCTGGTGCCGGCGGGACGCAGCGTGTCTCGCGCCTTGCAGACGCCCAGTCGGCCCTGCAGATGATGACGACCGGCCAGTCCCTGACGGCTGCACGCGCCAAGGCGATGAACCTCGTGCATCAGGTGGTCGAGCCGGATCAGTTGATCCCGGCCGCCAAGCAGATGATCAAGGATGGCCTGAAGCCCGTCGCCCCCTGGGACGAAAGAGGGTTCAAGGCGCCCGGCGGCGGCATCTGGACGCCGGCGTCGGCCCAACTCTGGCCGGCCGCCCCAGCCATCCTGCGCCGCGAGACGGCGGGCAATTATCCCGGCGCCCTGGCGATCCTGAAATGCGTCTACGAGGGCCTGCAGGTGCCCTTCGATACCGCCCTCAAGATCGAACAGCGCTATTTCACTGAGGTGCTGCAGACCACCGAAGCCTTTTCGATGATCCGATCGCTGTTCATCTCCCTGCAGGAGCTAGGTAAGGGCGCTCGCCGCCCGCCCGGCATTCCCAAGACGGAGTTCAAGAAAGTGGGGGTCGTCGGCGCCGGTTTCATGGGCGCTTCGATCGCCTATGTCACCGCTGCCGCCGGCATTCCCGTCACCCTCGTTGACCGCGACATCGAAGCGGCAACCAAGGGCAAATCCGTCTCCGAAGGTCTGGTGAAGGATTCTATCAGTAAGGGACGCCTTACGCAGGAGGAAGGCACCGCACTCCTGTCCCGCATCACCCCGTCGGCCGAGTACAAGGATCTCAAGGACGTCGGCCTGGTCATCGAAGCGGTGTTCGAGGATCGCGAAGTGAAGAAGGCCGTCATCGAAGCTGTCGAAGCGGTTCTGCCGGAGGGCGCGGTCTTTGCCTCCAATACCTCGACGCTGCCGATCTCCGGCCTTGCGAAGAATTCCAGGCGTCCGGTCGATTTCATCGGCGTGCACTTCTTCTCCCCGGTCGAAAAGATGATGCTGACGGAGGTTATCCTCGGCAAGGAGACCGGCGACAAGGCACTCGCTGTCGCGCTCGACTACGTCGCGGCCATCAAGAAGACGCCGATCGTCGTCAATGACACCCGCGGCTTCTTCGTCAACCGCTGCGTCTTCCGCTACATCCACGAAGCCTACGACATGCTGATCGAAGGCGTGCCAGCCGCGATGATAGAAAATGCCGCCAAGATGGCCGGGATGCCGGTCGGCCCGCTGTCGCTGAACGATGAGGTGGCGATCGATCTTAGCCAGAAGATCCTCAAGGCAACCGTCGCCGATCTCGGCGAAGCCGCCGTCGATCTAAAGCACCTTGCGCTGATCAACAGGATGGTCGATGACCTCGACCGTCGCGGCCGCAAGAACGGCAAGGGGTTCTACGACTACCCGGCGAAACCGGCGAAGAAGTCCCTTTGGCCCGAGCTCAAGACCTTCTATCCGCAGAAGAAGGCCGATGACATCGACGTCGCTGTCCTCAAACAGCGCTTCCTCGTCACGATCGCGCTGGAAGCCGCCCGTACCATCGAGGAAGGCATCGTCACCGACCCCCGAGAGGCCGACGTCGGCTCCATCCTCGGCTTCGGGTTCGCGCCCTACACCGGCGGCGTGCTCTCCTACATCGACGGCATGGGCGTAAATACCTTCGTCGCGCTTTGCGGAAAGCTGGCGGCCTCGTACGGGCAGCACTTCGAGGCGACGGCGCTCTTGAAGGATATGGCCGCGAAGGGTGAAACCTTCTACGGGCGGTTTGATCCGTATGCGGGGGCGAAGGAGGCAGCGTAGGCTGCCTTCGGGCCTTCGCGGGCGCAATTGACCTACAACAGCCCGCGCGGCCCCGGCGGTTGTTCCAAGCCGCGCCAGCAGAGCCGGCCGGCGACGCATGCGATGGGGGCCGTTCCGGGCTTTGCACGTCCTTTTTGGGATGAAGAAACGCAAGCGGCACGACTTGCCAAAAGCGCCTTGCGTTGGACACAATTTCCGAGTAAAAGCTCGCCATCGATCTTGCTAGATGGACTTTGTTTCGGCCACTCGTGCCGTTCCTGGCGAACTTCCTCCAAAATCGGTCTTCATCGCACTTCGGTTTTGGCCGGCGTGTATATTCTATGTACGATTTGAAAAGGATATCGTCATGAGCACAGGTACAGTTAAGTGGTTCAACGCAACCAAGGGCTTCGGCTTCATTCAGCCTGACGACGGCGCTGCCGACGTTTTTGTTCACATCTCTGCAGTTGAACGCGCTGGCATGCGCGACCTCACGGACGGCCAGAAGCTGTCCTACGAGCTCGTGGCTGACAAGCGTTCCGGCAAGATGTCGGCAGATCGCCTGCAGGCTATCTAAGCCCCAGAGGCTAGAGAATATCATCTCCGACCTGTGACCACGGATGTACTGGCACAGTTCGTTGAGATGGAAGGGAAGGTCGGGTTTGCCCGGCCTTTTTTCGTTTTTGTCGTGCGCGCTCCATCGCCGCCGTCATGAGACGCGCGTCATTCCGGCCGGATTGTGAGCCTCAGGCTGCCACGCGCGTTGCCTTCGCCCGCTCGGCCAGAAGGCCGAGCAAGCCGGCGCCCGTGACCAGAATGATCGCCGTTGCGTAGATGTCGGCGGTCAGCTGGTAGCCGAGCGATTTCGCCAGGAAGCCTGCAAGGATCGCTGGCAGGCTGAACGCGAGATAGCTCTGGATGTAGAAGGCGGAGAGCAGCTCGGCTCTTTCGTCGGCCTTGGCGAGCGGCATGATCGTTCCGATGGATCCGAGGAAATTGGTGCCGAAGCCGACGCCGGTCAGAACCGTTCCGGCTAGCAGCAGCGGCATGCTGGCGAGATGGACACCGGCAACGACCGTCAGGATGCCGAGCGTGGTCGCGAGCGTTCCAAAGCCAAGGTTTGCCGTCGCGGACTTGCTGCGCCTGAGATAGACGGCGGTGGCGCCTGCCACCATGAGCGCGGTGACCACGGATCCGCCCGTGAGTGGTGCATGGTTCCGCGTGGTGCTCACCACCAGGGAGGGCACCAGCGATAGATAGAAGCCGCCGAGCGTCCAGTTGGCAATGTTGATCGGCGTTACCAGCAGGAGTGAACGCCTGACCTGAGGCGGTATCGCAATGCGCGGCTTCAGCGATCCCCATACGCCGGGCCGCGTTCCGCCGGTCTCGCCGGTCGCCCAGATCGCTGCCGCCTGGATGATGAATGCAACCAGCAGGATTGCATAGACGAGATGCAGCGGAAATGGGCCGTACTGGATCAGCGCACTGGTGCCGAACGCGCCGATCGCCATGCCCGAAAGCGGTGCTATGGAGTTGACGAGCTGTCCCTTCGCACGGTCGACATCGACAAGCGCCGCCCCGATGGAAGCGCCGGCAATGCCGGTCGCCAACCCCTGCACGATCCGCGCCGCGATCAGCCAGCCCGGTCCGCTTGCAACCACGAATAGCGCCATGGCGATGATCTCCAGGACCAGCGCAGAGAAGATCACCGGCTTGCGTCCGAGATGGTCGGAGATCGAGCCTGCAACCAGCAGCGCACAGAGAAGCGCGAAGGCATAGACCGCGAAGATGACCGTGATCAGGACGGGAGAAACGGCAAAGTTCTCCTGATAGATCCGATAGAGCGGAGTCGGCGCGGCAGACGCGCCGAAGAATGTCGCGAGCGTCACTGCGTGGAAGTGTATGGGATTTGGCTTTGTCTCTATGGATTCGCGGGCACCGAACATATATAAGCCTCTTAAAGCTAAATCATTGCGTTAGCCTCATGTAGGCGGGATGCGGCATAAAAGCAAATAATTTGCGTTAACAGATGGGTCAATGATTTTGAACCATGACGCACCGGGAAGAAAAGGTCAGGTGTTTGCAATGGCGGCAAAAGAAAATCTTCGCCCCGGCGGGCGCAGCGCCAGGGTCCAGGCATCGGTGCATAAGGCCGTTCGGGCGTTGCTGAAGTCGACGGATCGCGCCGAGGTGACGATCCCGCTGATCGCGGCCGAAGCCGGCGTGACCCCGTCCACGATCTATCGCCGATGGGGCGATCTTCAGGAACTGCTTGCCGACGTCGCCGTCGAACGTCTGCGCCCCGACATGCAGCCGGTGGATACCGGCACCGGCAAGGACGACCTTGAAGCATGGGCCGAGCAGTATGCCGAGGAGATGTCGTCGGACATCGGCCGCGAGATGATCCGCGACGTGCTTGCCGCACAGGGCAATGCGAATGCCTGCAAATGCTATGCATTCACCCGACAGCAGATGGAACTGATCGGCGAGCGGGCGCAAAGCCGGGGTGAGGCCTTCCCGCCTGTCGACGCTGTGATCGATGGCGTGGTGGCGCCGATTCTATACCGCATCCTTTTCGGCGACGAGCCGACTGCAGACTACGTGCGCGATCTCGTGGCTGGTGTCATGCACGGAGAAAGCGTCGCTACTCCGCCGCAGCGCGCTTCTGCGCGGAAATCTGGATGATGTAGGCCCGAAGCGCGGCAGGCCGCACGGGTTTGTGTTGGATGCCGATCGCGTGACGCTCCGCCTCGGCGCGAACCTCCGGCGTGCGGTCCGCGGTGACGATCAGCCCGGGTACATATGATGCAAAATGCGCGCGTGCGGCAAGGATGGCGGCAACACCTGTGCCGTCGCCAAGATGGTAGTCGGCGATGATGAGATCGGGCGCTCGCTGGCGGCTGTCGAGCCGGGCTACTGCGGCAAGCGAATCCGCCAATTGAACATCGCAGCCCCARCCGCCGATCAGCAATTGCATCCCGTCGAGTATATGTGGTTCATTGTCGATGCAGAGGATTTTCAACCCCTTGAGATTTTGGCCAGACCGGTCGGCCGGTGCTGCGGGCGTTGCCACATCGGCCTGCCGCGAAGCGTCGCGCGGCATCACGATCCGGAAATCCGTGCCCTTGCCATGGGTCGAGTTGAGCTCGACGGGATGACTGAGCACGCGCGCTATGCGGTCGACGATCGAGAGCCCGAGCCCCAGGCCGGAAGCTGTTCTGGCGCCTTCGTCGAGCCGCGCGAACTCCTTGAACACGGTCTTGAACTTGGATGTTGGTATGCCGATGCCGGAATCCATGACCTGGATTACCACCTGATTGCCGCGACGGCGTGCGCCGATCAGCACCTTGCCGTTGATCGTATACTTGATGGCATTGGATACGAGGTTCTGGACGAGACGGCGCAGGAGGTTGGGGTCGGAGCGGACCCTGAGCGACGTCGGCATGACGACGAGCTTCAGGTTCTTTTCGCGAGCGATCGGCGCAAAATCCGTCTGGATGCGCTCCAAAAGATCGGCAAGCGGGACGGAGGCGAGGCGAGGGCGCATGGCGCCCGTGTCCAGTCGCGAGAGGTCGAGCACCGCGCCGAGAATGCTCTCGACAGACTCCAATGCGGAATCGATGTTGCGGACGATGGCACTGCTTTCCGACTGTCCCATCCGTTCAACCAGCGCTGAGGAATACAGCCGTGCCGCATTGAGCGGTTGCAGGATGTCGTGCCCGGCGGCGGCGAAGAAGCGCGTCTTGCCGACGTTGGCCTCATCGGCGACCGCGCGCGCCTCGCCGAGTTCATGGTTGACGCGGGTGAGCTCGGCCGTTCGCTCGGCCACGCGCTGTTCCAGTGTTTCGTTGGCTTGCTTCAGCGCCCGGTCGGCCGCGACGCGCTGGGTTATGTCGGTGAAAGTGGCGACGATCCCCTTGTCCGGCATCGCATTAGAGCGAACTTCGATGATGCGCTCGCCGCCACCGAGAACAAGTGCGAAGGGCTTGTCGAGAGTGAGAAAATGCCGGACGGTCTGACTGATGTCGCCGGCGGCAACATCGCCTCGCTGGCTGAGTATGGCAACGATCTCCGACAGCGGGAAGCCGACTTGGCCTGCGGTTTCGGGAAGATCGAGCAATTGCCGGAAGCGGCGGTTCCAGATCGTCAGGTGGTTCGAACTGTCGAAGACGGCGATCCCCTGATCCATCTGTGAAAGCGCGGTCTGCAGCATATCCTGGTTGTACTGGAGAGCCTCGCTCGCCTGGTCGAGCAGCCATGCGGTATCGGCGGAAGCATCCTCTACTTTCTGCAGGATCAGCGACAGAACGAGACGCGCCGATGACGAGCCGATGGCGCTGCCGAGCAACTGCTCGGTGAAATGGATAAGCGCCATATCTGCCGGCTGCTCGTCCTCCAGCTTTCGCCCGGAGGTCTGCTGGTAGGTCTGGAACGAGCGCTCCATCCGTTCCTCGCCGAGATAGCGCGAGATGGTCGCCTTCAAATCCCCGACGCTGATCCGGGTCTTCCAGCCTTTGGTCGCAAATTGCGATCTGGATTGCCGCTTGACGAAGATGCCCGCCTGGATGCGCTCGAGTGGCCGCGCGTTGCGGGTTACCGAGCCGATGATGAAGAAAGCGGTGTTGACGAGCATGCTCATCACCGTTGCATTGACAAGCGGGTCGGCATCGGGCGCGGTGAAAACGGTCGCGCCGGGAAAGACAAAGCCGAGCACGGCGCTCGCAACCGAGGAGTAGTCCGGGCCGCCGAGCGAGGGCAGGAACAGTAGGTAGATCCAGATCACGAAGCCCGAGGTAAGGCCGAGGATTGCGCCACGCGCATTCGCCTGCCGCCAGATCAGGCCGCCGAATAGCGATGGCGCCATCTGAGCGATGGCGGCGAAGGAGAGCAGACCGATCGAGGCGAGGCCGGTGGTGCTGTCGGTCGAGCGATAGTAGGCATAGCCGAGCAGCAGCACGGCGAAGATCGCACTGCGCCGGATATTGAGAAGTGTCTTTGCAAAGTCCTCCCGCTGTCCGGTCCGGCCCGCGAGCTTGCGGCGCAGGAAGATCGGCATGACGATATCGTTGGACACCATGATGGAGAGCGCCACAGAGGCGACGATCACCATAGCCGTCGCGGCGGAAAAGCCGCCGATGAACGTGATCAGCGAGACAACGGGCATCTGGCCAGCGATTGGAAGCGACAGCATGTAAAGGTCGGCATTGCCGTTGCCGCCGAAGGTGAGCAGTCCGGCGACCGCCATCGGCAGCACGAAGATATTGATGGCGATGAGGTAGAGCGGGAACAGGAAGCCGGCGAGCCGGAGTTCCTTTGAAGTCCTGTTTTCCACCACGGTGACATGGAATTGCCGCGGCAGCATGATGATCGCGAAGGCGGAGAGCAGTGTGAGGGTGATCCAGCGGCTGATCGGCGTCTGGTAGTTCAGTGCTGAAAGCACCGGCGCGTTGTTCGACGCCTTATGCCAAAGATCAGCGGGCCCGTCGAACAAAAACCAGACGACGCAGACGCCTGCCGTCAGAAATGCGATTAGCTTGACCACGGATTCCATGGCGACGGCGAGGATCAGGCCGTCCTGATGCTCGGTCGCATCCGTGTGCCGGGTGCCGAACATGATTGCGAAACAGGCAAGCACCAGTGTGACGAGGAGTGGAAGGTCGAGGAAGTAGAGATTGCCGCTGCCGATGCCGTAGTCCGATGGATTGAGCATCGCGGTCACCGTGCTCGACACGGATTTCAGCTGCAATGCGATGTAGGGAATGGCGCCGACAAGCGAAATCAGCGCAACGATCGTGCCGACCGCCGAATTCTTGCCGTAGCGCGCAGAGACGAAATCGGCGACGGAGGTGAGTTTCTCGGCCTTGGCAAGCTCGATGATCCGCCGAAGGACAGGCATGCCGAGCGTGAAGACAAGGATTGGGCCGATATAGATGCCGGTGAACTCGAGCCCGCGCTGTGAGGCGAGCCCGACGCCGCCAAAGTAGGTCCAGGATGTGCAATAGATGGCAAGGCTTAGCGCATAGACGGCCGGTCGGCCGTCTCTGGGCACGCCGCAGCGCCTGCGCCGCCTATCACCGTGGCTTGCCACGGCAAAAAGTAGCAGCAGGTAGCCGAACGCGGATGCGACTATGACCCAGCCTGGCAGCATTGACCCTCCTACGGTGCCTGCGCGGCGGCTATCCCGGACGGTTTGAAGACTACGGCAATTGCAGCGCTTTGGAAATTGGGCGGCATCTAGGCCTTAAGTCAAAGAGGCGCAGGATGGGCGAAATCTGTAATTTGTAATTGAATATTCGCATCGAAGATGTAGCTAATAAAAACAATGGCCTGTCAGCAAGATTGCACCAGAGGGAGACGGATCGGATGCTCAATGAGTTCAAAGCGTTTATTGCTCGCGGCAATGTCATGGACCTTGCCGTCGGTGTGATCATCGGCGGCGCCTTCGGCGGCATCGTCAGATCGCTGGTCGACGATATCATCATGCCGATTGTTGGTGCCATCTTCGGCGGCTTCGACTTTTCAAACTATTTCGTCGGTCTGTCGTCCAACGTCAACGCGCCGACCCTGGCTGCGGCCCGCCAACAGGGCGCTGTCCTCGCCTACGGTAGCTTCATCACCGTTCTGATCAATTTCATGATCCTCGCCTGGATCATCTTCTTGATGGTGAAGGGTGTAAACACGCTTCAGAAGCAGGTGGAGAGACAAAAGAAGGCTGCTTCGGAAGAGGTTGCGGCGCCCGCGGCAGATGTTGCCCTTCTCACGGAAATTCGTGATCTGCTGGCCAGGCGCCCGGCGGTCTGATCGAATTGATGAGCCCTGCCGGCCTGGCCGGGCTCATTCATCACGGAAATCGATATCGTATCACCGATTGTCATGGGATTTGGCCTCATATTTGATTTATGAAGGCGAAAACCGGAGTGATGCATGTCGATTGTGAATAGCCTCAGCCCGCGCGCCGTGTCTGCGCCTGAAAGCGGGATCGTCGAAGTCGTCAACTATGCCCGTGGCCGCGATGGCCTTGTGCCTCTTTGGGTCGGCGAGGGCGATCTGCCGAGCCCGGATTTCATCAACAGGGCAGCCATGGACGCACTGGCTGCAGGCGAAACCTTTTACACCTATCAGCGCGGCATTCCCGAGCTTCGCCAGGCGCTGTCGCACTACTACGCCCGACATTTCGGAGTAGGCCTGCCGGTCGAGCACTTCTTCGTCACCGGCTCAGGTATGCAGGCGATCCAGATCGCCGTGCAGGCGTTAACCTCGCCCGGCGACGAGCTTCTCTATCTGACGCCCGCATGGCCCAACATCGCCGCGGCACTCGAGATCGCAGGCGCCCGTTCGGTCGGCGTGCAGCTCGAATTCGAAGGCGGCAAGTGGGCGATCGATCTCGATCGTGTCGAAGCGGCGATCACGCCGAAGACCAAGGCTCTGTTCATCAACACGCCATCCAATCCCACGGGCTGGACCGCTACCAAACAGGACCTTGCCGCCATTCTCGCGCTGGCGAAGAAGCACGATCTCTGGATCATGGCGGACGAGATCTATGCCCGCTACTATTATCCCGGCGGCCGTGCGCCCTCGTTCCTCGATGTGATGGATGCCGACGACAAGGTGATGTTCGTCAATTCCTTCTCGAAGAACTGGTCGATGACCGGCTGGCGTGTGGGCTGGATCGTGGCGCCGCCCCAGACAGGCCAGGTGCTTGAAAACCTCATCCAGTATTCGACATCGGGTGTTGCTCAGTTCATGCAGAAGGGCGCGGTTGCGGCGCTGAACGAGGGCGACGCCTTCGTGCAGGCGAACATCGACAAGGCGCAGCGCTCCCGTGACATTCTCTGCGATGCGCTGATTGCAACCAACCGCGTCGAAACCCTCAAGCCGGATGGCGCGCTCTATGCGTTTCTCAAGATCGACGGCGTGACTGACAGCCGCAAGGCGGCGATCGACATCGTGGACAAGACAGGTGTCGGTCTTGCCCCCGGGACGGCATTCGGGCCCGGTGGCGAGCTGTTTCTGCGTGCCTGTTTCCTGCGCAATCCTGCGCAGATAGAGACCGCGGCAAACCGGCTCTGCGATTACATCCTCAAGCTCTAGAAGCTTGAGACGCCGCATGGGTCGGCGTTCGGGTGGAATTTTCTGCCCGAAATGACGCGTCGATAAAATTGTAGCGAAGTGCGAAAGCTGCATCTAACCACGTTTCCAAACATACAGGGCATGAAGCCTTCGGACGGGCCTCCAATAAGAAATTCAGAAAGGAAAACAGCTTCACATGTCCCCGTGAGATGACGCGGGGAATACGGGACATGGCAATTTTGGTCACCGGCGGAGCGGGCTATATCGGAAGCCACATGGTCTGGACGCTGCTCGACGCCGGCGAGGATGTCGTCGTTCTCGATCGCCTTTCCACTGGCTTTCGCTGGGCCGTCGCACCCGGCGCGCGGTTTTACCTTGGCGACGTCGCCGATGCGGATGTGCTGAAGACGATCTTCATCGAGAACGACATCGAGGCCATCATCCACTTCGCCGGCTCGGCCGTCGTGCCCGCCTCGGTCTCCGATCCGCTTTCTTACTACGACAACAATTCCGGAAAGACGCGCGCGCTGATGAGCGCGGCGATTGATGCCGGCGTTCGTCACTTCGTCTTCTCGTCGACGGCCGCCGTCTACGGCCCGCAGAAGACATCCGATCCGGTCAGGGAAGACGCCTCGCTCAATCCGGAAAACCCCTATGGCCAGTCGAAGCTGATGACCGAGTTCATGCTCCGCGATGCCGCTGCCGCCTATGACTTCAACTATGTGGCGCTTCGATACTTCAATGTGGCCGGGGCCGACCCAGAAGGCCGTGCCGGACAGTCGACCACGGGTGCCACGCATCTGATCAAGGTGGCCTGCGAGGCAGCGCTGGGCAGGCGCGACGGCGTCAATGTCTATGGCATAGACTATCCGACGCATGATGGTACGGGCGTGCGTGACTACATCCATGTCAGCGACCTTGCCGCGGCGCACCTGAAAGCCTTACAGCATCTGCGCCGGGGGCGCGGCTCGCTGGTTGCCAACTGCGGATATGGTGCCGGTTACTCCGTGCTCGATGTGCTCAACATGGTGACCCGCCTGCACGGGCATTCCTTCAAGATACACATGGCCCCGAGGCGCCCCGGCGACGCTGCGAGTGTCGTTGCCGATTCGACGCTGGCGCATCGCCTGCTCGATTGGGCACCGAAGCACGATTCACTTGAGACGATCGTTCGCAGCGCGCTCGATTGGGAGTTGTTCCTGATGGACCGGAATGTCGAGGATCTGCAGAGCATTCATCGAGTGTTGGCGGCCGCGTCGTTCTGAGCCCGTTGGCAATGCACGACGGTGCGAAAAGCCGGATTTGACCAACCTGAGGTATCTTCCGCCAGCGGTGGCCATCGGCTATACGGCCGAACGCGATAAGTTCCTGGGTAAGGAGTCGTCGCTGTCGACGGTGATCGCAACAAGGAGACGGGAATGCACGACAAAGTCGACGACGTGATACTGGAGCGTCGCGGCTCTGCCGGTATCATTCGCCTGAACCGACCACGGGCGTTGAACAGTCTGACGCTGGGAATGGTCCGGGCGATCGCCGAAGCGCTGGACCACTTTTCTGCAGATGCAGACGTAGCGACAGTCGTCATGGCAGGCGAGGGTGAGCGTGGCTTCTGCGCCGGCGGCGATATTCGTGCGCTGCATGAAAGCGGCCGCGACGGCACTCCGGCTGCGGAGAACTTCTGGCGCGAGGAATTCCGTCTCAACCACCGCATCGCCACCTATCCGAAACCTTATGTCGTGCTGATGGACGGCATCACGATGGGCGGCGGCGTCGGGCTGTCGTCCCACGGCCGCCATCGCGTCGTGACGGAACGCACCAGATTCGCCATGCCTGAAACCGGCATAGGCTATTTCCCGGACGTTGGCGCGACGTGGTTGTTACCGCGCGCCCCCGGCGAAATAGGTATCTGGATCGGACTGACCGGGCTGGAAGTGGGAGCCGCGGACGTCATTTACGCCGGCCTCGCCGATGTCCAGGTCTCGGCTTTTCAGCTGCCGGAGCTGGTGGATACGCTAGCCGGGCTTTCGCGCGCCGCCAGTCACCGTGATGTCGATGCCGTTATGAAAAACCTCTCTGATGATCCCGGCAAGGGGTCTCTCAGGGAAAACAGCGACATGATTCAGCGGACGTTCCGCTCCAGCAAAGTCAGCGAAATCCTGCTGGCTCTTCAAGGCGAAGCCTCGGATTTTGCAGTCGAGACGCAGCGTGCGCTGCAGACGCGCTCGCCAACCAGCCTGACGCTGGCATTGCGCCTTTTGCGCGAGGGAAAGCAGAGCAGAAACCTGGCGGAGTGCCTGCGCCGAGAGTTTGGCGTCTGCCTGCAGATACTGAGGGGTTCGGATTTTTACGAAGGCATTCGAGCCGCCGTCATCGACAAGGACCGCAATCCGAAATGGCTGCCTGCGACCCTCGACGCGGTCGAGCAGGGGTCGATTGATGCCTTTTTCCAACAGCCCGAGGTGCCGCTCGCCCTCTAGTGTCCCGTCACCGAGATTCTGACTCGTTGAGTACTGGTGTCGGATAAGACTTAGCCATCTTTTCGCGCGCTTGCTCGATTGAGAACATCCATCGGATTTGGGCACCGCTATCGGTTCGACGACGCGCCCATGCCTGAACCTCACTGGAACGTCTGATAAATAGCAGAGGCCGTGTGGGTCGAYAGGTTATCCATCACCACACGGACCCGGTCGGCGTCGGGATAATCGGCGTCGACGAGGTCGCGCATGCAGACGGCGAAGTCCTCGTTGGCGCGCCGATCTGTGACCTTGACCTTGCGCCACGACCTATTGGCATCGACCATAACGAAGAGGTTGGCCGTGCCATTGCGCTTGTATTCAGAATCGTAGCGGTATCGCTTTCCCGSTTTCTGGACGATAGGCACGCGCACTTCGCCGATGAGCTGGATCGGACTTTCATCGAAGCAGACGACGGGKCGCTTAGGATCATGCGGCTCAGCGTAGAGGTCGAGAAGATCCTCCATCCTGGCGATATATTCGCCATCGATTTTGGCGATGCACCACATTTTCCTCTGCCACGGCTTCAGGTCGTTGTCGTCCAGTCTGCGGCGGATGGTTTCGCGTGAGATACTTTCATGTTCGACCACTTCCAGCAGCGCGTTGGCCAGAAGCGTCAAAGTCCACCGGGTGCAGCCCTCGGGCGGATCCGAGCAAGCCAGAGCAACGAGTTGTACCTCGTCCTTGCCGCTCAGCTTTCGAGCAGCCCCGGGGCGTGGCTCTTCGCTGAGGGCCGCCTCCAGGCTGATTTCTACAAAGCGTTTTTTGGTGCGGTAGATGGTCGAGCCGCTGGTCTGCACCGATGCTTCGATCGCCTTGTCGCTGACGCCAGCGTCCGCTGCCAACAGGATCTGCATTCGCTTGAATGCCATTGGATCAAACTGATTGCTGCTGCTCATATCTATATCCCCTGCCAATCCTCTGCCCTTTCACTGCGCATGCTGTTCTTGGAATAGAATGATGATGGAGTGGGCTGCAATTCCAGAGAGGCGCCACCTCAGATTGGTTGCATATGACGGTTTTGCGACAGATTTTGCCCCTCTTGATGGAGGACTGCATGGCCAACAAAAAACTACGTCGAGTTTACAAGGCTCTTGTTGATGGCGCCTACGAAGGCAACACCGATGAAGCCCTTCATCGGTTTGTTCTGATGCGCGTACCAACCGCCAAGCGCAAGGCCATCGTTAGGGCATCGGTCCTAGCCATGGGCGATTCAGCGGTGAATGATCCACTGATACTGCAGACCATTTTTTCTCTGGCCATCAAGCAGCGCTTTATACGGTCAGATAGGAAGAAAAAGGCCACCGAAGAGCTTCTCAAAGAACCTCCCCTTCCAGCATCGGCGACGGAAGCGTCTCTCCATTAGCCGGCCATTGCCTCACTTGCGGCAGGCTACATCCGCACGACATTGCTTGTTGTTCGATGAGATAGCTGACCCCGCTAATGCATCCTGCGACGCCGCCCTCGCCGCCTCTGGAGTTTGGAAGCGGACAAATTGATATCCGCTCCCGTTAATCGCAGTTGCTGTGTGGCAGCCCGCTATCGCGCATGAAAACAAGGCAACGATCACGATCCGAAAGCTTGCGGAAATTCGCATTGTTCTTCTCCATGGTGTCGATACGTTCCAAGGCTACTTTGGCCGCCTCTGCCCGAACGGCTTCGCGTCCTTCGCTGCGACCAACGAGCTTGGCAGGATAGAAGGCGATGGCCGCGCCGAGGACGAGCCCGACGCCGCCCTTGATGAGATCGAGTAGACCGAGCCCGAACATCAGGCTTCCCGCCGCGTCTGGATGTAGTTCCAGAGGAGGACGCAGGCGGCCGCCACAAGGATGGTGCCGAGCGCATAGGCAATCGGGCCAGTGGTCGGCACGAACTGCAGGCTGCCGCCGGAGAGCGCTGCCGTGCCAACTGCAAGGGCATCCTTCGAGATCAGAGGAGCACCTTGCTTGAGGACTTGCGAGCCGCTGGACTGGATGAAGCCGCCCTTGGCCCAAAGTCCCGCCTCTGCCGCACGACGGTTGACGAGACCGTTGCTGACCACCTTCTTGCCGTCGATCGTGGTCTTGTTCCACTTCGGCAACTCGGCAGGAACTGCATTGTAGTTGCCATGGTTGAGCTTCTTGAGCAGCGTCGAGCCCTTGAAGGCTCCGATGCCGGCATTGAAGGCGAACATGACGAGAGCGCCGAACTGGTTGTCGGTGAGATCGACCTTCACCGAAGTTTCGACCGCACGCTCGCACGGATCGAGGTCACGACGAAGCCAGACGACGGCTTGCTCTTCGGTGATGTCCGGTGCCCCGGGGTAGACGTCCGGTCCAGTATGGCCGTAGCCTGCGTTGCCGTGCCGCGCACTTTCATGCCAGGGCGCAGCCGCGTCTTCTTCAGGCCCGGCTTGCCGTCTGCATCGTCGTAGACGAACGGGATGAACGATTCCCACTGCTTGAGCGCAGCTTCGCTAGTGGCATTGATGTTTCGCGCCATTGATACACTTCAGATTTTCAATGAATGGTTGACCCGCTTACGCCTATCGGACGACGTGCGAGAAATGGCCGGTTGTGCTTTTCTTGGACAAGGCCGAAAGCGGCCGTTTTCCTGTAGCGCTGGAAGCCCGCCATCACCCCGCGGCGGGCTTCCCTTTCGCCGGTCTCCCGCTCGACTCATGATTTACGATGTGCTGATATACGCCAGATTTGGGGTGGGGGAGATCATGACCTACGATTGGGATGGGCAGCGCACTAAGCGCCTGCGAGCGGCAAAGCTGTGTGTAGCCGTCACTTTTGCTTCAGCGATGATTTTCACGATGTCGCACGCGCTTCTCAGATCGGCAGGCTTTTGAAGCTGACTGCCCGCCATCGGTTCGATGATGACAGATTGGCTTGGACTTCAGCAGATGCCGGCCGGCATAGGGCCATGTGGTTCCAGTCTTGCCGCGGAGGCCCAAGAACCTTCTGCAGGCGAACTCCGCTAGGCATGAACGTTTCAGCCAAGGCCGACGCCCTGGAACTTGAAAGTCTGCGACTGCTCTCAATCAAGCGCGCCGCAGCCCGTCGGATAACGGGACTCAAAAGGCGGATCTCGCAATCACCGGATGATGCCGAACGTCTGCATTTGCTTTACAGGGGACTGGATGCTCTATCCGACATCGTCGGCGAGTTGGTCGAGTGCAGCGCAGACATCGCAAACACGTCCCTCCGGATTACGGGTCCGTCAGTAGCCCAGCGGTCGCAGGACGATATTGAAGCCGCCATCTACAAGAGCGGCTGGACGCCCAGCGATACGGAGACGGAAAGTGATGCGGAGTTAAGAGCGAGGCTCACGGCGGTACAGGCGTTGGTCGATCGCAGCAAAGAGCTCGCTCGCCCCGCCAACTACGTCGAAAACTGGAAAAAGCCCGCGCACTAGGCAAGCAGCTTGCGCAGGTATTGGAGGACGTTGGAGACAGCGAATTCGCCTATATCCGACCCCTCAGCACCCAGTTTGCGGTGATGTTTGGCGGAAGCCCCTACGAAGGCCCTGACCCGCTTCTGCTGGCAATTGTCGTGCGAGCATTGGAAGCCGAGATTGTTGCCTTCGTTCCCGCATCGCTTCAGGAAGCAGCGCGGAAGGCTGCGTGGATCGCATGGGCTCACGACGACGATTACTGCTACCTGGATGATACCGAGGAGGGGAACCGAGTTTTGGTCGAGGCTCTACAAGCCATCGGGCGGGCGACGGCATACCCCCTGACCAACTCGCATATCAACCCCCGAGCCCGCTTCTGGATGGAGCGGGCTTTTTCGCTTCTTGTTACCCCAGGCGTTACCCCGACGGGAGTGAGATGAAATTCTAACTACTTAAGCATCTGAAATGATTGGCGACCCCTGCAGGAATCGAACCTGCGACAACCTGCTTAGAAGGCAGGTGCTCTATCCAGCTGAGCTAAGGGGCCGCATGCCGATGCAAATTTGCACATCGGATAAGCCATCATGCCTGAACGCGGATCAGTGCGTCCAAGGCTGCGTCCGCGTATAGCGGAAATTATCAGGATAGGCCACCGTCTGGCGTTGCGGATCCTTCGGTGCGATCACCCGGTATTCGATACCGTTGCGCTTGGCATAGGCCTCGGCGAGTTCCTGCGTTTCGAAGGCCAGCTTCACCTGCTGGCGCATGTCCGACGACGAGGTGTAGCCCATGATTGGGTCGATCGTGCGCGGTGTCTCCTGATCGAACTCGAGCACCCAAACATGGGTCTTTGCCTTGCCGGACTGCATGGCGGTCTTGGCTGGACGGTAGATCTTGGCAGACATTGCTGCAACGCCTCCGAATTAGGGCTTTCGCATTCAAATTCATCTAGCCCCGTTGCCGGAGCCGTCTCCGGCGCATAGTCGCAACAAGAGACGAATTTTGCTTAGCGGCGATTCCCTCTCTTTTCAAGAAAAAAGCCGCGGCCATCATGCCTCTCGCATCACCGCTTCACGGTCGCCTGAGCGAGTGTGTCGCCTGTCCTCCGGCACCGCGAAAAGAGATCGAGTTTCGGATCGTAGACCGATGTCGCGATGTCCATGAGCCCGAGAACGCTATGGAAGAAGTTGTCGTGGGAGGCGGGCTCCGCCGAATTGGCAGCAAGGCAGGCCGTGTCGATGCCGGCGGCCGCGCTGAAATCGGGAGAAAGCCAGGCGATAATTGGAACGCGCGTCTGTTCGGCAGGGGCGATGATATAGGGCGCCCCGTGAAGATAGAGGCCGTTCTCGCCAAGCGATTCGCCATGATCCGATATGTAGAGCATGTTTGCCGAAATCGAAGTTTCGTGCTGCTTCAGCGCGTCGATAACCTTCGCGACGACGTGGTCGGTGAAGAGGATCGTATTGTCATAGGCATTGACGATCTCCTCCGGCTTGCAGGCGCCGAATTCCGCTGTCCGGCAATCCGGCGTGAAGCGACGGAAATCATCGGGATAGCGCCGATAGTATGCCGGTCCATGACTCCCTAGCTGATGCAGAACGAGCACGCTGTCGCTCTTCACGTTCGAAAGCCAGCCATCAAGCTTGTCGAGCAGCACCGTATCCAGGCACTCGCCGTCGGTGCAGAAGCGCGGATCGGCGGCATCGGGCAGGAAGCGATAGGCAATGCGGTTGGCAACACCGTAGCTCCCGGTATCGTTGTCCCACCACTCGACCTGCACCTTGGCGTGACCCAGAATATCGGTGAGATTATCCGTCTCCAGACCCTTGCGGTGGGTGTATTCACGCCTGGGATAGACGGAATACATGCACGGCAGCGATACGGCGGTCGCAGTGCCGCAACTCGTCGCATTCGAAAAATAGACGACGCCCCTCGCCTTCATTTCCGGATTGGTCTCGCGCGGATAGCCGCCGAGCGAAAAGTTCTGCGCCCGGCCCGTCTCGCCGGCAACGATGATCGTCACCCGCGGCTTTCCGCTGGCGCTTGCAGAGCGCTGGTGTGCATCGGTGCCAAGCGGCCGGCGCACGATGTCGCGATCCTCTTCGGACGCAAAGACAAAGCGGGCTACGCTGCCGATCGGAAGAAACGGATTGAGCGTCAGCATAATGTCCCTGTGCAATCGGCCAACCGACGCAAAGGTCTGCGAAAAGCCGAGCCCCGCGGCAACAAAAACGGCAAGACACGGGACGACGACAGCGGTGTTGTAGACGAACTTCCTGACCAGAGGCTTGTGAGCCACCCGCACCCATAGAACGAAAAGCGAAGGCAATATGCCCGCGAATAAGATATGAAGCAGGAACGTCGGCGTCAGGAGATGCGCCGACTCGGCCTGTGTCGTCACCGCCGCATTGCGGATCATCTCCTTGTCGATGATCACACCGAACTGATCGGTGAACCACGACGACACGACCGCAACCATGATAAACAAGATCAAGGCAGGCTTGATCACGTATTTTGCCGAGAATGTTACCATTGCAGCGATGGTGATTGCGGCGATGCCAACGACAAACGCAACAAAAGCGGCAGGCGTCGACGAGAGATATCCGTACGCCCGTGTCCAGAAGGTTTGGTTCGCAACAATCAGGATGTAAGCCGCGGTCAGTACCGACAGGGTAACACTACCTATGCGCGGCCGCAGGCTCCGACGAGGAGCCGGCACGACGATATCTTCCAATATGCTCTCCACTGTGAAAGCTGAGCGAGTCCACAGAGGACAACGACATTGATCCCGACGGCAATGTCATCCTTTCCTGACAGGAACCTGAAAGCGCCAGGCGGACGCCAATCGTGGAAAGACGATTTTTGTTATTGCGGCTCAGGAACGAACCGTGTATTGCCCTCATCCATCGGCCACGGAGTGTAGCGCAGTCTGGTAGCGCATCTGGTTTGGGACCAGAGGGTCGGGAGTTCGAATCTCTCCACTCCGACCACCGACAACTAGCTGACAACGTTCAGCATTTTCCCACAACAAACATACTGGACATACGCGCGTACGTGCGCGCTGTGGGAGTGGCTTGTACTTCCGCTCTCTGCGGGAGCAGCTTTCGCCGCGACGGAAAGATATCAGCGTCAATACGATCCATTGCTCGCCATGTTGGGCGCGCGGCACTCCGACGAAAGGAGAGCCTCAGGGTTGTGAGTATCCAGCATTCTCTATTTGTATTAGAATCCATGGATTAACTGTGCCCCGAAGATTTCGGATGCAGAAAATATCTTTCATATAGAAAACCCGCATATCGCGCCGTATGCCGGGGAATACCAAATGTTGACAAAGACAGATACTTCAGCGATTCGGAGCACTCATGCTGCCTTGTATCGTCCGGAAGTTGACGGTCTGCGGGCAATCGCTGTCCTTCCCGTTATCCTCTTTCATGCAGGCGTGCCGTTTTTCAGCGGTGGCTATATTGGCGTGGACATATTCTTCGTGATCAGCGGCTTTCTGATCACCTCCATCATTGCCCGTGATATCGACAATGACAGGTTCTCGATTGTCGACTTTTACGAGCGGCGGGCCCGGCGCATTCTTCCGGCGCTATTCGTGGTTATCCTTGCATGCCTGCCATTTGCGTGGCTTTGGATGCTGCCGAACGCCTACAAGGATTTTCGCAGAGCCTGATGGCGACAGTCGGGTATGCTTCAAATATTCTCTTCTATATCGAGACGGGATACTTCGATGTCATGTCGGCGCAAAAGCCGCTGCTGCACACCTGGAGCCTCTCGGTCGAGGAACAATTCTACGTCGTCTTTCCGCTGCTTCTGCTGTGCATCCTGAAATTTGGCCGACAACTGACGATCCCGCTGCTGACGGCGTTTGCGCTTGCAAGCATCGCTTGTTCGGAATGGCTGCAATCCATGGATCCCGAGGCAGGATTTTACATGCTCTTCTCGCGTGCCTGGGAGCTTCTTTTGGGCGCGATCGGGGCGCATCTGTTGCTGAGCCGCCGGACCGATTCTCTCCGCGGGCATGGCGACTGGCTGTCGCTGGCGGGCCTGGTGCTGATCGTCGGATCCCTGGCAGTCTTCCCCACCGGCGCGACAACCCCAAGCCTGCTCGTGCTGCCATGCGTCGTGGGGACCGTGCTCGTGCTGATGTTCGCCCGGTCCGGCTCGCTTTCGGGCCGTCTGTTGAGCCTCAAGCCGCTGGTCTCAATCGGGTTGATCAGCTACAGCCCCTACCTCTGGCACCAGCCTCTGCTCGCATTTCTGCGCATCAGGACGTTGGACGAGGTGTCAGTCTGGACAAGCGTTCCAGTGGCACTGATGTCCTTGCCGATCGCCTGGATCAGCTGGCGCTACGTCGAGCGTCCGTTCCGTGATCGAAGCCGGACGAACCGCAGGACGATCTTTGCAGGTGCGGTCGGCGCGGCAGGTCAGGTCAAGCACGGCTTCCCTGAACGGCTTTCGGATGAGGCCCTGGACATGGCGTCGGAATTCAACAAAGTGGTTGCGATCTCTGCGCCATGCCTGAGTACGGAAAGGCACTATATCGCGCCACAAGACACGTGCTTGCACAACAAGCCGCTCCCCGAAACCGTGATGATATATGGTGACAGCCATGGCGCTGCGATTTCGGCCGCTGCCTGTTGCAGAAGGATGGCCGCGTGCTCTATATCGATGATGATCACGTGAGCCAGCTCGGCGCCAGCATCATTGCCGATCAGCTCTCCAGGAAGCGTGAGGACGAGCTATCATCCGACCAATCGGAGCCGCAATCGACGGCGCCAGCAAAGACAGCATCGTGAGGACGGCCGGCCGCCAGGCTTCTGGCGTTTGATAAGCCACTCGCCTTCGCACAACGAGGAAACAATGACCGACGGTACCATCGTAAAAGACAGCAACGGTGCGCAGCTCAGCGACGGCGATTCCGTCACCCTGATCAAGGATCTGAAGGTCAAGGGCACCTCGGAAACGATCAAGCGGGGCACCATGGTGAAAAATATCCGGCTCACCGGAAATCCCGGCGAGATCGAATGCAACACCAAGCAGGTCAAGGGCCTCGTGCTGAAGACCGAGTTTCTGAAGAAGGCTTAGACGCGACACCACAAACTATTCAGCTCGGCGGACTTTGTCAGCTCGTCCAGCGCCGGACGGGCCATTTTTCCTTTCACGGATTTGGACGAGGCGCCGACCTCGTCGAAATTCCCGCGGGATTGGCTGCCCCGCGCCGCTTTTCTGCTGGACAGGCGTCTATGGTGGCTTGAGGGGCGGCATTGGCTTTGCCAATACCGACTTCAAAGTCCAGGGACTATATCGCCTCTGCGAGCTACGATGGCGGCCAAAATGGGAGCTTCCTGGGCGCCAACTACCAGATGGATGACATCGTCGTCGGTATAGAAGGTGACCTGTCCTACGATTGCAACGAGAAGGATTCCGATTTCCTCGGCGCCGGCGTCAAGGCCGGGACGGACGGGTCGGGATCAGTCCGCGGCCGCGTTGGTTGTGCATTGGACCGCGCGTTGCGCTTTGCGACCTCAGGCTGGACCGAAACGCGTGCATATACAGAAATCGCAGGCGGTGACAAGGATAGCGATACGATCAATGGGTGGACGGTCGGTCGGCGCGGGATTGGAATATGCGTTCACCGACACCGTCTTTGGTCGCGTTGAATACCGCTACAACGACTACGGTAGCAAAACCATCCGGGGAACGGACGTCGATCTCGACCAGCACGTCGTTTCTGCCGGCATCGGCGTCAAGTTCTGACACCCACGGCAGCAGACGACACCGCCTGGCTTTCGGATGGTATCTGACCGGAAGCTATCTCTTTTTCGTGGTCGTCGCGCTGATGACCCTGTCGCCGGGCTTGATGCCGAGTTTCGCAGTCGCGCCGGCATTGAGCTCAATGACGTATTTCACCTCGATCACCGAATCGATGATGTCCTCGGAAAAGGGCACGGCGTTCTCTTTGATACCGCGAATTGTCCCCGTCGAATCGACGAAAAGCATGTCGAGCGGCAGAATGGTGTTTTCCATCCACATCTGCACGCGTCGCGGAGGACCGAAATCGAAGATCATTCCGGCGTCTTGCGCCATCTCCTTGCGATACATCAGACCGCGCTGGCGCAGCTCGTTGGTATCGGCAATCTCGACCGTGAAATTCAGCCGCTTGCCGGACGCCGTCTGAATGATCAGCGGCTCCTTGTCGAACGTCATCGGCTGTTGCGCAAAAGCCGGAAGCGCAAGGATGAAAAAAAGCGCCGCGAGGGCGCTTATGATCTTGTGAAAAAACAACCCGCTCATCAGTGTGCACGACTGACCGGGCTAGGAACGTCCGGATGGATCTCCGCAGCCATCAGGCCCTTGTCGCCATCGCCGTACCGCACCAGAACCACTTGTCCCGGGCGCAGCTCGGTCAGGCCGAAGCGACGTAGCGTTTCCATGTGAACGAATATATCCTCGGTCCCCTCGCCGCGCGTCAGGAAACCGAAGCCCTTCGTGCGGTTAAACCACTTGACCAGCGCACGCTCCAGCCCGCTGGTCGCTGTGACCTGCACATGAGTGCGAACCGGCGGCAACTGCGAAGGATGTACCGCTGTTGACTGATCCATCGAAAGTATCTTGAACGCCTGGTAGCCACGGTCGCGCCGCTGGATGAGGGCCACGATGCGCGTCCCCTCCAAGATCGTCTGGTAACCGTCGCGACGGAGGCATGTCACATGGAGAAGAACATCCTGCATCCCGTTGTCGGGCACGATGAAGCCGAAGCCCTTGGCGACGTCGAACCACTTGACGACACCAGTGATTTCAATGAGTTCGACCGCTTCTCCCGCGAGTTGATCGAGGTCGGTGAATTCCTTTGATGAAATTCTGTCAGCCATGTCGTCAGCCCCTCAATACGCGTCACACTGTTACGGTTAACTGATTCTTGAGATCAAGATTAACATGTTGGTAACGGATTAGCGCAAGTCCTACTTTTCGATTATTTCCAAGTGCCAATCTTACCCCGGTGTCTTGCCCGAAGCTGACGTTCTGCCACATATCAACCGCCGCTGCATTTAGAGAGGAAACAGAATGCGTTATCTCCACACAATGGTCCGCGTGAAGGATCTGGATGCCTCCCTTCACTTTTACACAACGCTCTTCGGCCTGGAGGAAATCCGCCGCTCGGAGAACGAAAAAGGCCGCTTCACACTCGTCTTTCTCGCCGCCCCGGGCGACAAGGACGACGCCAGCGCCAAGGGTGCACCGTGCCTGGAGCTCACCTACAACTGGGACACTGAAGACTACACGGGCGGCCGCAACTTCGGCCACCTCGCCTATGAGGTCGACGATATCTACGCGATCTGCCGAAAACTGATGGACAACGGCGTCACAATCAATCGTCCGCCCCGCGACGGCCGCATGGCATTTGTCCGCTCGCCGGACGGAATCTCGATCGAGATTCTGCAGAAGGGCGCCGGCCTGGCGGCAGCCGAACCCTGGGCATCGATGGGCAACACCGGCGCCTGGTAGGCCGAGGCTTTTGCGAGGCTTGCGGCTTTTGCGATTTCGGGCACCTGCGCCCGGATCGGGCTTGCCGCATGCCGGAGCTGCGGGCAATCTCCACCCGACTCTAGACGAGTGGCGCTCACATCACGTCATTCGTCTTCACTTTTGGAGAATGCTCGCTTGCTCGCTGTTGAAAAGCGTACGCCTATCGGGGTCGCACTTCTGCTCGCCACATCGGCCCTGATGCTGAGCGGCTGCGTGTCGGATAGGAAGGCAGCAGATGCAGCTGCATTGGCAGGCGCGGTCGATCCGGCCCTGGGACAGCAAGCTGCGGCCCCCAATGCGACCGCAAAGCCCGGCTATCAGGATCCCATGGTCTCCAACGTCTCCGGCGCGCAGACTGCCGGAACGACCCAACCGTCGAGCGCACAACCGACGACCGCCGGTTCGGCAGCCTCGGGGCCGGCCAATATCGGCGGCCTGGCGATGCAATCGACGGGAATCAATGCGCAGGCGATGAGCATCTTCTCGGTCCGCACGATGCCGCAGAACAACTCGACATCGACCGTGCTCGGTTCCGGCGGCAATGCCTACGCGCCGGTCGGCGTGAGTCCTGCCCGATCCAGCGTCTATAGCAGCCAACTGCCGCCCGAACAGCCCCCGCAGGGCCAGGTCATTCTCCCGCAGCAATCCTCGCAGAATACCAGCACTCAGACAGCCCCCGTCCAGACGGCATCGCTGGCAACGGGTACGCTTCCCGGACAGACGATGAACGCGCTTTACAGCGCGCCGAAGCAAAACCTTCTCGGCAGCCTGTCCGGCCTGCTTCAGAAAGCATCGATGCCCGGCATGACGCGCGTCGCGCCGAACGGCTTGCACGTGCAGAACGACAAGGTCGAGGTCGGCTGCTTCAAGCCCAACCTGATGAACGTCATCAAGGCCGTCGAGGGGCACTTCGACAAGCCGGTCATCGTCACGTCGGGCTACCGCGATCCGGAGCACAATCGCATGGTCGGCGGCGCCGAAGAATCGATGCACAAGACCTGCGATGCAGCCGACATTCAGGTCGATGGCGTCTCCAAGTGGGACATCGCCAGCTATATCCGATCGCTGCCCGACCGAGGTGGCGTCGGCACCTACTGCCACACCGACAGCGTTCACCTCGACACAGGAAAGAACCGGGATTGGAACTGGGGATGCGGCGGCAGGGCATCCCCTGCCGCGACCGCGCGGGCGCTCTGACGTCCTCCGCTGCACCCAAGCAACGCAACGTCACCAACACCCACGATGTGCGAGCACTCACGCGTAGCCAATTGATTCATTGGCGATAATCGCGATCTCGCACGCAAGGAAAATTCCTGTCATTATTTTGCGAAAAATCGAAATTGCCGCTTGCGGGATAGGGCATGCCTGACTATAAGGGCGCCACCACGAAGGAAGCGCCCTTCGTCTATCGGTTAGGACACCAGATTTTCATTCTGGGAAGAGGGGTTCGACTCCCCTAGGGCGTGCCACTTCTTTTCTCCCGAAATTCCGGAAACACCATGGAACCTCGTGGCTTGCTTAACTGCAGGATCCTTCGCTGGATAGGTCGTGGCGATCTGTCCCAGGGGGATCAAGCAATCAGCGACACTTGAGGGCAAATCATATCAAGTGACGATTCGCTTGATAACCTCGTCGAACATGCGGCCAGCTTCAGACTTGGCGCAAAGGAAACGCAAAAACATCGACCGGCTCGCCAAGCCCTCGCAACGGAAACGATCCAAGGCTGTCCATCCCCGTTTTGCATTCCGCCATCTCCACGAAGGCCTTCGAGAAAAGCACCGGGCGTTTGATCTCCTTGGTCAGGCTCTCGAGACGCGATGCGACGTTGACGGCCGGTCCGATAACCGTGAAATCGAGCCGCCTGCGTGACCCGATATTGCCGTACATGACATCGCCGACATGCACGCCGATGCCGTAGCGAAGCACCTCGCGACCGTCCCGCTCATTCTGTTCATTCAGCACCTCCATCGCAACCGCGGCCTCCTGAATTGCCGCCAGCAGATTGCTGCAGGCCTTTGGATTGCTCAGCGGGAAGATCGCCAGCATTCCGTCGCCCATGAACTTCAGGATCTCGCCGCCATGCTTCTCGATCGGCTCCGACATCGCGTCGAAATAGTCGTTCAGAAGTTCGATCACGTTGTCACGCGGCCAGTGGTCCGATATTGTCGTGAAGTCCCTGAGATCGCAGATGAGGATAGCTGCGCCCACCGTCGCGCCGCTGCCGCGCGTCGTGGCTCCGGCAAGAATCTGTTCGCTGGCATGCGGGCCGACGTAGGTCTGAAGCAGCGTGCGCGCCAGAATGTTCTTCAGGCGAATCTCGGTAACGAGCGTCAGCGCCGGCAACAGGTCCTGGAGAAACGAGATGTGGTCCTCGGAAAAGCCACCCGGCCGGTCGCTGGAAAAGGTCACGATGTGACGCTTGCCGAGCGTGTGCTCCATCGGCCAGGCAACATACTCTGTCAGGCCCTCGTGCCGCAGCTCGTCGTAAAACTCGTAGTGGCCATCGCCCTCCCGCATCGTCTCCAGGTTCTGGCGAACTTCAGTCGCACCGCTGAAGATCTCGTTCACGGGGCTCTTGAGAAACTGCGGCGTACTTTCGATACCGTAGCCGAAGGTCGCGATCTTTGCCTCCGCCATCCCTGTGCTCCAGAGAATGCGTGCGCCCAGCCATTGGGGATGGTGCGTCCGGAAATGCATCGTCGCCCGCGCAACGGGAACACCGTCCTTCCGCAGCTTCGCGCACATCTGCACCAGAATGTTGTCTATGAAGCGCTCATTGCGCGTTTCATTTACGAGCCAGTCGAGGATGCTTCTCCTCTGTGTCGGCCAGACCCCCGCGCTTTGATCTGGTACGCTCAAGGCCGGCTTCGATAACGATTGCATGGGCATCACTCCACAAAGGTCATCGCGACCTTTAAACCAAAATGGAAAAGCATTCCTACTACAGCTAGATGGGGAGCCTTTGCGTGGAATGAAATGCCTGAGGCCGTTAGATTGCGACGATCGGCGAAATCAGCCAAGCAGCAGCCGGGTGGTCGCGATTGTTTCAGCGCTCCCTACGATGGGCCGATATTCCAACCCGACCGCCCCCGCATAACCGTTCGCAACGAGCCAATCGACGCGCTTCTTCAGGTCGATCGCACCGCTTCCCGGCTCGTTGCGGCCCGGGTGGTCCGCGATGTGAATATGGAACACCCGGTCGATATCCCTGCCGATCGCCGCCGCGGTGTCCTCGCCCATCACGGCCKAATGGTAGACATCGTAGATGATACCGATCTCGGCACGACCCGTCGCCCTGGCGATCTCGATACCCTCGGTAGTCGAAGGCAGGAAATAGCCGATGTGGTCTATCAGCGTATTCAACGGTTCGACGCCGAGACGAACGCCGCTGCCGTCCAGCACCTCGCCGGCCTTGGTCAGCGTCTCGATCAGCGCTGCCTTTTGTTCTTCGCGCGACTGGCCCGCAAGGTCGTCGCCGGCTTGCGCAATCAACGTGTGCGCTCCGAGGCGCCGCGCCACCTCGACCGAGCGTTTCAGCCCCTCGATGAAGGCCGTCCTGTTGGCAACATCGGTCAGGGCGATCATCGGTTCGGCGACAAAGCTCGTCAGCTCGACACCTGTCTCGTTCAGCGCCCACTCGATGCTCCCGATATCCTTGTCCGTCCATCTCCAGAATTCCACGGCTTCGACGCCGTGTCTGTGGGCCAGTCGGATACGATCGGCGAAATTCTCGGCTTCGGCTGCAAACAGCCATTCGATGCAGGCAGACAGTCTCATGGCACTCTCGTTTTGGACTTCACATGTGGCTCACGGCAATCGATCAGCAATCGCCACCAGATTGCAAGCGTTATCCTGAAGCCGCGCGCGGTATCTGCTGCTGAACGCACAAGTTCCTGGCGGAGGGATAGTGCCAGCACCGCAACCCCATACAAACCAGCGCGATAGCCCGCGCTGCCGCGAGATCAATTGTGTCGATTCAGGGTTGTGTGGGCACTATCGCGAACCTAGAACCTTATTTGCGCTCTCCTGCGCATCCATCCCCGGGGACCTTTCATGCAGCTTGCGCCGCAGCACCGAATCTACATCTGCTTTTTCCTGTTCGCCGTGTCGATGGGTGCGTTGCTGGCGCGCATGCCGGACCTGCAGATGGCGCTTGGGGTCGATCGATCCGAACTTGGACTGACGCTGATCGGTGCTGCGATCGGTGCCCTTACGTCGCTGACCTTCGCCTCCCCGATCATTGCCCACCTCGGTGCCCGCACGACGGCTTTCGTCACCGTACTTGGAACCTCTGCCCTTCTCGCGACCGTGCCATGGATGGCAAGCGCGCCGCTTGTATTCCTCATCCTGATCGGCGAAGGCCTCCTCGCAGGCGCGCTGGAAATCAATCTCAATGTCGAGATCGATCGGATCGAGGCGCAGCTGGGTCGCGGCGTGATGAACCGCGCCCACGGCTTCTGGAGCCTCGGTTTCTTCCTGACTGCCCTTGTCGCCTCGGCGATCCGGCAGGCGGGCATCTCCATGGAACTCCATCTTGCCATGACGTTCACCTTTGTCGCCGTCGTCGGCACCTGGGCAATTTCAGGCATGCGAAATGCGCCAAAGCGGACCGTGCAGGAAGAAGCAAAGGTGCCGCTGATCGCACTGCCGACCTGGGGCCTGTTGCCCCTCTGCGTGATCGGCATAGCCGCCTTCCTCGTCGAAGGCGCTGGCATTGATTGGTCGGCGATCTACATGCGCGACGTCTTTTCCTCCGAGCCCTTCGTTGGCGGCTTAGGCCTGACGCTCTTCACCTTCTGCATGGCGGGCGCACGTCTCTTCGTCGATCCGCAGGTAGATCGCTATGGAGCGCGCGTCGTCGCGACAGTGCTCCTCATTCTTGCCGCCGCCGGTGTCTGCGCCGTCTGGGCGGCCCCCTACCCCTATCTGGCGCTGTTCGGCTTTGCGCTGATGGGTGCGGGATGCAGTGCCGTATACCCGCTCGCGGTCTCCGCCGCCGCCCAGCGCACCGACAGGCCGGCGCATGTCAACGTCGCGGCGCTGGGTCAGATGTCGTTCGTCGTCTTCTTCCTTGCCCCGCCATTGCTCGGCTTCATCGCCGAACACGCCGGCATCAGAACGGCTTACCTCGTCTGTCTACCGCTGATCGTCTATGCGCTTTTCTCCATCAGGTCGCTTGCCGGCCGCAGGGAGACAGACGGATATCGGGTGGCGAACACGCAGGACGAAGCGGACGTGCCGCAACAGCAAATCTGACAAGGCGGGCGGTGCCCGGGACGCAAAAAGCCAGCGGCAGGCCCACAGGCGGGAAATCTAGCTCGCAACGCTCGCTACGCATTGTCAGTTCGAGCCTGTTGTCGGCCTCCGCCGAGAGCCGTCTTGTATCTCTGCGTACCCGGGATGTTTGGCCGCGCAACAGAGCGGAACCGTGCAGAAATGCACCGAAAATCGACTGCATCGCATGACGACGAAGGCGACAAAACGATCGCAAAGCGTGGAGGCGCTGTACAAGGCGCCATCCGCTTAATGTATTCATATCATTGAGAAAATGGTGGGTGATGTAGGGCTCGAACCTACGACCCGCTGATTAAGAGTCAGCTGCTCTACCAACTGAGCTAATCACCCGTAACCGCTTCGTCTCGCGGTGTGAGAGGGCGTATAAACAGGATCGCTGGGCTTGTCTAGCGCCCTTCCGAAAATTCTTCGATCAATCTCGATTTTTTTGTGCATGGCTGAAATGCAATGAAATCAAAGGTCCAGCATGCCGCTTGCGAGACGCACCGCCTGGCCGCCGATACGGGCGTTCGAGATCGCGCCTCCTTCGACGTCCATATGCAGATGGATGAAGGAAGGTCGCCCCATCTCCACGCCCTGTTCGATCATCATGCCGTGGTGGCCGTCCGTCAGGCGGTCGAAATGATGGATCGCGCCGGATAGTGCTGCCGCGGCCGAACCCGTTGCCGGGTCTTCCAGAATGCCCATGCCACTGCCGAACATGCGCGCATGGAACTTCGCCACATGGTTCACTCCGCCGCGGCAGTAGATGTACGCAGAGGCGAGCGCGCCGTCGACGAAGGGGACCATCGCTTCCCATAGCTGCGGATCGAAATCCAGACTCCGCGCTGCGCCGACATCGTGCACGGGCACCATGAGGAACGGCACCCCAGCGGTCCAGAGCGACGGCACATGGTTCTCAAATCCGATCTCCATCGTCTTCAGCGAAAGAGCCTTTGCGATGCCGGCTCTGTCGAGCGGCATATTGATCTGCTGGGATTTGCGCGGCAGGTCGAACTCGGCGAAGCTCGCCTCGCCAACGCTCAGCCGCACGGCACAGCGCACCGGCCCGACGTTCTCCTCGAGGACACACACGAGATCCATCGTGGTGTCGCCATGCTGCTTTTCGGCAAGAGCGATCGCGCCGCCGACGGTCGGATGCCCCGCGAACGGCAGTTCCCGGCCGGGCGTAAAGATGCGGATCCTGGCAGTATAGGCGGGATTGTCGGAGGCCTGAACAAAGACCGTTTCGGAAAGGTTCAATTCCTTGGCGATCGCCTGCATCGCCTCGTCGCTCAGACCGTCTCCATCGAATATCACAGCAAGCGGATTGCCCGCCAGCCTGCGGTCGGTGAACACGTCATAGACGCTGTAGCTGCGCGCCACATCGGCCTCCTTGTCTCGGGTCCTCGTGTCGCCAAACTGCCCGACCGCCGAACCGAGCGCAAGGCGTTACGTGAGCCCGTTCTGATGGAAGTACCAATCGATGACGGGAAGCATGGCGACGTTGTAGGGATAGGCTGCGGGATCCGACGAACGGATTGCCACGGCACCTGCAATCTCCTTGTCTTCGGCGACCAGCATGTGTGCATGGATCTTCGCGATCATATCGTCGGCGCTAAGATCGAAGCGGAAAAGCCGCAGCACGGTGACAGTGCGTCTGTTGTGGCTCGCGAAATACCGGTCACCCCCGCGCGCCTCCAAAAGGTCGAGCCCGGTCTCCTCCAACACTTCGCGGCGCATATTGCTCGCGATGTCGCAACACCCATCCGAGACGTCCTCGGGTTCCAGCGAACCGGCCGCGAAATAGACTTGCCCGGGGTTGGCGGTGTGTGGCCCCATGCGGATCGCCACGAGCGCGCCGTCGGATGTTTCCAGGACCGGATAGGCAAAAAGGTGAATGCCGCCCAGCCGCTTGGGCTGCCTGCGCCACCACATGAAGGTTGAGAACGGAATGACATGGCTCTCGCCAGCGATGCCGTCATCGCTGAGCGATAGCCGCTTCTGGAAGATCATGCGGCCATCGAAGAGCGCAGGGTTCGCAGCCGTTTCCCTCGCCCAGTTTTCCGCGACCGCGTCCCGTTCGGCGATAGCGAAGGGATGATCGCCGGGCAGCACCCTGAGGTCAAGGCCCGCGATCGGAAACACGGTCTGCTCCGGCGGCCAGCCGATGAAGTCTTCCGAGAAACACACGTTCATATCAGATCCAATGTCATGACGACGGGGCAATGATCCGAGGCCTTCGGCCGATCCCAGCCCGTTCGGGGATAGCGTTCGACCTCCTGCCCCGGTGGAAATACCGTGCGGTAGGGCTGGCCATACCGGATGATCTCCGGAAGCCGCCCCGCGTTCGTCTTCGCAAGCGCCGGAGACAGCCAGAGGTAATCGAGCTGGCACAGCCACTGCTCATCCGGGCCGCGCGCATGGTAGAGCGTCCAGCGGTCTAGGGGATCGCGGCGGCGAACCACGTTTTCGGCAAAGTCGTCCTGACTGAAAACGTCAAGCGCGCTCTCGCTTTCAATTTGATGCTGGAACGAGTAGCCGGTGCGGCGGCGGCCGATCACGTCGACGCGCTCCTGGTAGTCGTTCATGTCTCCGCAGATGACGAAGCGCTTGCTGGACGTCTGGTCGGCTCCGAAGCGATCTTCGATGATGCGGCGCACCGCCCTCGCCTCGGCGCGCCGGATGGGCATGGTGTAACGGCGACCGTCGAGCCCCTCGCGGGGACCTCCCATCGACTTGAAATGCACGACATACAGCGTCATCGGCACACCGCCGATCAAAAGGTCGAGCTCCAGGCAGTCACGCTTGAATATCTTGTCGTCGATATGATTCGTCGCGGCCAGCGCGTCGTCGAAGAGGCCGAGGCTGCGATAGGTCGTCATCGCGTGGCTCTTGATCTCCTTGAGTTCGATCTTCTGGCCGTCCCTCGTCTCCTCGCGCATCAAGACGGCGACATCGATGCCCCGGCTGTCGTTTCCCTCGACCAGATACTTCTGCCGATAGCCGGTTCCCACCATGCGGAACAGGTAGCCGTATTCGAAGGCCTGCAGCGCCTCCATGTTGTCGATTTCCTGCAGGCAGAGGATATCCGCATCCGCATCGGCGATCGCCAGTGCCGTCATCTGCCGGGTATCGTCCGTCGAGGCGATCACACGGGCCTGCTCGAGCTGCTGGTAGACACCTTCGCTGCGAACTTCGAAAAGCTTGATGACGCGGTCCTGGCGCAGCTGGTTGCGGAACCCGGTAAAGTCGAAACGCGTCATGAGGTTTTCGACGTTGAACGTAGCAATGCGTAGCGACATCAGGCATTTCCGGTTGGCATTGCGACATTAGTAGAGACGAACGCCCGGTTCGGAAAGACCCGGTCGACCATCACAATCGCCAGGCGCTGCGAATGACCACCCGCACCTCGTCGCCGATCCGCAGCGGCAAGCGGCTGAAGGCACGCAGTGTCTGGCCATCGAAGAGGCGCAGCCTGGCAGCGTAGCGCTCGCCCTCATAAAGGACGGACGCCACGGTCGCCGTTACGCCTTCTGCGTCGAGCACGACGTCCTCCTGCCGGACGAGAATATCCGCCTTGCGAGCATTGCACTCATCCGCGGCCATCAGCGGCGCAATCGTGTCCCAGCCGAGACGCCTGATATCACCGGCCGGAGACGGAAGCGAAAGGATCGCCCCGCGCCCGATCAAACCACCGACAATGCGGCCTTCCGGGCAGGCGTAGATCTCGGCCGGCGGCGCCACCTGCAGCAACTGCCCTTCCGACATCACGGCCACATCGGTGGCAAGCGCCATGGCCTCGCTCTGGTCATGCGTGACATAGATCATCGTCGCGCCGGACCGCTGGTGGAATTCGCGAAACGTCTCCTCCATCTCCTGCTTCAGATGCCGGTCGAGATTGGCGAGCGGCTCGTCGAGCAGCACAACGTCGGGCGATGTCACCAGGCAGCGCGCCAGAGCCACCCGCTGCCGCTGCCCGCCCGAAAGATTGGCGGGGCGCCGCTGCGCGCAGTCTGCTAGCCTGACCGTGGAAAGCGCCTCGCGCACCTTCTGCCGATACGCTTCGCCGGAGATGCCCCTCACCTTAAGGGGGTAGCCGACATTGTCGGCGACGCTCATGTGCGGCCACAGCGCGTAGGACTGGAACACCATTGCCATGTTGCGCCGTTCCGGCGGCAGCGATTGCGCGGCATCGGCAAGCAGGCGCTCGCCGAAATGGATCGATCCATCCGTCGGCGTCTCGAACCCGGCGATCATGCGCAGCACTGTCGTCTTGCCGCAGCCGGAAGGACCGAGCAGCGCCAGAAAGCCGCCTTCGCGCACATCGAGCGAAAGATCGCTGACGGCCGCGCGTCCGGTGCCGAAATCCTTGGTTAGCCGGTTGAGGATCAGCTTCGCCACGGCACCACTCCCCTCGGCAGACGCTTTGCCATGAGCTCAAGGAGCAGCATCATGAAAACGACCATGAGGACGACGAGCACCGAGAGGGCGGATGCCAGATCGGAGCTGCCGCTGTCATCGAGGTTGTAGATCGCGACACCGAGCGTCTGCGTCCCCGCCGACCAGAGAAGCGCCGAGATGGTGAGTTCGTTGCAGGCGATCAGGAAGACGAGGATGACCGACGCACCGGCCGCCGGCGCGATCAGCGGCACGATAACGTCCTTCAAGCGGCGGAAAAAGCCGGCGCCGGACAGCCGCGCCGCCTCCTCAAGCGCCGGATCGAGCTGATGGAAGGCGCTGACGACCGGCTTCAGGCTGACGGCGAAGAAGCTCGACAGGTAGGCAACGAGGATGATCCAGATCGTGCCGTAGAGCGTCACATGGAAGACGGGTATCGGCGCTGCAAAAACAAGGATGAACGACACCGCGACGACGATGCCGGGCAGCGAATACGGTATCTCGATCGCGCTGGAAACGACGCGGCTCAGCGCATCCCTCCGTCGGCTCAGGGCGTAGGCTGTCAGCACGGTCACCACCAGGAGACAAATGGCCGTGCCTGCGGCAAGCGAGATCGAATTGGCAAACGCCGTCCGCGTCACCGACTGTCGGAAGAGGATTTCATAAAAGGCATTGAACGACATCGTCTTGAACGTCAGCGGCACGCCGTAGGCGGGCACCAGGGCGCCGGCAAGCAGTGCGAAGAAAGGTGCCGCAAACATCAAGAACACCGTCAACCAGAGAAGCGGCGCAGCGAGAAACCTCCAAAGGCCGAGCTCGAAGGTCGCCGTCGCGCCGGATAGGCCAAGCGTACGATGGTCGCGGCCGCGCAGCGCCCGATCCTGAACGGCAAGCCCTGCGACGGAGATCATCGCAATGATCGCCGATAGCAGCGCCACCTCGCCAAAAGTCCGGCTTGTGAAGGCCGAAAACTTCGTAAAGATCAGCGTCGGCAGGGTGTAGATCGACGCCGGAATGCCGAGAATGGCAGGAATACCGAAATTTCCGGTGCAAGAAACGAAGGAGATCGCCGCGCCCGCTATGATCCCGGGCAGCGACAGCGGCATGATGATGTCGCGAAAGACACGCAGGCTCGAAGCGCCCGCAAGGCGCGCCGCCTCGACCCCGTCGCGCGGCAGAGCCATCAAGCCTGCGCGCAACGCCAGATAGACGAGCGGCGCGTGCTGGACGCCATAAAGCAGCGCAATTCCACCGACCGAGTAAAGCGGTTGCGGCGAGCCGAGCGGCGCAGCGATATGCAGAGCCTTCAGCAGAGGGCTCGATGGCCCCGACATCTGCACCCAGGCAAGAGCGGTGACTTGCGGCGGAATCATCATCGGCAACACGAAGAGGAAGCTGAGCACGCCCTTTCCGCCTATGTTCGTGAGGGTCAGAACGAAGGCGAAGGCGCAGCCGATGACGAGTGATATGATGGTGCCGAGAACGGCGGTGACAACCGTGTAGTACGTCGCCGACCAGAGTGCCGGATCCGTCAGCACGGCGATTGCACCGCCTCTGGCAAGTGCTGCAATGCCGGTCGCCGCCAGCCGCGCGAGCGGAAGCACGCTGAGGATCAGGACGACGATGACGACAAATGGAAACAGCCAGCCGGGCTGGCTGCTTCCGGGACGGTCATATCCGTACATCTCGTTTGCGGCAATCAGTTCGAGCTGTAGATGCCGGAGAAGGTCTTGAGGTCCTGATCGGTGCTCTTCAATGCTTCGGCAGCCTTGATCGGCAGCACCTTGATCGTCTCGCGCGCGGGGAAACCAGCCGGCACCGTCATGCCGTTGCGTGCCGGGATGTAGCCGAGCTTCAGGAAGCCTTCCTGGCCCTTTTCCGACAACACGTAATCCACGAACTTCTTCGCCGCATCCGCATCCTTCGTGCTCGAAAGGATGCCGACCGGCTCGGTCACGGCAGAAACGCCTTCGGCCGGGAAGACGAACTCGACTGGCGCCCCTTTCGCCTTTTCGCGGATAGGCATGTAGTCGACGATCATGCCGTAGGCCTTCTCGCCGGACGCGACAGCCTTCAAGATCGCGCCGTTGCCGCCGGCAGCCGTCGCGCCGTTGGCAGCGAGGTCCTTGTAGAAGTCCCAACCGAGGCCGTCGACGCCAGCAAGTGTCTGCGCATGGATGAGAGCGGCGCCGGAGGTAAGCGGGCTCGGCATGGTGACGAGGCCCTTCGCTTCCGGCTTCGTCAGGTCCTTCCAGCTCGTCGGCTTCAGTGAAGCTGCCGTGTTGTAGATGATGCCGGTGGTAATGAGCTTCGTGGAGTAGTAGTAGCCATCAACGTCATAAAGCGCAGCGTCGTAGTTCGCGGCTTCCGGAGACTTGTAGGCGAGCAGCTTGCCGGCATCTTTCAGGCGCTCGAGCGTCACCGTATCGGCGATCAGCAGCACGTCGGCAACCGGATTGCCGGCTTCGATCTCGGCCTGCAGCTTCGCCATGATCTTCGGCGTACCGTCGCGGACCCAGTCGACCTTGATATCGGGGTTCGCGGCCATGAAGCCATCGACGGTCGCCTGTGCGTCCTCGTTCGGCTGGCTGGTGTAGAGCACGAGGCTGGCGGCCGAAGCCGGAACGGCAAAGAGGCTTGCGGCGAGAAGTGCGGCAGCGGAAACGATGGTCTTCATGATATTGCCCTCGGGTGACGGAAGAGCGTTCCTTAGCCACGGCTGACAACATGATCGTGACAGTCGGCTTCGGCTGCGGCGGAATAGATCGGACACCCTTGACCGAACGGTGGCGCGCCTATCTTCTAGCGCGCGTTTCACGCTTTCATTTTGGAAATGGAGGAAGGTACATGGAATACCGCTTGCTCGGCCGTTCCGGCCTTAAGATTTCGACGCTGACCATGGGTACGATGACCTTTGGCGGAAAGGGCTGGGCCAAGACCGTAGGCGATCTGGATGTCGCCGAAGCACGAAGGCTGGTCGACATGTGCGTTGACGCAGGCGTCAATCTGCTGGACACGGCGGATGTCTATTCGCAAGGCGTTTCGGAGGAGATCCTTGGCGAGATCATCGGAGGGCCGCGCAAGAACGGCGTCCTCATTGCAACCAAAGCCCGTTTTCCCATAGGCAGCGGTCCGAACGACGCCGGATCGTCGCGGTATCATCTGGTTAGCGCCTGCGAAGCCAGCTTGAAGCGGCTAAAGACAGACGTTATCGACCTTTTTCAGCTGCATGAATGGGATGGCCAGACGCCACTCGAAGAGACCCTGGAGGCCCTCGACACCCTCGTCCGTCAGGGCAAGGTGCGCTACATCGGATGCTCGAACTTTTCCGGCTGGCATATCATGAAGGCACTTGGCGTCAGCGAAAGGGAGAAGCGCGAACGCTTCATCAGTCAGCAGATTCACTATACGCTCGAAGCACGCGACGCCGAATACGAGCTGCTGCCGATCAGCATCGACCAGGGGCTGGGCGTGCTCGTCTGGAGCCCGCTCGCCGGCGGCCTGCTTTCCGGCAAGCACCGCCGCAACCAGGCAGCCCCCGAAGGCACGCGCCAGTTCGCCGGCTGGACGGAACCCCCGATCCGCGACGAGAACCGCCTCTGGAACATCGTTGAGACGCTGTTATCGATCGCCGAGGAACGCAATGTTTCGGCAGCCCAGGTCGCACTCGCCTGGCTGCTCGGTCGCAGGGCCGTGACGTCGGTGATCATCGGCGGGCGCAACGAGGCCCAGTTCAGGGACAACCTTGCCGCCGGCGACATCAAGCTATCGCAGGAGGAACGCAAGCGGCTGGACGACATCAGCCTGCCGCCGCTGCTCTATCCCTACTGGCACCAGCGCAATACGGCAGCCGACAGGCTTGGTGAGGCCGACCTCGAATTGCTCGGCCCCCACTTGGCACAATAGAGCATTTCCGCTTTTCCCCGAATCGCGAAAACGCTCTAAGCTTTTGTTTTCACGCAATTGCGAACGCAAAACCGCTATGCACTTTTGCTGGAATTGCTCCTAGTGCTGCGAAATCGGCGGCCTACTTGCCGCCGATTTCGCCTGCGATCAATGCGCCGAGACGGGCGATGCCTTCTTCGATCTTGGCTTCATTGCTGGACGAGAAGCTGATGCGGAAAGTATTCTCACCCGAACCGTCTGCGAAGAACGCGCGACCGGGGACGAAGGCCACCTTCGCGGTCTCTATCGATTTCGCCAGGAGCCTTGCGCCGTCCATGCCCTTGGGAAGCGTCACCCAGATGAACATGCCGCCTTCCGGCTTGGTCCAGCTTATGCCTTCCGGCATGTATTTATCGAGCGCCGCCAGCATGCAGTCACGGCGCTTGCTGTAGGCAGCCTTGATCTTCCCAACCTGCGCGTCGAAGCCTTTCCGTGCCACCTCGGCGATCGCCATCTGGTTGATGGTCGAGGAATGCAGATCGGCAGCCTGCTTCATCAGCACGAGTTTGCGAATAACGGGTGCGTTGGCGACGACGAAGCCGACGCGTAGGCCTGGCGCCAGCGTCTTCGAGAAGCTTCCGCAATAGATCGTGCGGGTATCGTCGATATGGCCCTTCTGGGCGATCTCCAACGCCAGGATCGGCGGGACCGGCTCGCCGTCATAGCGCAGCGACTGGTATGCCGCGTCTTCGATGATCGCGATATCCATCTCGTTGGCGAGATCGATCAGCTTTTCGCGCCCGGCGAGATCGACGGTTTCGCCCGTCGGATTGGAGAAATCAGCGGACAGGTAGGCGAACTTCACCTTGCCGCCGGCTGCAGTTGCCTGCGCACGGTAGGAATCGGGCGTCCGATTGCCGTTCGGGGTCAGTTGGTCGTAGGCCGGCTCATAGGCATTGAAAGCCTGCAGCGCACCGAGATAGGTCGGCCACGTCACCAAGGCCGTATCGTTCGGCGACAGGAAAAGCTTGCCGAGATAGTCGAGACCCTGTTGCGACCCCGAGACGATGAAGACGTTGTCGAGTTCGCAGGGGATGCCGAGCGCGCCGAGCTGCGTGATCAGCCACTCCCGCAACGGCTTGTAACCCTCGCTCACCGAATACTGCAGCGCCGAGTTGACGGCAGCACTGTCGAAGATATCCGCGTAGGCCTGCTTGAACTCCCTGTCCGGAAACAGCGCCGGATCCGGAATGCCGCCCGCGAACGAAATAATGTCGGGGCGGTCGAGAAGCTTGAGAAGCTCGCGAATCTCGGAAGCGCGCATGCGCAACGAGCGGGTTGCAAAGATATTATCCCAATTCAACATGGGGCTTCCTCGTAATTTTTTGTCTTCAGGCGACAGAACCACGCAACAAATGATAAGTCAACATTACTGACCTATTTGTTTGCTACCGTGACAATTCTCAGGCCTTTTAATCCAAAAAACAGAGGACTGCGACCGGAAAAAATAGCGAGAAAAACCCTGCCGCCGAACGGAGGCAGGGCACTCTCCTCGATCGATGACAATAGGTCGAAGACCGCGTCAGGACCGAAACAAGGCAGCAATCTGATCCCGGCTCGGAAGCTGTCCCTGCGGCGTCAGTTTGTCCACCACGCCAGGCAGAACGGTCGAAAGCTGGTTTAGCAGTTCCTGCTCGCTGATCCCTGCCTGACGAGCCAGGTCGCTGATGGTCTGCGAGCCGAGTGCGCTTTCCAGGTTGCCGGGCGCGATGGGCTTGTTCTGGCCGGGCTTGACCCAGGAATCGACAGTGTCGCCTTGACCTGCCTCTGCCAGCTTGCCGAGCAGGCCGCCAAGCCCTCCCGCCAAGCCCCCAAGCCCGCCAAGTCCTCCCGCCAGACCCCCAAGACCGCCAGGCAGACCGCTGTCGCCGGCCTGCGGATTTGCCTGTTGCGCAGCCGGATCTTCCTGGGCTTTGCCACCGCCCAGAAGCTTGCCGACAAGCAAGGCGCCGAGCGCGATCATGATCGGTTTTGATATGCTGCCGCCGGGGACGGCGTCGTCAAAGATACCCACGCTATTCTCCTTTTCGGTTTTCTTGGCAAGAGGAGTGAAACAACAGCATAGGCTCCGGCTGAGCCTTGAATTTCTGATCCATCCATTTAGCTTAAATGTGGAGATGGTCGGAATATTCGACCAATCAAGGAGGGGAATGAGAGATGTCTGTTATCGGGTGGATTATTCTTGGCCTCATCGCCGGCTTTATTGGCAGCAAGATCGTCAACAAGAGCGGTTCCGGAATGCTCATGGACATCGCTCTCGGCATCGTCGGAGCGATAGTCGGCGGCGTCATCTTCACGTTTTTCGGGGCTGCCGGCGTAACGGGCTTCAATATCTATAGCCTCGTCGTCGCGGTCATCGGCGCTGTCGTTGTCCTCTGGCTCTATCACGCATTCAGCGGGCGGCGCTCCATATAAAGTCATCTTGCACCGCGTTGCGATAGACGAGCATCCTTGCCTCGTGCGTCAACGACGACAACGTCGTATCGTGGCAACAGCCATGACCGACGAAATAGAACAGCTATGCCAGAAGAGACGACGTCTTCCTTCTATAGAGATAACGCGGCAACCTATGCCACGCGGGAACGCACCTTGCCGGTCAGCCGCCTCGACGCTTTCCTGTCGATGCTGCCTCCAGGCGCGGCCGTGCTCGAACTCGGCTGCGGCGGTGGTCAGGACAGCGCCTACATGCTGTCCAGGGGTTTCGACGTCACGCCGACGGATGGTTCCGCGGAACTTGCAACTCAGGCGGAGGCGCTTCTTGGACGCCCTGTAAAGATCATGGCGTTCGAAGAACTCGACGCGGAAGACGCTTTCGACGGCGTGTGGGCCGAAGCAAGCCTGCTACATGTACCGCGCGCAACCTTGCCTGACGTCATCGAGCGCATCAGAAGAGCCCTGAGGCAGGGGGGCGCCTTACACGCCACCTTCAAGGCCGGTCACATCGAGGGGTACGATGGCTTTGGGCGCTACTACAATTACCCATCCGCCGACTTGCTCTCCGGCATGCTGAACCGCGGCGGTTGGCGCGACGTCATCGTCAGCGCGAGTGACGGCAGCGGCTACGACGGCAAGCCGACGTGCTGGCTCGCATTGCGGGCTCAAAAGTAAAAGGCCGGAGCTTTCGCCCCGGCCTCCATTCCTGCCAAAGCAGAAAAGTTCAGTTGACTGACTTGTCGACCAGCTTGTTCTTGCCGATCCAGGGCATCATGCCGCGCAGCTTGGCGCCGACTTCTTCGATCTGGTGGCTGTCGTTCATGCGGCGGATGCCCTTGAAGCGCGATCCGCCGGCCTTGTATTCCTGCATCCAATCGGAGGTGAACTTGCCGGTCTGGATGTCCTTGAGGACGCGCTTCATTTCAGCCTTGGTTTCAGCGGTGATGATGCGTGGGCCGGAGACGTATTCGCCCCATTCAGCCGTGTTCGAGATCGAGTAGTTCATGTTGGCGATACCGCCTTCATAGATCAGGTCGACGATGAGCTTCACTTCGTGCAGGCACTCGAAGTAGGCCATTTCAGGCGCGTAGCCCGCTTCAACCAGCGTCTCGAAGCCGGCGCGGATCAGCTCGACGAGACCGCCGCAGAGAACGACCTGTTCGCCGAAGAGATCGGTTTCGCACTCTTCGCGGAAGTTGGTTTCGATGATGCCCGAACGGCCGCCACCAACGCCACAAGCGTAGGAGAGAGCAAGTTCAAGCGCGTTGCCCGATGCGTTCTGGTGAACGGCAACGAGGCAGGGAACGCCGCCGCCCTTCTGGTATTCGCCGCGGACCGTGTGGCCCGGACCCTTCGGCGCAATCATGACGACGTCGAGCGAAGCCTTCGGCTCGATGAGGCCGAAGTGAACGTTGAGGCCGTGTGCGAAAGCGATCGCAGCGCCGTCGCGGATGTTGCCGGCGATATCTGCCTTGTAGATGTCTGCCTGAAGTTCGTCAGGCGTCGCCATCATCAGGAGGTCGCCCCACTTGGCAGCGTCGGCAACCGTCATGACCTTGAAGCCGTCGGCCTCTGCCTTCTTGATGGTCGGCGAGCCGGCCTTGAGAGCGATGACAACGTTCGCATGGCCGCTGTCCTTGAGGTTCAGCGCGTGCGCACGGCCCTGGGAGCCGTAGCCGACGATGACGACGTTCTTGGACTTGATGAGGTTGAGGTCAGCATCACGATCGTAATAGACGCGCATTTGAATTGTCCTTCCCTTTGCTTGTCTTGTTGACTGTCAGTAAAAAGCGAAATCAGCCGATAGCGGGCATGTCTGCCAATGCTTTTTCGGTGCCGTAGAGCCGGAGAAACGAGGTCACCGCCCTCTCCGCCTGACGAGCGGTATCCTTGACGCCGGAATCGCCAAGGAGCATACGCACGTGCAGATCGGAAACGATCAGGCCATAGAGCGTATGATACGCCTCGTCGGCGTCGGAAAAACGCAGTAGTCCGGCGCGCTTGCCGGAATCGATCAAACCCATCGCACGACGGTCGATCTGGCGTCGTCCGCGCTCAAGTAGAAGCTTGCCGAGCTTGGAGCCATCGCGCGGCGACTGGCCGATGGCGAGCCTGTTCAGCGCCAGCGAAACGTCGCCCGCCAGAACATCGAGCAGATCGCGCGAGAAAATGACGAGATGGTCATGCAGGCTGGTCGTCGTCAGCCGCTCACCATTGCGCTCGAAGGTCCTGACCTTGCTCGCCTGATAGGCGATCATCGCCGACAGCAGCCCGTCGCGGTCGCCGAACCATTTGTAGAGGCTTTCCTTGGAGCAGTTTGCAGCGCGCGCAACACCCGATGTCGTCAGCGCCTTTTCGCCGCCGTCGACGAGCAGCCGCAGCGCCTGCTCCAGAACGGCGTTCTGGCGCGGCGAAAATTCGCTGGGCTCCAAGTTTTCGACGGACACGACGCAAGCTCCCAATAAGTACCGTACGGTACGGTTCGTGCGCTTTATGCTGCAAAGTCCCTGTCCCGTCAAGCACGACCTGAAGAAATTTATCGCAATGGACCGCCGTCGAGATCGACGGCGAACGCATGGCAATCCGGCCGATCACGGCAATCGATCTCTTGCCATACGATGCGGCTCACGCGGCCGACCGCGCTACTCCGCAGCGATGGATTCCCGCAGCGTATCAAGGTCACGCAGCGGCGACAGGCCGTAGAGACGGCCGTATTCGCGACTGAATTGCGATGGGCTCTGGTAGCCCACGCGAAATCCCGCAGTCCCGACATCAAGTCGCTCTACAAACATCAGGCGCCGCGCCTCGTGCAGCCGAAGCTGCTTCTGGTATTGCACGGGCGTCATCGCGGTCACCGATTTGAAGTGATGGTGGAAGGACGAGACGCTCATGTTGACGCGTTCGGCGAGTTCCTCGATGCGAAGCGGCCGCGAGAAATTCTCGCGCAGCCAGCCGACGGCACGGGCGATCTTGTTTCCCTGGCTTTCCGCCATCGCGATGTTGAGAAGTCGCGGGCCGTCGGGACCTGTCAGGATGCGATAGAGAATTTCCTCCTCGATCAGCGGCGCCATCGCGGCAATGTCGTCGGGACGATCAAGCAGCCGCAGCAGCCTGACGGCAGCGTCAAGCAGCTCGGGCGGCGCGATATTGACGGCCATGCCGCGAAGCCCCGTCTTGTCGGTCGCCTGCCGCGGAACCTCGACGCGCCTGAGCAATGCCGACAGCTTTTCCGCATCGATCGCGAGCGCAAGGCAGAGATGCGGTAATTGCTCGCTCGCTTCCGTGACCCTTGACGCCACCGGCAGGTCAAGGGAAGTCAGCAGATAGTCGCCCGTCCCGTAGCTCAGCGTTTCCGTGCCAAGACGCAGGCTCTTTGCGCCCTGCAGCACCAGCGCAAAACACGGACGGTAGGCTGTATGCAGCGGCTCCGTCGGCCGCGTCCGGCGGCTCACGAAGAGATTGTCGACGGCCGTCGCAAACTCGCCGTCACCAGGGGCAAACCGCGCAGCAATGGAGGCTATTTCCCCATAGGAACCGAAAGGCAAAGTCATGCGAGAAAATCCGTGTTTTGAAGCAATCGGAGACGCTTTTATCTAAGGTAAATTTGCGCGCCTGCAAGCAGGCAGCAGGCTGACATTTGCAGGATTGTGCAAAAAGCTAGGAGGATCACTCTAACGCATCTGGCCGCGTTTGGCCCATAAGTCTCAGCATCCGAACCACCCCACCCAGATATATGGAGTTTTCCAATGGCTATCGCAAAAGGCTATGCCGCCACTGATGCCTCGAAGCCGCTGACGCCGTTCACGTTCGAGCGTCGCGAGCCCAATCCGGACGATGTCGTCATCGACATCAAGTTTGCTGGCATATGCCATTCCGACATCCATACCGTTCGCAACGAATGGAAGAATGCGGTCTACCCGATCGTTCCCGGCCACGAGATCGCCGGCATCGTTTCCGCCGTCGGCTCGGCCGTCACGAAGTTCAAGGTCGGCGACCGCGTCGGCGTCGGCTGCTTCGTCGATTCCTGCGTCGGTTGCGCTAACCGCGACCTCGACAACGAGCACTACATGCCGGGTCTGGTGCAGACCTATAATAGCGTCGAAGCCGATGGCAAGACGGCGACCCAGGGCGGCTACTCCGACTCGATCGTCGTCAAGGAAGGCTATGTCCTGTCGATCCCGGAGAACCTGCCGCTCGACGCGTCAGCGCCGCTGCTGTGCGCCGGCATCACGCTATATTCTCCGCTGCGCCACTGGAATGCCGGCCCCGGCAAGAAGGTCGCCATCGTCGGCATGGGCGGACTTGGCCATATGGGCGTGAAGCTTGGTGCGGCCATGGGCGCAGAGATCACCGTCCTCTCGCAGACTCTTTCGAAGAAGGAAGACGGTCTGAAGCTCGGCGCCAAGGAATACTACGCAACAAGCGACGCATCGACCTTCGAAAAACTTGCGGGCACCTTCGACCTGATCATCTGCACCGCCGGCGTTGCGATCGACTGGAACGCCTACCTCGGCCTTCTCAAGGTCAACGGCTCGATGGTCATCGTCGGCGCGCCGGAACATGCCATCCCGGTCCACGCCTTCTCGCTGATCCCGGGTCGCAAGAGCCTGTCCGGCTCGATGATCGGCTCGATCAAGGAAACGCAGGAAATGCTCGACTTCTGCGGCAAGCACAACATCGTGTCGGAGATCGAGAAGATCAACATCCAGCAGGTCAACGAGGCCTACGAGCGCGTGCTGAAGAGCGACGTGCGCTACCGCTTCGTCATCGACATCGCCTCRCTGGCGTAAGACATATGGCGGCTCTCCGGAGCCGCCTAACTCTCGTCCCGCATGGTTTCCTTCTGCGTGATCAGCCGAGCGCTATGCTGGCCGCTGAGGTAGATCCACAGCCAGCTCCAGGCGACGGCAAAGCGCGAGCGTGTGCCAATGAGGAAGTAGATGTGGGCGATGCCCCATATCCACCAGGCAATTCCCCCCTTCAGCTTGATCCTGCCGAAGTCGACGATCGCCGCACTCTGGCCGATCGTGGCCAGACTGCCTTGATGCCGATAGCGGAACGGCGCCGGTGCGGCCTTGCCCTCAACCCGCGCCCGGATGACCTTGGCCGCATAGGAGCCCTGCTGCTTCGCCGCCGGTGCGATGCCGGGCACCGGCGTTCCGTTGTCCTGCAGGACAGACGCCGTATCGCCGATGACGAAAACCTCGGGCAACCCGGGTGCCGTCAGATCTTTTCCGACAACGACGCGCCCTGCCCGGTCGGCACCGACTGCCAGCCACTTCGCCGCCGGCGACGCCTGTACGCCGGCCGCCCAGACGATCGTCCGGCTCGCAATGAACTGCTCGCCGATCTGCACGCCCTCGGCCGAGCAATTCGTCACCGGCTGCCCGAGACGGACCTCGACGCCCAGATCCTCGAGTACCTTCTGCGCATAGGCCGAGAGCTCCGGAGCGAAACTCGCAAGCACGCGTGGGCCGGCCTCTACCAGGACCACCTTCGTCTTGCGGGTATCGATGTTGCGGAACTCCCGCGGCAGCGTCTTGTGCGCCAGGTCGGCGATGATGCCCGCGAGCTCGACGCCGGTCGGACCTGCGCCGACGATGGTGAAGGTCAAGAGGGCATCGCGCATAGCCGGATCGGTCGCGGTCTCCGCACGCTCGAAAGCAAGCAGCAGGCGCCTGCGGATCGTCGTCGCATCTTCAAGGGTCTTCAGTCCGGGTGCAACAGGCTCCCACTCGTCACGCCCGAAATAGGCATGCGTCGCACCGGTGGCGAGAACAAGCGTATCGTACGGCAAGATCGTTCCGTCGCGCAACGTGACCTCTCGTGCGGCAGTGTCGACGCTGGAAACCTCGCCGAGTAGCGTCGTGACATCCGGTCGATCGCTATAAAGACGGCGGATGGGCCAGGCGATCTCCGACGTCGAAAGAATGGTCGTCGCGACCTGGTAGAGCAACGGCTGGAAGAGATGATGATTGCGCCGATCGACCAGCGTGATGCCTACACCTGCGCCTTTTAGATCATTCACCAATTGAAGGCCGCCGAAGCCGCCGCCAACGACGACGACGTGATGGTCGCTCATGATCTGCCCTTTCGCTCTATGGCATTCGCCGCGACCATGTCATTGATGGAGCACCGCTTTCAACAGTCGTTTGGGCATAGCTCGCCTGCACTGGCCGCTTGCGCATCGATCGCGCCGGTCTCTGCCGAAGGCGATCTGCCGCGCGGCCTCAGACAGCGTAACCGACCGGGATCGAGCTGCCGCCTTTCAGCAGTTCCATGGAGATCGACGCCGAAACGTCGAAGAGCTCGATCTTGCGGACGATCTGCTTGTAGATGACGTCATAATGCTCGACACGGGGCAGCACGATCTTGAGCACGTAGTCCTGATTGCCCGTCAGGCGATGGGCCTCCACGATCTCGGGAATATCGGCAATGACCCTGCGGAACTTGTCGATCCACTCGTCCGAATGATGCGCGGTCTTGATCAAAGCGAAGACGGTCGTCGGAACGCCCATTTTCTCGCGGTCGAGAACGACGATCCGCCGCGCGATGTGACCGCTCTCCTCAAGCCGCTGAATGCGGCGAGAGCAGGCGGAAACGGAAAGTGCCACGTGTGCGGCGAGATCCGTCACCGAAATGCCGGCATCCGCCTGCAGAAACTCCAGGATTCGTCTGTCGCGTTCATCCAGCATCGCATCTCCTGTCGAGCACGCTTGTTTTTTGCACAATATTCCAAAACGACGCGAATATCTACCGCCGTCCCGGCAATAGCGACAAACAACGCGAACCGTTTGCGTCAAATTCCATGCATCATTGCCAAACAAGATCACCACTACGGGAGGAATAGGGAAATGCGGACAATCGGCTTGATCGGCGGTATGAGCTTCGAGAGCTCCGCGGTCTACTATCGCTTGATCAACGAGATGGTGCGCGAACGCCTCGGCGGCCTCGCCTCTGCCGAACTGGTGATGCATTCCGTCAACTTCGAAGAAATCGTCGCCTTGCAGAAGGCCGGCAATTGGGATGGTGCGGCCGCGCGCCTCGGCGACGTCGCGCTGCGTCTGCAGATAGCTGGCGCACGCAGCGTTCTCATCTGCACCAACACGATGCACCTGATTGCCGATCAGGTCGCAGCGCGGATCTCCGTGCCGCTCATCCATATCATCGACGAAACGGCAACCTCGCTGATGGCCGCCGGCCGCAAGCGTCCGCTGCTTCTCGCGACGCGCTACACCATGGAGCACGGCTTTTATGCCGAACGCATGAAGGGCCTCGGCGTCGATATCATGGTGCCAGACGCAGCAGACCGCACGACCGTCCACGACATCATCTTCAACGAGCTCTGCGCCGGCAAGGTTGTCGACAGCTCGCGCCGGAAGCTGCTGGAGATAATCGAGCGCGAACGGGCAAAGGGTGCCGACAGCATCATTCTCGGCTGCACGGAAATCTGCCTGATCCTTGATCCGAACCGCCTCCCCCTGCCTGGCTTCGACACGACCGAGATTCACGCAAAGGCCGCAGTCGATTTCGCGCTCGCTCAGGGAGCGATGGCGGAAACCGTCGCGGCATAGCCAGAAGAATTTAGTTGACTCAGTCAACTATTTACAGGACAAAATCTCCCACAAGGAGATTTTGTCCATGTCCGATTCCGCGCTCGTCGAGGCCGCTCGCGATTTCAATCGCTTCTACACCAATTTCCTCGGCGTCTTGAACAAGGCCTATCTCGATACGCCCTACACGCTGACCGACGCGCGCGTTCTGTTCGAGATCGGCTCGCACGACGGCATCAGCGCGGTAACGCTTGCGCGCGATCTTCAGCTCGACCCTGCCTATCTCAGCCGCATCCTCAAGCGCTTCCGCGCTGAGATTCTGATCGAGACGAAGCCCGATCCCGCCGACCTGCGCAGCCAGATCATTTCTGTCACAGACAAGGGACGCACGCAGTTTCAGGAACTTGGCAGGCGCTCCAGCGCCCAGATTGCCGAACGATTTGACGGCCTCGCGCCTGGCGAGCCCCAGAGTATCGTCGCCGCCATGACGACGATCCGCACACTGCTGGCTCCGAAGGCGGCGCCGGCTCTCGCCACCATCCGCGCCCATCGCCCCGGTGACTTCGGCTGGATCATACAAAGCCAGGCAAAGGCTTACACCGAGGAGTATGGCTGGAATATGCGCTTCGAAGGCCTTGTTGCAGAGGTCGCGGGCAAATTCCTCAACAATTTCGATCCTGAGTTGGAATACTGCTGGATCGCCGAGCGCGGCGGCATAAACGTCGGCTCGATCGTGATCGCCAATGGCGGCGACGGCGTTGCCAAGCTGCGGCTTCTCTACGTCGACAAGGCAGCACGCGGGCTTGGGCTGGGCAGGACGCTGGTGGATGAGTGCATCCTCTTTGCCAAGGCCAAGAGGTATCGCCAGATATCGCTTTGGACCAACGACATCCTGCATGCGGCCCGAAGCATCTACGTCAAGACCGGCTTCCGCCTCGTCTCCGAGGAGAAACACCGCATGTTTGGCCCGCAGGAGAACGGCCAGACCTGGGTTCTGGATTTGTGAGCTTGCTGCATCGCAAAAGTTTCACTTGATTTGGAAACGATCATTTCCTAATTAGGTCGTTATGACCTCAGCGACGGCAGATGAAAAGTCAAAGACCCGCGGACGACCACGGGCGTTCGATATGGACGCGGCGCTCGACAAGGCTCTGCGCGTGTTCTCCGAACGCGGCTATCACGCCGCCTCCATCAGCGAACTGACCGACGCCATGGAGCTTGCATCCGGAAGCGTCTACAAGGCCTTCAAGGACAAGCGGGGCATCTTCCTGGCGGCCTTCGATCGCTACCGCTCGGTCCGTCGCAATCTGCTTGATGCACGAATGGCAAAGGCCGCGACAGGCCGTGAAAAGATCCGGGCAGTCCTGACGTCCTATGCCATTTCGTCTCACGGCGAATCCGGCAGGCGCGGCTGTCTGGTCGTCGGCAGCGCCAATGAACTGGCAATACTCGACGCGGAAGCCGCCGACCGCGTGGCAGCGGCGTTCCACGCCAACGAGAAGCTCATTCTCGATCTTCTTCGCCTCGGTCAAAGCGATGGCTCGATCTCCAAGAACATCGACATCGCGACGACCGCCCGGGCGCTGCTTTGCCTGACAAAAGGCATGCGCATCGTCGGAAAAACCGGACGCACAGGGGAGGAGATGGCCGCCGTCGCTGCGGCAGCCATGAAGCTTCTCGACTGACCTCATCCATCGGGAAGCGGCTGGCCGCTCCCGCAGACCGCAACGATCATCCGATCGCCCCACCGGAGCCCAGCATGAGCCTGTCTGCCGCAACGCGAGAAACCGTCGCCGCCCCGTCGATCTCGCCCCTGATGACCTTCTTTTTCGCCGCTGCCTGCGGGCTTGTGGCTGCCAATCTCTATTACGGCCAGCCGCTTGCCGGGCCGATCAGTGCATCACTGGGATTCAGCCCGGCGGCCACCGGCCTCATCGTGACACTGACCCAGATCGGCTATGGCCTTGGCCTGCTGCTGATCGTCCCGCTCGGCGATCTGCTCGAAAACCGCAAGCTCGTGCTGACGTTGATCGCCACCTCCGCCATCGCCCTTGTCGGCGCGGCCCTGTCGTCGACGCCGATGATGTTCCTGATCGCCTCGCTCTGCATCGGCCTGTCATCCGTCGCGGTGCAGGTGCTCGTTCCCTTTGCCGCGAACATGGCACCGGATGCCACACGCGGACGCGTCGTCGGCAATGTCATGAGCGGTCTGCTCTGCGGCATCATGCTCGCGCGTCCCTTCGCCAGCTTCCTGGCCGAAGCCACCTCCTGGCACATGGTCTACTTCGTGACTGCGGCGGTCATGATCCTGCTGGTCGTCATCCTGCGCGCAAACCTGCCGGTTCGTGTCCCGCACACGAAATTGAGCTATGGCCAACTGCTGGCGTCGATGGCGCATCTCGCCCTGCATTCGCGCGTGCTGCAGCGCCGGGCACTTTATCAGGCCGGCATGTTCGGCGCATTCAGCCTGTTCTGGACGACGACGCCGCTATTGCTTGCGGGACCGGAATTCGGCCTGACGCAGAACGGCATCGCACTCTTTGCGCTGGCGGGCGCAGCGGGCGCAATCGCTTCCCCGATCGCAGGGCGCCTGGCCGACCGCGGCCTGACGAAAATCGCTTCTGCGCTGGCAATGCTGTTTGGAATGGCGGCATTCCTCGTCGGCCACTTTGCAGCGGACGGCTCGACAACGGCCCTGCTGCTGCTGACTGCCGCTGCAATTCTTCTCGATTTCGGCGTGACGACCAATCTTGTCGTGGGCCAGCGCGCGATCTACGCGATCAGCGCGGAACACCGCAGCCGCCTCAACGGCCTCTACATGGCGACGTTCTTTGCCGGCGGCGCATTCGGCTCCGCCATTGGCGGCTGGGCCTTTGCAACGGGCGGTTGGGCGATGACGGCCTGGATCGGCCTCTGCTTCCCCGCCTTCGCTTTCCTGCTGTTCCTGACGGAAGGTCGGCGCCGCTGATCCTCAGATCGAGGTTTGATCGAAACGAACACGGGCGGCGCGAACAGCACCATGGTTCGCCTCCGCCCAGTTCAGCAGCAGAGCCAGCGTCGTGTAAAGCGAGCGCCCGAGTTCTGTCATCCGGTATTCGACACTCGGCGGCTTTGTCGGAAACACCTCGCGCTCGACATAGCCGTCACGCTGCAGATCCCGCAGCGTTTGCGTCAGCATGCGCTGCGAGATATCCGGAATCATCCGCCTCAGTTCACCGAAGCGATAGGGCCGCTGCGACAGCGCTTCGAGCATCAGCGTCGACCATTTGCCGCCGATCTGCTGCATCATGTCCCGAACAGGGCAATTGTTGAAATCGAGACTGCTGAGATCGACCTCACGCCGGATTGCGGCTGCAGCCTTGCTCTTCAGGTTGACGACGGCGCCGCTCATGCGTTGGTTCCCTTTTGGTAACGTACAGCCTAAAAACTGCCTCCTTTACAGCGCCTCGTCAATTCCTATTTTAGTGCTAGTCTCTTTTTGAGACCCGCAATCGAACCTAAAGGTAAAGACATGAGCGACACGATTCTCATCACCGGCGCGGCAGGCCAGCTCGGCCAGCGCGTCATTCATCACCTGCTAGAAACTTACAAGGTTCCGGCGGCCAACCTCATCGCCGCCACACGCGACCCCGTCAAGCTCGCCGGCCTCGCCGCCAAGGGCGTCACAATCCGCAAAGCCGACTTTGATGACGCGTCGTCGCTCACGGCCGCATTCGATGGCGTCGATCGCCTGCTCATCATCAGCACCGACGCGCTCGCCGTTGCCGGCCAGCGCCTCAAGCAGCACACGGCCGCCGTCCAAGCCGCGGTCAAGGCCGGCGTCAAGCACATCGCCTACACATCCATGCCCTCTCCCGACAAGTCGCTCGTCACCTTCGCGCCGGATCATCTCGGCACCGAAAACGCGGTTAAGGCAAGCGGCCTGCCATACACGATCCTGCGCAACGCCTGGTACATGGACAATTACCTCCACGGCATGCCGCACAATTTGCAGGCCGGCAGCTGGTATACGGCATCAGGCGACGGCAAGGTGGCCAATATCTCCCGCGAAGATTGCGCCTCGGCGATCGCCGCCGCCCTCGCGTCGGGCACGAGCGACAGTGCGACATACACGCTGACCGGAAGTGAATCGCTGACCGCGGATCAGATCGCCGCTGTTGTCGCGGACGCTGTCGGCAAGCCACTCGCCGCCGTGAAGGTGACCGATGAACAGCTGGGCAAGGGCCTGCGCGGCGCCGGCCTGCCAGACTTCGTCGCCGATATGCTGGTATCTGCCGACGCCAACATCCGCGCCGGCAATTTCGACCTGGTCACCGGCGACTTCACGAAGCTCACCGGCAAACAGCAGGAAAAGCTCAAGGACTTCTTCGTGGCGCACAGGGCGGCACTCACCGTCTGATGTCGTACAGGCTCGCCCTGCACTCTGCGGGGCGGGCTTTCTCGATGGAAGATTGCCTAGATCTTCTGTCCGCAAGCACGGCAGAACCGGCGAACGGTTTCGGCCATGCCGTATTCCAGAGCGTCCGCAGTCAGCCCGTGTCCGATGGAGACTTCCGCGAGCTTCGGGATGCGCTTCACCAGCAGCGGCAGGTTGGCGACCGTCAGATCATGGCCTGCATTGACACCAAGCCCGAGCGCCAGAGCAGCATCGGCCGTCTTGCCCAGCGCTTCGAGAATAGGCGCTGCCTTCTCCGGCGCATCATAGCAGCCGCCATAGGGACCTGTGTAAAGCTCGATCCGGTCGGAGCCCACCGCCTTAGCGATCGCCAAAGCTTCGGCATCGCCGTCGCCATCGGCAAACAGCGAGACGCGGGTGCCCGTTGCCTTCAGACGCGCAATAACGCCAGTCAGGAAATCCCGGTTCTTGCGAAAATCCCACCCGTGGTCCGACGTTGCCTGCGACGGATCGTCGGGCACCAGCGTGACCTGCTCCGGAGCAGCGCTCGCGCAGATGTCCAGAAACTCGTCCGTCGGATACCCCTCGATGTTGAACTCTGCATGCGGGAACTCGTCATCGATCAGATTGCGGATGACTGGAAGATCGGAAAAGCGAATGTGGCGCTGGTCCGGCCTCGGGTGAACGGTCAGTCCGCTCGCCCCCGCCTTAAGCGCTATTCGTCCCAGTTCTTCGACGCTCGGCCAGGGCAAATCACGGCGATTGCGTAGCATGGCGATGGCGTTGAGATTTACGGAAAGCTTGGTCGGCATGGCGAGATTCCATTGAAACGAAGGCTGCAACGCTTTTAAGCCAAGCACGCGATCAGGGCCAACGAGATTCGTGCATGAATGCATGTGAATTTCTGATGATCGGCACAACTTTCGCACGCAGAACGGAACAAAGTAAATTCCGTTCCGTTTCACCTGATGAAACGATTAGATCGCAAAATTCCAGCTATTTCTAACCAAAGAGACCGCCAGTAGGGCAATCTGTCGGCGACATTGCTCTATTATTTAAAAGTGATTATTTTTAACACTAACAAATCAGCTACTCCACGCATAACCTAACCACAATGCATCGCCACGGCGCACCGGCCGTTGCTACAAAAACCAAAGGACCGTCTAGAGGAAACCCCGTTCGACCGCGCCCACATCTCCGCACTGCGCAAGCTGCACGATGTGCACAACAGGAGGGTTCATGGCCGATAGATACAAGCACACGCTTTCTGCAGGCGTTTCCGCGCTGGCGCCGCCGGCACACAGATTCCTGCCGTCAGCCGCGTTGCCGCCGGATCTGCCACACGGAAAAGTGCCGATCGCCGACATGGCCAACGCGTTTGGGGTAACGCATAGGACATTGCATTTTTACGAGGAAAAAGGACTGATCGCATCGAGCAGGATCGGGCTCATGCGCGTGTATCATCCGACCGATGTCATGCGAATGGCAGTGATCAACGTCTGCCGCGAAGCGGGCATGGCAGTGGCCGTCATCCAGGAACTGATGAATGATCTTTGCCAATCGACGTCGCAGGAAGACGCCGATGCCGTGTTTCACTCCGCATTGACATCCCGCAAGCGTGAGCTCTGCGCCGAGATGTCCACTCTCCACCGTCAGCTCCAGCAGGTCAGCGAGCTCCTGGAAGACGGCAATGACAAGGACGATATGCCGCTCAACGACAACCTGTCGGAACACGCCTTGACCGACCAGGAGCGGCGGTGTCTGGTCCTGATGGCCGAGGGCCTGTCGACCCACCGTCTTGCACGTGCGCTTGGCCTGAAGGAGGACGAAGCAAAGTCCATCGAGACAGCAATCATCGGCAAACTCCGGGCCCACAACCGCTTTCAGGCGATCGCCAAGGCCGTGTTGCTCGGCGTCGTCCAGGTCTGAATCGACCAGCCCCTATACTGCCGCCACCGTATTGCAGGCCGCTCAGCGAACGATCGTCAGCGTTTCCGCAGCGCGCGTGATTGCCGTGTAGAGCCAGCGCTCTCGGGTATCGCGAAACGCCCAGCTTTCATCGAACAGCACCACGTTATTCCACTGCGAACCCTGCGCCTTGTGCACGGTCAGCGCATAGCCGAAATCGAATTCGTCGTAGCGCTTGCGCGTGTTCCATGGAATTTCACCCTCGACATCCTCGAAGGCTTGCTTGAGCAGCTTGATCTTGGCCGCACCACGGTCCATGTCGTCGTCCTCAGGACGGATCAACAGGTTGATCCCCGGCTTGGTCGTCTCTTTCGAAGACGTCATCACCTGCCAGAGCGAACCGTTGAGCAGCCCCTTGGCCGGATCGTTGCGCAGGCACACGAGCTTGTCGCCCGTCTGCGGATAATCGGTCGTGAATCCCTTCAGTTCCCGCAGTCGCTGATTGTAGCGCCGGCGCGTGCGATTGGTGCCGACAAGCACTTGGTCGGCATCCAGCACCAGCGATTGGTTCACCTCGCTCTTCGAGATCACCCGCGCGGTGCCATAGTCGCCATGCATGATTTCGTTGCCTTCGCGCACCTGCATCGCAAGCTTGATGATGGGATTGTCGCGCGCCTGGCGATGGATGTCGGTCAGCAGGTAGTCCGGCTCCTGATTGGTAAAGTAGCCGCCGCCCGAAACGGGAGGCAACTGGCCGGGATCGCCAAGGACGAGAATCGGCGTACCGAAGCTCATCAGATCCTTGCCCAGCGCCTCGTCCACCATCGAGCATTCATCGACGACGATGAGCGCGGCTTTAGCCACCGGGCTCTGCCGGTTGATGGAGAACATCGGCGCGATCGACGTCTTGCCCGTCTCCTCGTCCTCGACTGCCTCCTCGCCGCGCGGGCGATAGATCAACGAGTGAAGCGTCCTCGCATTGCTCGCACCACGCGAACGCAGAACCTGCGCCGCCTTGCCGGTGAAGGCTGCAAACAGCACGTCCCCATCGACATGCTCCGCGAAATGCCGCGCAAGCGTTGTCTTGCCCGTGCCGGCATAGCCGAACAGGCGAAAAATCGGGGTCCGTCCCTCCTTCAGCCATTTTGAAACGGCCTTCAGGGCTTCATCTTGTTGCGGAGCAAATTGCATGGTCGATCGACTTGGCAGGATTCGCATGGGATAGGCAACTGCAAAAAAATCTTCCGCTGCATCGGGAATAAAACCGCCGCCTGCCGTGTCTCATGTCAGCCAACGCAAAAAGCGTGCGCCCAACCCGAGGAGAGAACTGATGAAATCCGTGAAGTTCATGATCGCAATGGCCGTCGCATCGGTCGCAGCAACAGCCGCCTTCGCAGCACCGCCCGTCAAGACTGTCGAATCCGCCAAGGGCAAGGTGCTCGCGGGCGAAAACGGCATGTCCCTCTACACCTTCAAGAAAGACAAGACGGGCGTATCCAATTGCTATGACGATTGCGCCAAGGCCTGGCCGCCGCTGGTGGCGGATGGCAATGCCAAGGCTGAGGGAGCATACTCGGTCGTAGACCGCAAGGATGGCACGAAACAGTGGGCGAAGGACGGCATGCCACTGTATTTCTGGGTCAAGGACAAGAAGATGGGCGATATTTCAGGTGATGGCTTCAAGGATGTCTGGGATGTTGCAAAGCCGTAGGCGGCAGACGGGACAGCAGGCATGAAGCCGCCCGCACCCGAAACCTTCGAGGGCCAGATCCTGGCCCTTCTCCCCTCCCTGAGACGTTATTCGCGGAGCCTGACGCGCTCCGATGCCGACGGCGAGGACCTGCTTCAGGATTGCGTGGAAAAGGTACTGGCCCGCCGCACGCAATGGCGCGGCCTGAACCTGCGCGGCTGGATGCTGACCGTCATGACGAACCTCTATCGCAACCAAAGGCGCAGCGCCGTCCGCGGCGGCCTCGTCGACCTCGACGGCGCCGTCGACTTAGCCGCACCCGAGGCGCCGACCGACCCGCTGGAACGGTCTCGGCTTGAGACTGCGCTGAACAGCCTGTCCGAGGACCATCGCGCCGTTCTGATGCTTGTTGTCATCGAGGGCTATACCTACCAGGAGGTCGCGACTGCCCTCGACATCCCGATCGGCACCGTCATGTCGCGCTTGTCGCGCGCGCGCCAGCTGATCGGAGAACGCATGAAAGCCGACAACATCATTACGCTTCGGAGACCGAAATGAACGAGATTGACCCCACCGTGACCGAAGCGGACCTTCATGCCTATGCCGACGGGCATCTGCCGGAGGCGGATCTGGCGAGAATCGAGGCGTGGCTGAACGAGCACGCAGACGATGCCGCGCGGGTGGCCGAATGGCAGGCCCAGAACGCCGAAATCCGGACGCTTTTCGCCGGCCACGAGAAGAGCAGGGACACGGATAGCAACCTCTTCGGGCGGTCGCCTGCCGCCTCCGCATGGCCAAGGCGCTCCGTTGCTGCCGCAGCACTCGCCGCCGTTTTTGCCCTTGGTGCTTTGGCCGGGCACTATGGACCCCAGTTTTTCGCGAGACCCGAGCTGCAGTTGGCTGCGTCCGGGACGTTTCCCAAGGAAGCGCAGAACGCCTTCCTTGTCTACGCGGGCGAGGTTCGTCATCCGGTCGAGGTTTTCGCAAACGAGGAGGCTCACCTTGCCACGTGGCTCGGCAAGCGACTGGCCATCGCGAACCTCAAGGTTCCCGATCTACAGAACCTCGGCTTCCAGCTGGTAGGCGGCCGCCTCCTTCCGGTCGACGGCAAGCCGGGTGCTATGTTCATGTACGAGAACCAGGGCGGCGAACGCCTGACGGTACTGGTCGGCCGCAACGCCGACAATCGGACAACGAGCTTCCGCTTCGCCGCCGCCGACAAGGTTGAAACCTTCTACTGGATCGACGGAGAACTCGGCTACGCCGTCACCGGCGAGATATCACGCGACATGCTGAGAAAGGTCGCCGAGGAATGCTACCGCCAGTTCCCGTCATGACCATCAACGCTGGGGATCGTTCGCCAGGTCGATCGGCTTGCCATGCGGTGTCGCTTCCGCCGCTCGCTGCCAGCTTTCCTGCAAAGCCAAGATCGTGTCCGCATCCGCAACGCCGCGATTGACGAGTATTGCCCCAAGCGCCGCGACCCAGCAATCGAAGTAGTCGCTGCCGTCTTCAGCTCGGTCAGGCTTGTGCAGCTCGGCGGAGAGAATTTCAGCCCATTCGCCCCAGGTGAATAACCCTCGCTCGTGCAGATGCACGGTCATGGCAAAGGCCTCGGCTGCCCAGGGCTCCGGAAATACCGGATCGCCCTCGACAGACTTTGGCAATTGTGGCGACTGCGCCAGCGGCGATGTGGTCTCACACCGGCTCAAGATAACTCTCCCAGGTATCGATCGACACGGTCAACGACGGGTCAGCACCCTCGCCCCATATCTCGCCGCCCTCAAAGACGACGGTATAGACCCATTGCGGGTTCTCGCCCTTGCCATGCGCATTGTCGTCGGGGAAGACGAAGGAACCCTGCAGCGCCTCGACGACGCCGACCTTGGCGCGCGCATAGCGCGGCAGCCGTGTGTGGGTCGCCGGGTTGAAATTCTTCGTCCGCACCACGTCGCCGGCGCCAAAGCGCGCCAGCGCGTCGACCGGGCGGTCGCAAGGACTACCCTTTGCCAGCACGCCCGCCACCATGTCGGCCTTGAGGATGCGCTTGGGCGCGGCTCCGGCGGTCTGCTTTTGCCCCGCATCGATCTCGCCAGCGCTGACGAAACCATGTCGCTCAAGCAGCACCTCGAGCGCCCGTGTCCATATTTCGTAATAGCTCGCTGAAAGGTAGGCAGCGGGCGGAATGCTCTCGCGCGCATGCCGGCTTTCATCGATGTTCCACGCGCCGAATGCACCACTCGACAAGGTAAGCCCGAGCGCTCGTTTCTCCCATTCCGAATGGAAGTAAGGCTCATCCTTCTCCGGCGCGACCGGTCCAAATCCCATCTGCCCGCCGAGATCGTGCGGGCCGTTCATGCCGACGCTCCCGGCTCTGCCGCGACGCCCGTGCCGATCATCGCATCCCGGCTGACCAGTTCCGCAAGCCGTTCCTCGCTCCAACCATCGGTCCCTGCCGGCCGCTCCGGAATAACCAGATACCGCAACTCCGCCGTCGAATCCCAGACGCGGATTTTCTTGCCCTCCGGCAAGGACACACCGAACTCGGCAAGCACGCCGCGCGGATCGATGACCGCTCGCGAACGATAGGCCGGTGCCTTGTACCAGACAGGCGGCAGCCCGAGAACGGACCAGGGATAACAGGAGCAGAGGGTGCAGACGACGAGATTGTGGGTGTCGGCCGTGTTGAAGACGGCGCGCATGTGCTCGCCCTGCCTACCGGTATAGCCGACACCTGCAATCGCCCCCGTAGCGTCCCGTTTCAGCCACGTTGCGAATTCCGGATCGCTCCAGGCTTTGGCGACGACGCGCGCACCGTTTCGCGGACCGATCTTCGTTTCGTAGGTTTCGACAATGGCGTCGATCGCCGAAGGATCGATCAACCCCTTCTCCGTCAACACGGTTTCAAGCGCCTTCACCCGCGCCTGCATGTCGGAATAGCGGTTGTCGTGGTAGTGGTCGTGGTCGTCGTGATGGTGGTCGTGATCGTTGTGCAAGAGAGTCCCCTCCGCGGATACGATCCCACTTTTAAGCCCTGGAATGTACCTCGCCAAGCCCTTCTATGCGCATGCAACTTTTCGGCTAAGCTCAGAAACATGAACATCCTGATTCTCGGCGCCACAGGCTTCATCGGCTCAGCGATCGCGACCCGCATGCTGGCCGATGGCCATGCGGTCACCGGCCTTGGACGCAACCCCAGCCGTGCCCGGCTGCAGCAGCCGGGCATACGCTGGATCGGGGCCGACCTCTCGCGCATGACTTCGGCGGCGGACTGGATCGAAATCATCCAGGGCCAGGACGTGGTCATCAACTGCGCGGGCGCATTGCAGGACGGCCTGTCCGACGATCTCGCCGCGACCCAGACAAACGCGATGCTCGCCCTCTACGACGCGGCAAGACAGACGTCGCAACAACGCATTGTCCAGATATCGGCGCGCACCGCCGGTGCGGCGAGCAACCTGCCGTTTCTCGCCACCAAGCGCAGGGCGGACGAGGCCCTTGCCGCCAGCGGCCTGCCCCATGTCATCCTGCGTCCGGCCCTCGTGCTCGGCCGCAATGCGTATGGCGGCTCGGCGTTGCTGCGGGCGCTCGCCTCCTTCCCGTTCTGCCTGCCGCTGATCCATGTCGAAAGCCCTGCCGAGACCGTCGCACTCGACGATGTGGCGACAGCCGTCAGCGACGCGGCCTGCGGGCGGCTGCCCTCCGGCACCGACGTCGATCTGGCAAGTGGCCAGAGGTTGACGCTTGGAGATCTGGTTCTGCTGCACCGGCGATGGCTTGGTCTGCCGCCAGCGCCCGTCCTTGCCCTCCCCGCCAGTGTGGCAAGGCCGATCACATGGCTTGCCGATATCGCCGGCCGCCTTGGGTGGCGATCGCCGCTGCGCTCCACGGCGATTGCGGTCATGTCCGAAGGCGTGCACACCGTTGCCCCGAGCCGCCCGTCGCCAACCGCCCAATTGGCATCCGCAGCCGTGTTCTCCAGCCCCGCGGGCATCCAGGATCTGTGGTTCGCCCGGCTCTATTTCCTAAAACCCTTGATGATCGGCGGCCTGTCGCTCTTCTGGCTGCTCTCGGGTATCATCCCGCTCTTTGGGCTTGAGCGCGCCAGCGATCACTTCCTGCCCTTCATGCCACCCGGCGCGGCCGTCGCGCTGACCCTCATGACATGCCTCATCGACATGCTGCTGGGCGCAACTGTTCTCGTCAGGCCGTTTTCCCGTCAGGCCCTCGTCGGCATGCTGGCCGTCTCGCTCGTATACCTCTCGGGCGCCTGCCTTCTTGAACCCTCGCTCTGGCTCGATCCGTTGGGACCGCTCGTCAAGGTGCTGCCATCGGTCCTGCTGACTCTCGCCTGCCTCGCCATTCTGGACGAACGCTGATGCTCCAAGAGTTGCTCCTGCTCGCACACGTGGTCGGCGCGACGGTCCTGTTTGGAACCGGCGCCGGCATCGCTTTCTTTATGGTGATGGCACACAGGACGCGGGATCCGCAGCTGATTGCGCATGTCGCCGGAACCGTCGTCATCGCCGACACGATTTTCACCGCGACCGCGGCAATTCTCCAGCCGGTGACAGGCTTTCTCTTGGCGTGGCTCATCGGCTGGCCGCTCAGCGAAGGCTGGATCGCCCTGTCGCTGCTGCTCTACGTCTTCGTTGGGCTTTTCTGGCTACCGGTTGTGTGGATCCAGATCCGCCTTCGCGATCTCGCAAGCAGCGCGGCCATAGCGCAAGCCTCGCTTCCGACGGCCTATTTCCGCCTCTACCGAGTCTGGTTCGCCTTCGGAATCCCCGCCTTTTTCGCCGTTATCGCCCTTCTCTGGCTGATGCTGACAAAGCCCTCGATCGCACTACTTTAGCATCGGCCAGAGGCTGAGGACCAGCAGGACTGCCATCGTGATGTTGAACCATTTCAGCCGCACGGGGTCCGACAGCCACTCGCGCAGCGCCGAGCCGAAGCCGGCCCAGGTGGAAACGCTCGGCACGTTGACGGCGGCAAAGGCCAGCCCGACGATGAGCACGCTGACGAAATAGATGTCCTGGATCGTGTAGGTCGCCATCGCCGTCACCGCCATCACCCATGCCTTGGGATTGACCCACTGGAAGGCCGCCGCCGACAGGAACGACATCGGATTCACTGCGCCGTTGCCTTCGCTGAGCGAGCGCGACGTGGCGATCTTCCAGGCAATCCAGACGAGATAGGCGCCACCGGCGAACTTCAAGACGGTATAGACAATCGGCACCGTGTGCAGCAGCGCGCCAAGCCCAAGCCCGACGCCGAGCAACAGCGAGAAGAAACCCGCACCGATGCCGAGCATATGCGGGATCGTTCGCCGGAAGCCGAAATTTACGCCTGACGCAAACAGCATCATGTTGTTCGGACCCGGCGTGATCGATGTCGTGAAGGCAAACAGAACGAGTGCCAGAAATGTATCCAGCGGCATGAGACCTCCCGAACCCGCCATTGATGAACGCGGATCTTGCTAGTTTAGGTCAGCGTAGTTGACCTAAACTTGCGATTCCATGCCTTGATTGTCATGGTGACAGGATTACGGAATGGCGACCTCGAGCCCGAGTAGCCTGCCCACATAGCTGCGGACAAGTGTTGCAAACTCCAATGGAAGAGTCTCGATGTGCCGCAAAACCCGCATCTCGTGATCTAAGGTTCGTACGTGATCAGTCAGAACCATGCCACGGGTCTTGAAACCTGCAGGTATCAAGACTTTCGTGGGCCACGGCATCAGATTTCGCGTAATGGGGCAAACAACGATCCGCTTGGAGACCTCGTGCATCACGGCGCGCGAAATAACGATAGCTGGGCGCACTGCCGATTGCTGCGTACCGCGGGCGGGATCCAGATTGACGAGGACGATATCACCAGCCTCCAGCAACCGCTCAGTCATAGTCGTAAAAGCGCTCCGAGCCGACGTCTGGTCCCCAGTCGACGGTCTCCGGTTCATTCTCCGGACCGAGCCGCTTTATCTCGGCAACCATCTCCTCCAAGCTCGGCGCTTGTCTCTGCTTCGGCTTTTCGATCGTCGCCTTGCCATTGCTGACGTCGAGGTTGACGACATCGCCTGCACTGAGACGCAGCTCCTCCGTCACCGCCTTCGGCAGGCGTATGGCGATGCTGTTGCCCCACTTGGAAATCGTGACTTTTGTCATATCTCACCTTTGATATCCAATGTATATCACTTAGCCGAAAAGCCGACAACACGGGAGGAATCGATGCAGGACGACCCTATCCCCACCATCCGGTTCCCTGATGGCACCGAGGTGCCGGCACTCGGCCAGGGCACCTGGAACATGGGCGAAAATCCCTCCGAAGCGAAACGCGAAGCCGAGAGCCTCCGGGCCGGCCTCGACCTTGGCATGACGCTCATCGACACCGCGGAGATGTATGCCGAGGGCGGTGCCGAAAAGATCGTCGCAGAAGCGATCCGCGGCAGGCGCGACGACGTCTTCCTCGTCAGCAAGGTCTATCCGTGGAATGCCAGCCGCAAGCGCACGATCGAAGCCTGCGAACGTAGCCTCTCTCGCATGCGAACCGACCGCATCGATCTCTATCTCCTCCATTGGCGCGGCGATCATCCCCTCGCAGAGACCATCGCCGCATTCGAGGCCCTGAAAGCTGCCGGCAAGATCGGCACCTGGGGCGTCTCCAATTTCGACACCGAAGACATGGAGGAACTGCTGACAGTTCCCTCGGGCGAAAACGTCGCCGCCAATCAGGTGCTCTACAATCTTTCGCGCCGCGGCATCGAGTTCGATTTGCTGCCCTGGTGTCAGCACCGCAACATCCCCGTCATGGCCTATTCGCCGATTGAGCAGGGCCGCATCCTGCATCACCCCGAACTGATACGCATCGCCAAAGCCAATCAGGCGACGCCGGCCCAGATAGCCCTTGCATTCCTTTTGGAACGCGACGGCCTGATTGTCATCCCGAAGACCGCGAACGCTGCGCGCGCCGCCGAAAACCGCGATGCCGTCGCGCTCGACATCACCGACGAGGATTGGGCGGCGCTCGACGCCGCCTTCCCGCCGCCGGCACGAAAAAAGCCGCTGGAGATGCTCTGATCCCCAACGGCTTCGCAGCACCAGAAAAATGGAAGGCCTTTACATACCCTGCGAACCGCGGTTCATCGCCGCGATCCCCGTGCGGCAGACTTCGATCAGGCCGAGCGGCTTCATGATCGCCACGAACTGATCGATCTTGGAGGACTTGCCCGTCAGCTCGAGAATGAAGTGTCCGACGGCAGCATCGACCACCTTGGCATGAAAGGCATCGGCCAGACGCAACGTCTCGGCCCGGGTCTCGCCCTCGCCCACCACCTTGATCAGTGCCACTTCGCGTTCGATCGGCCGCTCCTGCCCAAGCTCGCGAGCGCGAACCGTCAGATCGACGACCCGGTGCACCGGTATGATGCGGTCGAGCTGCGCCTTGATCTGCTCCAGCACATGCGGCGTACCGCGCGTTACGACGGTGATGCGCGAGAGATGCGCCTGATGCTCGGTTTCCGAAACCGTCAGGCTCTCGATATTGTAGCCACGGCCTGAAAACAGGCCGATGACGCGGGCAAGGACGCCCGGCTCGTTGTCCACGAGAACCGAAAGCGTGTGGCTCTCGACGGTCGCAGTTTCAGGCGAAATGAAATAGGCAGAGCCCGTCGGCTGTAGGTGTGCATTCATGGTGTGGGTTCCTCTACCTTGTGATCAAACGAGCGCGCGGCCCTTGGCATCGATCGCGTTGGCGACCGCCTCATCCGTCGCTTCGTCGGGCAGCAGCATCTCGTTGTGTGCCTTGCCCGACGGGATCATCGGGAAGCAGTTGGCGAGATTGGCAACGCGGCAATCGAAGATGACGGGCTTCTTGACATCGATCATTTCCTGAATGGTCGCATCGAGATCGCCGGGCTTTTCGCAACGCAGACCGACGGCACCATAGGCTTCGGCCAGCTTGACGAAGTCGGGCATCGCCTCCGTATAGGAGTTCGACAGGCGGTTGCCGTGCAACAGCTGCTGCCACTGGCGCACCATACCCATGTACTGGTTGTTCATGATGAAGATCTTGATCGGCGCATCGTGCTGGATCGCTGCTGACATTTCCTGGATGCACATCTGGATAGATGCATCGCCGGCAATGTCGATGACGAGGCTTTCCGGATGGGCGATCTGGACGCCGAGCGCCGCCGGCAGGCCGTAACCCATGGTGCCAAGGCCGCCCGAGGTCATCCAGCGGTTCGGCTGCTCGAAGCCGAAGAACTGCGCAGCCCACATCTGATGCTGGCCGACCTCAGTCGTGATGTAGGTGTCGCGGTCCTTGGTCAGGGCGAACAGGCGCTCCAGAGCATATTGCGGCATGATGACGTCGTTGCTCTTGGTGTAGGCGAAGGAGTTGCGCGCACGCCAGCGGGCGATATCCGCCCACCACTCGTCGGTCTGGCTCTTCTCCTGCTTCTTCGGCAGGGCCCGCCACAGACGAACCATGTCTTCGAGAACATTGCCGACATCGCCACGGATCGGGATATCGACGCGAACGTTCTTGTTGATCGAGGACGGATCGATGTCGATATGGATCTTCTTGGAGTTGGGCGAAAACGCGTTGAGACGACCGGTAATGCGGTCGTCGAAACGCGCGCCGATGCAGACCATGACGTCGCAATCATGCATCGCCATGTTTGCTTCGTAGGACCCGTGCATGCCGAGCATCTTCAGCCAGTTCTTGCCGGACGCCGGATAGGCCCCGAGACCCATCAATGTCGAGGTGATCGGGAAGTTCGTCAGTTCGACCAGTTCGCGCAGCAGCTTGGAAGCCTCGGGACCGGAGTTGATGACGCCACCGCCGGAGTAGATGACCGGACGGCGCGCATTCGCCATCAGCTCGATTGCAGCGTGGATCTGGTTCAGGTCACCCTGAACCTTGGGCTGGTAGCTCTTCTGGATCGCATGTGCTGCGGGCGGCGTGTAGGTGCCGGTGGCAAACTGGATGTCCTTCGGAATGTCGACGACGACAGGTCCCGGACGACCCGACTGCGCAATGCGGAACGCTTCGTGAATGGTCGCGGCCAGCTCGTTGACGTCCTTGACCAGCCAATTGTGCTTGGTGCAGGGACGCGTGATGCCGACCGTATCGCATTCCTGGAATGCGTCGGAGCCGATCAGCGAGGTCGGGACCTGGCCGGTCAGGCAGACGAGCGGGATCGAATCCATCAACGCGTCCTGCAGCGGTGTGACGGCATTGGTCGCGCCCGGACCTGACGTGACGAGCATAACGCCGACCTTGCCGGTGGAACGGGCATAGCCTTCGGCCGCGTGGCCGGCACCCTGCTCGTGACGAACGAGGATGTGCTTGATGTCGTCCTGCTGGAAGATCTCGTCGTAGATCGGCAGCACCGCACCACCCGGATAGCCGAAGAGGTGCTCGACACCATTGTCCTTCAGCGCACGGAGAACGATCTCCGCCCCCGTCATACGATTATCGTCCGTCTGCTTGTCCGTGCCCGTCATGTTTTTGTTCCGTTTTGACTGCTGGATTTGAATTCTGTGTCCGGGAGCCCGAATTTCGGGCATAAAAAAAGGCCCCTTCGGGAGCCTGTTGTGTAGCGCATGGGTGGCTATCGCCGGATGGTTACACCATCCTGCCCATGCGCTGTCCCACCACGATAAGAGCTGCTGCTATCTTCATGGCCGGAAGTGATAGACAGAAACTTTCGCATCGTCAACGCTGACAGCAATAAAAATCCAGCGCTCGCCATAGCCGACCGAATGGAGCCGGCGACGGGTTGAAGGTTTTATTAAAGGTTCGCTCTTATCCTCTTTTGCTACCGCAGGGAGTAGCCCTTTGCTGAACAGCGACTCACAGACGTCAGGTGAAGCAGGCGAGAATGACCGCCGCGACAGCCAAGTACCGGGGAACAGGCTTCTCGGTCGCGTCGTCGCGTGCAGCGGTTCCAAGGCTACGATCGGCGCCACCGCCGAAGCAGGAGGTACCGATCTCACCGAACTCTGGTCCGTCGGCAGGCTGATTTCGATCAGCGTCGGCCGCAACCGCGTGGTGGCGCTGGTCTATTCCATGAATACCGGTAGCCATGCCTGGGGTGAAGGCGAAGACAACTATTTCAAGGTCGAGACGGAACTGCTGGGCGAAGTCCGGGTCGACGAGGACGGCACCGAAGAATTCTCGACCGGCATTTCGTGCTATCCCTATCTGGGCGCCGTCGCCCACCGTATCCGCACCACCGATCTGATGCGCATCTATGATGCGGGCAGCGGCACCACTGCAGTGATCGGCAAGCTGACGCAAGACGAAAGCATCGATGCGGCGATCCACGTTCCCTCGATGCTGTCCAAGCACTTTGCCATTGTCGGATCGACCGGCGTCGGCAAATCAACCGCCGTCTCGCTGTTGCTGCACAAGGCGATCGAGGCCGACCCCAAGCTGCGCGTCCTGATCCTCGATCCGCACAACGAATTCGCTGCCGCTTTCCCGAAACACTCGGTCGTCGTCGACACCGATACGCTCGATCTGCCTTTCTGGCTGATGCGGCTGGAGGAGTTTGCCGAAGTCGTCTTCCGCGGCAGACCGCCGGTGCCGGAAGAGCTGGACATGCTCCGCGATATCCTGCCGGAAGCAAAACGTGCGTTTCGCGGCAGTGACAATTCGTTGGTTCGGCGCGCCACGGAAAAAAGCTCGATCACCGCCGATACGCCGGTTCCCTACCGCATGGCGGACCTGCTTGCCCTGATCGACGAACGCATCGGGCGCCTGGAAGGCCGCAGCGAAAAGCCGTTGCTGCGTTCGCTGAAGATGCGCATCATCGCCGCGATCAACGACCCGCGCTACCATTTCATGTTCTCCAACAATACGATCAGCGACACGATCATGGAGACAGTGGCCGAAATCTTCCGCGTACCCGGCGACAACAGGCCGATCTGCACCTTCCAGCTCTCCGGCATCCCGTCCGAAGTCGTCAATTCGGTTGCATCGGTACTTTGCCGCATGGCTTTCGAAATCGCACTCTGGAGCGAGGGCGCCATTCATATGTTGGTCGTCTGCGAAGAAGCACACCGCTACATTCCGTCAGATCCGAACCTCGGCTTCTTCCCGACAAGGCAGGCAATTGCCCGCATTGCCAAGGAAGGCCGCAAATACGGCGTTTCGCTCGGTATCATCACGCAGCGTCCGGGAGAGCTGGACCAGACGATCCTGTCGCAATGCTCGACGCTTTTTGCCATGCGCCTTTCCAACGACCGCGACCAGGAGATCATCCGGTCGGCCATCCCGAACTCGTCCATCTCGACGACGAGCTTCATTTCCTCCATCGGCAACGGCGAGGCAATTGCATTCGGCGAGGCCATCAGCGTGCCGATGCGCATGCGCTTCTCGCGTGTCTCCGAAGAACTGATTCCAAAGGCGAACAGCGCCAGTGCCAGCGCCAAGGTCGTCGAGGAAGATCCGGACAACGTCGATCTGCGCAAGATCGTGACGCGCATGCGTGCTGTCAGCGGACCCGATATCTCCGCCTTCCAGCAGAGTTACAAGGCCGCCTCCGCTGGCATGCACGAGGAGAGCGACGCAGAGTACCCCCTGGATTTTGCTGACCGCAGTTACCCTCCGATCATCCCGGTCCAGACGACGACCCCTCCGCCGCTTGCGCCGATCGAACCGTACCGCCAGGACATGCTGCCGCGCGCGCCTGCACCGCGCGAACCGCTCGCCCCGCAACCCTCGCGCGACGGTTTCGGCGCAGCCGCCGACATGTCCATCGACAGTCGACTTGAGGCGCTCCGTCGCGAGATGCGGGCGGACCTGAGGCAACCGCAACGGCCACCCGAGCCACCGACAGCGCCGGTGAGCATTCGCCGCGAGCCCGGCGTCTCCTTGCGCGAAAGCATCCTGAAGAAGCCGCTCAGCAGTCTCTACGACAAGGATTGACGGCGGATCGTCACCGACGTTCCCAGCTCTCATCCATCTGGTTGCGAAACCATGTCATCTGCCGCTTGGCATATTGGCGGGTCGCCGCAGCGCCTTTTTCAAGAACCTCGCTGCGAGACATCGTACCGTCGAGCATGTCTGCGATCTGGGAAACGCCGATAGCCTTCATGGCAGGCATGTCAGGAGAGAGCGAAAGGGAGAGAAGCGCCTTGACCTCATCCTCGGCCCCCTCCTCCAGCATCTTTTCGAACCGGCCGTTGATCCGCGCATGCAGGATGGCCCGCTCCGGCAGCACGACGATCTTCTGTGCAGCCCCCGGATCCACGATCACCGGACCTGCCCGGCCTCGGAAGTCGGCAATCGACCGGCCGGTCGCCTCCAGCACCTCCAGCGCCCGGACGATCCGCTGCCCGTCCTGCGGGCTGAGCCCTGCGGCAACGGACGGATCGCCATCGGTCAGCTGCGAATGAAGACGCTCGGCGCCCTCCTCCTGCAGGCGGGCACGCAGGCGGGCGCGGACCTCATCGGGAATCGCCGGCATGTCCGACAGGCCGCCTGTCAGCGCCTTGAAATAAAGGCCGGTGCCGCCGACGAATATCGGTAGGCGACCTTCGGCCCGAAGACGGGGCAGTAGCTCCTCCACGTCGCGCAGCCAGGCGCCGGTCGAATAGGCGTTGCCGGCCGACACATGGCCGTAGAGACAATGTGGCACGCCCTGCATATCGTCGTCGGAGGGACGCGCGGTCAGCACTCGCAGCGTATCGTAAACCTGCATGCTGTCGGCGTTGACGACGACGCCGTTTCGGCGTTTCGCCAATTCAACCGCTAGCGCGGACTTGCCGCTGGCGGTCGGCCCGGTTATCAGGATCGCGTCCATTGCGCTCAGAAGGTTTTCCATCATGGCCCTCGTTGCCACGCTTGTTGCCAATCCGTCAAATCCCGTTCTTACGCCTGCTATCGCCGAGAAGGCTGCCGAGGCAGTGAAAGCGTCCGGTCTCTATTGGCTCGCCGACGGAATTGCCTGCGACATCGCCCTTCGCGACGGCACGGAGGCGAAGGCCGCACGAGCCGGCATTCTGGCAGCGATCGCCGGCGCGGCGATCGATCTCGTCATCCAAGAGACGGAAACGCGCCGCAAGCAGTTGTTGATCGCCGATATGGATTCGACCATGATCGGGCAGGAATGCATCGACGAGCTGGCGGCCGAGGTCGGACTCAAGGACAAGGTCGCGGCGATCACCGCCCGCGCGATGAATGGCGAAATCGCCTTCGAACCGGCCCTTCGCGAGCGCGTCGCCTTGCTGAAGGGTCTGCCGATCTCCGTGGTCGACGACGTCATTGCCAAGCGCATCACGCTCACGCCAGGTGGCCCGGAGCTGATCGCTACGATGAAATCGAAGGGGCACTATACGGCCCTCGTTTCCGGCGGCTTCACCGTCTTCACGAGACGGATCGCTGAGACGCTCGGCTTCGACGAAAACCGCGCCAACATCCTGCTCGAAGAAAGCGGCATCCTGACCGGCTTCGTCGCCGAGCCGATCCTCGGCAGGCAGGCCAAGGTCGACGCACTCAACGACATCTCGGAACAGCTTGGCATCTCGACGGAAGACGCGATCGCCGTCGGCGACGGTGCGAACGATCTCGGCATGCTGCATCTGGCCGGATCGGGCGTCGCGCTCCACGCCAAGCCGGCCGTGGCAGCTGAAGCGAAGATCGAGATCAACCACGGTGACCTCAGCGCCCTGCTTTACATCCAGGGCTACAGGAAGTCGGATTTCGTCAAGGCGTGATGGAGCGGGCCCGAAGGCCCGGTCCCGACACTCATTCCATCGGCACTGCGACGAAGCGCAGATCACCATTCGCCGATGCGATCATCATCTGGGCGTTGCGCCGGCCTTCCTGCTTCAGCGATTGCACCTTGGCAGCGACGGCCTCCGGAGAGCGCATGAACTCCTGCGCCACCTCGACGATCACGTCGCCTGCCTTCAATCCCTTTTCGGCGGCAAGCGATCCAGGCGCCACCTCGGCAACGAGAACGCCATCAACGCTTTCGGCAATACCGAAGGTCTTGCGGGTTTCGGCGCTCAACGCCGAGAGCGAGAGACCGAGAACATTCTTGGCCAACGACGCATCCGGCGCCGGCTGTGAGGGCTTGCCCTTTCCATCGGGAACCGGCTGGGTCTGGTCGCCGTCCGGCTCATCCATATCCTGGTTCTCATCCGGATCCGGATTGATGATGCCGCCCTGCGAGTTATCCGAACCGGCATCGTTGGAAGCTGCCTGATCGCTGTCTTCCAGGCGGCCGAGCTTCACCTTGACGGTCTGCTCCTTTCCATCGCGCAGCACCAGCACATCGACTTCCTTGCCAACCGGGCTTTCCGCCACCACGCGCGGAAGGTCGCGCATTTCGTTGACGGCCTTGCCGTCGAATTTCAAGATGACATCGCCGGCCTTGATCGAACCGTCGTCGACCGGCCCACCCTTGATGACGCCTGCGACAAGCGCACCCTTGGCGCTCGATAGCCCGAGACTGTCGGCGATGTCGTCGGTCACCGGCTGAATGCGCACACCAAGCCAGCCGCGCCGCGTCTCGCCGAATTCGCGCAGCTGCTCAACGACGCCTGCTGCAAGCTCCGAAGGAACGGAGAAGCCGATGCCGATCGAACCGCCGCTCGGCGAAATGATCGCCGTATTGATGCCGATCACCTCGCCCTTCATATTGAAGAGAGGTCCGCCGGAGTTGCCCTTGTTGATTGCCGCATCGGTCTGGATGAAGTTGTCGTAGGGGCCGGCATTGATATTGCGGCCACGGCCGGAAATGATGCCCACGGTCACCGATCCGCCGAATCCGAACGGATTGCCGATGGCCATCACCCAGTCGCCGATGCGCATACCGCTGGAATCGCCGAACTTGACGAACTTCAGCGGCGTCTTCGGCTCTACCTTCAGCACGGAGAGGTCCGTCTTCGTGTCGGTGCCGATCAGCTTGGCCTTGAGCTTGCTGCCGTCGGCGAAATTCACCTCGATGTCGTCAGCACCCTCGATCACGTGGTTGTTGGTGACGATGTAGCCCTGGGGATCGATGACGAAGCCCGAACCGAGCGAATTGACGTTGTGGTTGCCGCCCGGCTTGCCCTTCTGCTTGTTGAAGAAGTCGTTGAAGAACTCCTGGAAAGGCGAGCCGTCGGGCGCGCGCGGCGCTGGACCCGCCCCTTCGTCGTCCTTCACATTCTGTGACGTGGAGATGTTCACGACCGCATCGAGAAGCCCTTCGGCAAGGTCGGCGACGGACGCCGGACCGTTCGTCGGCGGTGTGCCCTGCGCATGGACCACCCCGGTGAAACCGACATTAGCCAGAAGTGCAGCGCCGGCCAGGAGAGCGAGCGATCGTCTGTAGGTCGGGCGTATCGTGGGGGCCATCAAGCATCCTCGTATGGGTCAAAAGCGCACTCTGACCATGAGCATAAGGCGGAATGATGGAGGGTGAAATCACCTTTTCGAGAAATCCCGGGCAATCTGCATGCGACACACCAGAAGCGTCGAGGCGAGCACGGCGCACTGCTAAAATGCGAGGGGCCGGCAAGATGCCGGCCCCTCGTTTACAAAGCGCGATCGAGCGCGATCAGTTCGCAGGCGCAGCCGGCGGCGTCGGAGCGGCTGGCGTCGTCACAGGCACCGGCGGAACGCCCCCCGGGAAGCCCGAAGCGCTGTTGAAGTAGCGGAAGAACTCCGAGTTCGGCGACAGCACCAGGGTCGTATCCTGCGAAGACATCGCCGTGGTGTAGGCCGCCATCGAACGGTAGAACTCGAAGAAGTTCGGGTTCTTGTTGAAGGCGTCGGCAAACAGACGGTTGCGTTCGGCATCACCCTGACCTCGCAGGATTTCGGAGTCGCGCTGCGCTTCGGCCGTGATCTCCACCACCTGCCTGTCGGCGATCGCGCGACGGCGCTGCCCTTCTTCGCCGCCCTGCGCGCGCAGCAGTTCGGCTTCCGCCAAACGTTCGGCGCGCATCCGGTCGTAGGTCTTCGGCGCAACTTCGCGCGTCAGGTCGGTACGACGGATACGGACGTCCTGGATATTGAGACCAAGTGCCTCGGCATCCCGGTGCAGGTCGTCACGAACTTCGAGCATCATCGCGACACGCTCTTCGGAAAGGGCGGCGTCGAAATCACGCAGACCGTAAACGCGGCGCAGGGATGAATCGAGCTGCGTGCGAAGACGTGCCTCGGCAGACTCGCGGTCGCCCGAAACCGTCTCGCGGAAGCGGCGAACGTCCTTGATATCGTAGATGACGAAGGCATCGACGTCGAAGGTCGCACCGCCGCGCACCTGGACGCGGATGTTGTCGAGATCAAAGCGCAGTGCCTGCTTTTCGACAATCTGGACGCGGTCCGCATCCATGAAGGTGAACGGCAGCTTGAAGTAGATGCCTGGCTCTGTCTTGACGGACTGGATCTGACCGAACCGGACCACGATCGCCTGCTCGCGCGCGTTGACCACGAAGACCGACGAATAGACGCCGAGCAGCAGCACCGCGAGAACGATGAGAATGACGGGAAGCTTGTTCGAAGTCATGTCTCAACCTCCCTGCTGTGCGGGTTTGCCAATCTCGTTGAGCGGCAGATAGGGTACGACCCCCTGCTTCTCGTCGATCACGACCTTCTTGGAATTCTTCAGCACCTGTTCCATCGTTTCGAGGAACAGCCGCTTGCGCGTCACTTCGGGAGCCTTGGTATATTCGTCGTTGATGGAGTTGAAGCGCTGCGCCTCGCCTTCCGCTTCCTTGACGACGCGATCCTTGTACGCGGCAGCCGCTTCCCGGATCTGCGCCGCGTCACCGCGGGCTTGGCCGAGCTTCTGGTTGGCGTACTGGTTCGCCTCTTCGACGAGACGCTGCTTGTCCTGGTCGGCGCGCTGCACTTCTTCGAAGGCATCGGCGACCTCACGGGGCGGCGCCACGTCCTGAATGGTGATCGCGTTGATCGAAATGCCGCTCTGATAGCGATCCATCGTACCCTGCACGATGGCGGCCACTTCGGCTTCGATCGGCTGGCGGTTATCGCGGAACGTATCCTGCGCAGGACGGCGGCCGACGACTTCGCGCATGGCGCTTTCGGCGACCTGCTGCAGCGTTTCCGCCGGGTTCTCGACGTTGAAGAGATAGGCCTTCGGATCGGTCACGGTGAAGAACACCGAGAACTGGACGTTGAGGATGTTCTGGTCGCCCGACAGCATCAGTCCGGTCGCCGACGAAGACGTCGTCCCGCCGATGTTCTGCTGCTGAACCGTCACCTTGACGATCTCGACCGTTTCCATCGGCCACAGGTGGAAGTGCAGGCCGGGCATCGAAATTTCCGGCTTCGGATTGCCGAAGCGCAATTCCACGCCACGCTCATCAGGCTGCACGATATAGACGCATTGGAAAAGCCAGAATGCTGCGACGACAGCCGCAACGATAAGCAGGACGCCGGTGTTGAACCCGCCGGGCACGATGCCGCGAAGCTGGTCCTGACCGCGTCGAATGATATCCTCAAGATCGGGCGGACCGCCCTTCCCGCCACCGCCGCGTGGGCGGTTCGGCCCCTGCCCCCATGGTCCCTGATTGTTACCGCCGCCGCCGCCCCAAGGGCCGCCGCCGCCATTCTGATTGCTCCAGGGCATCAAAACCTCGTTGTTCGTTAAAACTTGCGATCGCCGAACCCACGGGGGCGGCGGATATCTGCGATCGTGACCGTTATAGGTATCGCCGCATCGGCTTTCAACGCGACATGAGGAACTTGGCGATATTTATTGGAAAATAGTTGGTTTTCGGCGTTCAACGCCTGTCGTAGACGACGAAACGGGTGGGGTAGCTGTCTTTTTCACCGGCCGGCACATCGCCAGTTTCCCCAACACTCCAAACCGCCGGATCGATAGCCGGGAAAGATGTGTCGCCCTCCACGCCGGTCCACACATGAGTGACGCAGAGACGATCGGCAAGGCCGATGGCTTGCGAATAGATCTGTCCGCCGCCGATGATGCAGATTTCGCTGACGCCTTCGCGCCGCGCCAACTCCTCGGCAAGAGCGATTGCATCAGATAAAGAGGCGACCGTCCTCACTCCGGGATGATCGATGGCCGCATGCCGGGAAATCACCACGTTCGGACGTCCAGACAGCGGCTTGCCGATCGAATCATAGGTCTTGCGGCCCATGATGACGGGCTTGCCCAGGGTCAGTGCCTTGAAGCGCTTCAGATCGGTCGACAGCTTCCAGGGCATGTCGCCGTCGCGGCCGATGACGCCGTTCTCAGCGACGGCAACCACGATGGTCTTGCGAATATCGGACATGAATTTCCCCGGTCAGACGGCAATCGGCGCCTTGATGCTGGCGTCTGCCTCGTAGCCGATTAACTCGAAATCTTCGAACTTAAATCCGAAGATATCCTTCACATCGGGATTGATGCGCATGAAAGGCAGAGGCTTCGGATTGCGCGTCAGCTGCAGCTTCGCCTGCTCGAAATGATTGTGATAGAGATGCGCATCACCGAGCGTATGAACGAAATCGCCGAGCTTCAGCCCGGTCACCTGAGCCACCATCATCGTCAGCAAAGCGTAGGAAGCGATATTGAACGGCACGCCGAGGAATATGTCGGCGGACCGCTGGTAAAGCTGGCAGGAAAGCTTGCCGTCGGCGACATAGAACTGGAACAGGCAGTGGCATGGCGGCAGCGCCATGCTGTCCACCTCCGCCGGGTTCCAGGCCGACACGATATGGCGGCGCGAATTCGGGTTCTTGACGATACCCGCAACGAGATTTGCGATCTGGTCGATATGGCCGCCGTCCGGCGCCGGCCACGAGCGCCACTGCGCACCGTAGACAGGGCCGAGATCGCCGTCCTCGTCAGCCCATTCGTCCCAGATGGAGACACCGTTCTCCTTGAGGTAGCCGATATTGGTCTCGCCCTTCAGGAACCACAAAAGCTCGTGAATGATGGAGCGCAGATGCAGCTTCTTGGTCGTCAGAACCGGAAAGCCCTCTGCCAAGTCGAAGCGCATCTGATAACCGAACACCGAACGCGTGCCCGTACCCGTCCGATCGCCGCGATCGGTTCCGCTTTGCGTCACATGGTTCAAGAGATCGAGATACTGCTTCATCGCCCGCCGCCGATTCCATTTTCCATATATTTAGGCTGCTCGGCGGCCGAAACCAATCGTCAAGTCGGGCCTGTCCCAACAATTGTTGCCGCACACAATGCTTTTGTGACGATGGCTCTTCCCATCCGAAACGGAAAACACTATATCAACCTTGCCGGTCCTCGGGCCGGCTATGGTGATAAATGAGCGGTGTAATAAGCCTATTGGACCCGGGGGCGGTACCCGGCGCCTCCACCAAAAACCGGCGGCCTTGAAACGAGATGGCCGGCTTTTGATGGGGGCGAAACAGGATCGACAAGGGTGTAAAGATCGTCTTTTTGCTCGGCATTGTACCGCCGTTATCGGGCTAAAATTGTAGTTGCAAATGACAACTATGCGGAAGCTCGTCTCGCTGCTTAATCGCAGTGTGACACTTCAAATCAAGTCCTGAAGGTTCGCACCTTAAGGCGGGGTTCGGAGGCACCTGGCAACAGAAGCCTTCACCTTCTCCCTGACGCGCAAATCATGTATGGTTTGAGAAAGTATGACTCGGCTCCGGCCTTTTCCAAGGCACCCGAGCATGGCATATAGCCTTGGGAAAAGACGTACGGACCAACGAAAGACAGGAAAGCATGGGGCAGGATCACATCCGCTACGACATTCTGGCGCAGGACGCGCTGCGCGGCGTCATCCGCAAGGTTTTGTCCGAAGTCGCAGCAACCGGCCGCCTGCCGGGCGAACATCATTTCTTCATTACCTTTCTCACGGGCGCCCCCGGTGTGCGCATCTCGCAGCTTTTGAAGTCGAAGTATCCGGAGCAGATGACCATCGTCATCCAGCATCAGTTCTGGGAGATGAAGGTCACCGATTCGAGCTTCGAGATCGGCCTGTCGTTCTCGGATATTCCTGAAAAGCTGTTCATCCCGTTCAACGCCATTCGCGGATTTTACGATCCTTCGGTCAATTTCGAGCTGGAATTCGATGTGCCGCTCGCCGACGGCGAGGAACTGCCGGACGCCGAGATCACCGCCTATCCCGTCGCGTCGGAAAAGACCGAGGAGACGCCCGCGGCCAAGCCCGCCGACGGAGACGAGAAGAAACCGGGATCGGTCGTTTCGCTCGACGCCTTCCGCAAGAAACAATAGGGATCAAAGGGAAGCAGCCGCTTCCCTTTTTTACGTCGGAGATCATCCGTGAGCGCCGAAATCGTCAACCTCCGCCAGTTCAGGAAAAAGCAGGCCCGTTCCGACCAGGAAAAGCAGGCCGAGCAGAACCGTATCTCCTTCGGCCGGACGAAGGTCGAAAAGAAACTGACAAAGGCGCTGAACGAGAAGGCCGACCATGCTCACGAACAAGGCCATATCGACAGGAACGACGACGGCTGACGAAACCGGCCGACCGCCGGAACGAATCGCCGATCAATCACTTTGGCCGCATTTTCTCAATCACTGTCTCAACGCCTAGAATCAAAATCTGAACCGGCACGATGATCCGAAAGCACTCGACCACCCTGCACGGACATCGCACCAGCTTTTCGCTGGAAGACGAGTTCTGGAGCGAGTTGAATGCCATCGCCGCGGCCCGCGCCGTACCCCTCGCGGCACTCATTTCCGAAATCGACGATCAGCGAGACCCCGACAGCAACCTGTCTTCGGCACTGCGGGTATACGTTCTTTTCTCGCTGAAGTCCGGGCCGGCCCGTCTGGAGGGCACCGAGCTTTCGAACGATCGGAGTGGAGAGCCTGGTGATGGCAGAGCGGGTTGGGATCGTGGGTTACGATGAAGCATTCGATCGGCAACAGCCTGCACCGGCGTGCAGGACCGAGTGCGCCGGTGTCCTTACTGCGGCACCTGCACGCCCGGCAGCCCCGGCATCGTCTTGAAATTGAGGGAGTTCTGGGGCGGTAGCGAAAGCTCGTCCTGCGCACGGCGTGCGGCATCTGCCGCAGCCTTTGCGTCCGCATCCGCTTTCTCCCTGGCGCGCACCTCCGCCTCGGCCTTGGCGCGCGCCTCGGCTTCCGCCTTCTCGCGTTCGGCCTGCTGTGCGGCAAGGGTTCTCAGCCGTTCCTCCTCGGCGCGCCGCTGCGTCTCGATGGCGGCCGCCCTCTCGCGCTCGGCATCGTTGAACTTGTAGAGCGACACTTCGCGCCGCAGGCGCTGCTTCTCGAGGACATTCGACTGCAACCGCTCGACACGCCGCCGTTCGCGCTCGAAGGCGCGCAGCGAAAGGTAGCCCGTGATATCGGTCACATCCATCACGCGACCCGGCGAGCCGAGCACACCGGAAAAATCGAGACGCACGGCGGGTTCCGCACCGGCAAGCGCCTCGCCGCCTGGATTGAGGTTGATGTCGAGCGACGCTGTGATGCGCTCCTGCGGCAGGTCGATCTGTGCATTGCCCGTCACCTTGGCCTGGTCGGTCGCGACGGTGACGTTCTGAACGCGCAGGACGCCGTCAGTGACATTGAAGGGTATCGCCGTGGGCGGCAGCTTTGCCTCGCCGTTGTTGAGCAGCGTTTCAACGATCGGGTGCACCTTGCCGGCATTCAACTGGTCCTGCATCGGATCGGTTGCCGCAAGCAGCGGAGCCAGCATTCCCAGGTTGAGGCCGCGGACATTGGTATCGCCGAGGCGCAGTTCGCCCGAGCCATTGAGGGAGCTCGCAATCTCCTTCATCGACTTGCCGGAAGCCTCTATCGACAGCGACATCCCGAACCTGCCATTGGCAACAGGAGCCCCGTCACGCGGCCAAACGACGCCGCCGAGATCGGCATCGGCAAGCGCGAGCTTGGTCTGGAAGAAACCGGTACCGCCGGCATTGGTAAACTGTGCATTGCCATCCAGCGTGCCGCCGTCCCAGCCGCCCTTGATGGCATTCAGTTGCAATTCGTCGCCTTTGTAAATGACGTCAGACGTGAGGTCCGTGATCGGGCTCGACCAGCCAGGCCAGAACTGCTTGGCAAAGAGCTTCACGTTGACGTCCATATCCTTGAAAACAGGCAGGCCAAGAGGTGCAGGCGACAGGTTGCCGGTCGCCGCCTCCGTCATCGGCCCGTACACTGCCTCGCCGAGCCAGACGGCATCAGCCTTGGAAAGCGCAAGCTCGCCCGTTGCCGTCGTCTTTTCTGCCTTGCGGTCGAGCGTCATTGCCCCGCTGAATTCATTGTCCGCGGCATGTCCGGCGATGTTGGAGAACGCGATCTTGTCGCCGTCGACCGTCGCCGTCGTCGTCAGCTTGAACGGCAGGCCGGTCCCCATCTGCGGCACTCCGACACCGTTCATCACCAGGTAGGGATCGAGATCGGCACTCTCCAGCGAAACCGCCACTTGCCCGTTCATGAAGGTCTGCGGACGAACATCGACTTTCCCGCTCGCGGTAAACGAGGTGCGATCGGTCGCGAAAGTCAGCGCAGCGTCGGCCGGATCCGTCCCCTCGGCCTGAACCTTCAGCGTCAGGCGGCCGTTCGCATCGGCGTCCACCGGCAGCGGGTCCAGCCCGGCCTGACCGAACAGAATGGAGGTCACAGTGTTTTCCAGCGTCGCTTCCAGGCTCGTGGTCCCCTTGCCCGTCAACGCCAGCAGATCGGACATGCGGTAGTCGAGGTTCACGCGGCTTCCATTGGCGACGCCCGCCAGCGTAACGGCAAGACCGTCACCCTGGTCGCCGCCCAGGGTGACCGCGCCGCGCAGCGCCGTGTTGGTATACCAGGCCGCGTTGCGCACAAGCCGATCCATGACCGGATGCTGCGGCAGATGCTGCTTGAGCATCGTGAAGAAGGAGCCCGGATCGGCGGATTTGAAGGTGATCTCACCCGATCCCTTGTAGTCGAGCAGCGAGCCTTCCGCCCGGCCCGTCGCGGTCAGTTCCGCGCCTGCCAGGTTCTTCACCGAGAGCTTGTCGACGGCAAGCGCGCCATCGGCAATGGTGAAGCTCGTTTCGACGTCGCCTGCCTCGACACCGAAGGCGGTGAACGTGTCGGCCTTCAATACAGCCCTGATCTTGTGGTCGAGCACGTTGTCGCCGGCGTCCTGCCCGGTGAAGAGCCCGGTCAACGCCCTCAGCGCATCAAGATCGAGCGCATCGCCGGCAAGCGCTACATCCAGGGTCGGCGCCTGATTGGCGACGGCCTGTCTGTCCAGCTTGCCCTTCAGGGTCGCCGGCCCGATGGCGATTTCCAGATTATCGAACAGCTGCCGTTCGTGGGTGAGGCTGACATTTGCGGAGAAGCCCGCCTGCCGCAACTGACGGATAGCGGGATCAACGGAACCAGCAAGCCACGAAGCGAGCCCGCTCGGCTGGTTCGATGCCACCGTGATCTCGCCGTCGAAAGACGGTTGTCCCTGCAGATTGAGCCGTCCGCGGCCTTCCACCTGCGTGCGTCCGGGCAGCGTACCGACCGCGTTGTCGATCGTCCAGCCGGTGCCGGCCGGTTCGAGATCGAGCTGCACGTCCCTGATCGTCGTGTCGCCGGCGACGATCGCGGGCAACCGGACGCTCGCCTTGCCGGGCACCTGAGGCACCGGCACCTGCGAGACGATCTGGATCAGGGTGTTCAACCGCTGGCGGGCCGAAAGACCCGGATCCCGCGCGGTCTTCCCGCCTGCTCCCTGGTTTCCGATGCGGTTGACGTCGATTTGCTGGCCATCGGCCGTCAGCAGAAACTGCGGGTTGCCGCCGGTATCGAGCGTTGCCTCGCCGGTAATGACGTAAGGATCCTCCTGCGAGCCGATTTCCAGCCGGTATTCGGGTATGTGGATGCTCTCGTTGGTAAGCTCGAACTTCCCCTTCAGGCGTGGCGGAAGATACGTCTTGTCTGCGGCCTTTGCCGTACGCGGGCTCTCGATGGCCGCCGAAATCGTCCCCTGATAGTTTGGCCTGCTGTCGACCAGCTTCAGTTCCCCATCCAGATCGACGGTCACGGGATGCCTGTCGGGCTGCAGGCGAGTGCGCATGCGCAACACGCCATTATCGTCCGGCTGGTTGCTGGAGACGGAAAAACTGCCATGCTCGCCGTCGAGCGCCGCATCGCCGTCGATGCGCCAGGGACCGGCCAGCGACTTTGCAGACATCTCGGCGTTCAGCCCGGTCACATGGCGCGTCCGGCCAGACTGGTCGTCGATAAACCGGACGTCGCCGCCGCTGACATGGACATTCTCCAGAACGACGGTCCTGGCCGGAATCTCAGGCTGGCTGCCGCGCGTCCAATCAAGCGTGCCGTCCTTGAGAAGCCTCAGCTTCACCCTCGGATTGACGATCCGCATGTCGAAAATAAGCGCCTCGCCCGACAGGAAGGGAGCCAACTCTGCATCCATCGAGAACTGCTCGACCTGTACGATCGGCGAACCGTCCGTCTCCTGGCCGACGCGCACGTCATGCAATGTCACGGACGGGAAAGGCAGCAACCGCGCATCGACAGAACCATGCACCACGACCTTCTTGCCAATGATGCGGCTTGCCTGATCTTCAAAATTTTTCCTGAAGTCGGTCCAGTCGATGAATAGCGGCGCGAGCAGCGCCACGAATAGCGCTACGACAATCAGCCCACCCAGTACGACGAGGAACCGGCCCACCAAGTCAGTCATTCTCCATTCGGGAAACCATCGCGGACACTAGAACATGAAACCGAAAGGTGTGAAGCGGCTTTCAGGCAACATCATGCTCAATTTCCCTTGGTTCGGAAGGCGTGGTCTGGACGATTCGACATACGATCCCTCGTCTCTAGTGGCATTCATGCCGCAAGCAAGCCAAGACGAATAGAATGTTGATTTTCAGGCATAATGGAAAATCTTGCCGGGATTGAAGATATTATCCGGATCGAGCGCATGCTTGACCTGTCGCATCAGATCGACGGCGCCGCCGAGCTCCTGTTCGAGGAAGGCCATCTTGCCCTGCCCGATCCCGTGCTCGCCGGTGCAGGTTCCGTCCATCGCCAGCGCCCGCGCATTGAGCCTGCCCACGAAGTCTTCGGCAACGGCAGTCCCCTCTTCCGTCTTGTCGTCAAACAGCAGCAGGACGTGGAAATTGCCGTCGCCCGCATGCCCGACGATCATCGCCAGCAGTCCGTGCTCCTCGATGTCGGCCTGCGTTTCGCCGATGCAATCGGCAAGCCTTGAGATCGGAACGCACACGTCTGTCGAGAGCGCCGCCATCTCGGGCGCGAGCGCACGCGACGCCCAATAGGCATCGTGCCGCGCCTTCCACAGCTTCGTCCGCTCCTCGGCATTGACGGTCCAGTGAAATTCGCCTCCGCCGCACTCTGCGGCGATTTCCGCGAATTGCTCCGATTGCAGCACAACGGTTTCGTCCGTGCCGTGAAATTCCAAAAACAGCGTCGGCTTCTCGTCGTAGTTCAATTTCGAGTAGGCATTGCAGGCCTTGATCTGCAATGCGTCAAGAATTTCGATGCGGGCCACCGGAACGCCCATCTGGATCGTCATGATCACAGCATCGCAAGCGGCGCGCACGCTCGGAAACGCGCACACGCCGCCACCGATCTTCTGTGGGATGCCCTGCAGCCTGAGCGTTACCGAGGTCAGGATGCCAAGAGTGCCTTCGGCGCCGACGAAGAGCCGTGTGAGGTCGTAGCCGGCGGAGGATTTGCGGGCCCGGCGTGCAGTCCTGATTTCCTCGCCGTTCGCCGTCACGACCGTCACGGCCAGTACGTTGTCCTTCATCGTGCCGTAGCGAACGGCATTCGTTCCCGAGGCCCGCGTCGACGTCATGCCGCCGATCGAGGCGTTGGCACCCGGATCGATCGGAAAGAACAGACCGGTATCGCGCAGGTATGTATTGAGCTGCTCGCGGGTGACGCCTGGCTCGACGGTGCAGTCCAGGTCTTCAGTGTTCACCTCAAGAATGCGATTCATGCGGCTGAAATCGATGGAAATACCGCCGTTCGGCGCGTTCACCTGCCCCTCGAGCGACGAGCCGGTCCCGAAACCGATCACCGGCACCTTGTGCTCGGCGCAGATCTTGACGGCTGCGGTCACATCGTCGGTGCTCTCTGCAAAAAGCACGCCGTCCGGCAACTGCGGAGGAATATAAGTCGTCGTATGGGCGTGCTGGGCGCGAAAGGCCTCGCCGGTCTGAAAGCGCTCGCCGAAGCCCTGCTTCAGGATGCCGAGAGCAGCCGCGATGCCCGCCTCGTTTCGTTTGCCGGCCTTTGCGTCTTTGAGCGCCATCTCGTTGATCTCCCTTACCCAATCTGCCCGGAGGCAGGTTGGTATGAGACATGAGACGGCGCCTGTCTAGTGCAAGAATAGATGTTAAAGCCCTGCTGCGCAGCGCCTCAGACGAGAGGTGGATTGAGCCGGGCAAAGCCCTCCTGTCGCTGGTACGGAAAGTAGGGATAGGGCGCGGTGACAGCACTCGCCTTGTCAAGCGTTTCGACCTGCGCCTTCGACAACGACCAGCCGAGCGCGCCGAGGTTCTGCCGCAGCTGTTCCTCGTTGCGTGCACCGATGATCACGCTTGCGACTGTCGGGCGGCCGATCAGCCAGTTGAGCGCGATCTGCGGAACGGTCTTGCCGGTCTCCACCGCAACCTGGTCGAGCGCATCGACGATGTCATAGAGCTTGTCATCGTCGACCGGCGGCCCGTACTCGGCAGTCTGGTGCAGGCGGCTTCCTTCAGGCAGCGGCTGGCCGCGGCGAATCTTGCCGGTGAGGCGTCCCCAGGCAAGAGGGCTCCAGACCAGCGCGCCGACACCCTGATCGGCAGCAAGCGGCATCAGTTCCCACTCGTAGTCACGTCCGGCCAGCGAATAGTAGACCTGATGCGCGACGTAGCGCGGATAGCCGTAGCGTTCGGAAACGCCGAGCGACTTCATCAGTTGCCATCCCGCAAAATTCGATACGCCGACATAGCGGATCTTTCCGGCGGCAATCAGTCCATCCAACGTTGCAAGCACCTCTTCGACCGGCGTCGATGCATCGAAGGCATGAAGCTGCAGCAGATCGATGTAGTCCGTTCCGAGCCGCCTCAGCGCCTCGTCGGTCGAGCGGATCAGGCGCGCCCGCGACGTGCCCCAGTCCGCCGGGCCATCGCCCATCGGCAACGCCATCTTGGTCGAGATCAGCACCGCATCGCGCCGCCCCTTGATCGCCTGCCCGAGAACGGTCTCGGAGGCGCCGGCGGAGTACACATCCGCCGTGTCGAAGAGGTTTGCGCCGGCTTCAAGCGCGATATCGACCAGACGCCGCGCCTCTGCGGCATCGGTATTGCCCCAGGCGCCGAATAGCGGCCCGCAGCCGCCGAAGGTGCCTGCACCGAAACTCAAGACGGGCACTCTGAGGCCTGATGCACCGAGATTTCTGTAGTCCATGATCTGTCTCCTGTTGTCCAGGGATAGATAGACACTGCACCGACAGTGATATAGATTGCCAGAAAGAACACCATTGATGAATTGAATTCAACATGAGTCGTCAGGACGTCAACCGCTCGGGAGAGATGGAAGTCTTCGTGCGCGCCGTCGAGCTCGGTGGTTTCACGGCCGCCGCCCGTGCCTGCCGCATGACGCCATCCGCAGTCAGCAAGCTCGTAGGCAGGCTTGAATCGCGTCTCGGCGCCCGCCTCGTCCAACGCTCGACCCGCAAGCTTCAGCTGACTGCGGAAGGCTGCGCCTTCTACGAGCGCAGTCTATCGATCCTTGCCGATATTGCCGAGGCCGAGCGCTACGCCTCGGCGGGCGAGCGCGTGGCCGGCCCCGTCCGCATCAATACCAGCGGATCGTTCGGCAATCACGTTCTGGCGCCCCTCGTCCCGAATTTCCTGGCGCTCCATCCAGCCGTCACGCTCGATGTCTCGCACACCGACAGGGTCATCGACCTGCTGGAAGATCGGGCCGATGTCGCCATCCGCTCCGGGCCGTTGAAGAGTTCCACCCTGATTGCCCGCAAGCTGGGCGCCGCCCGCAGGATCATCGTTGCCTCGCCCGGCTATCTGCGGCAGCACGGCACGCCAAGGTCTGCCTCCGACCTGCATGGCCACTGCCGCATCGGCTTTTCCTATGCGCGGAGCGTTGTGGGTTGGCCCGTCAGGCAGAACGGCGAGACCGTGACACTACCGGTCACGCCGGGCGTTCAGGTCGGGGACGGCGAGGCCATGCGATATATGGCGCTTGCAGGCGCCGGTCTCGCACGGCTTACCGCTTTCGCCGTCCGCGCAGACATCGAAGCCGGGCGGCTGGTCCCGGTTCTCGAGGAGATCAACCCCGGCGAAACCGAGGAGTTTCACGCCGTCTACATCGGCCAGGGCGGTCCGCTGCCTGCACGCGTCCGCGCCTTGCTTGACTTTCTGGCAGAGCAGGTTCGTCTCTGAAGACGCTCGCCGGCAGATTTCGCAATCGACCCTCGGCATCGCCCAAGCCTATATCGCCTCAATCCACGCGGCCTTTCCAGCCGGTTCTTCGCTCAGCCAGTTGTGTTTCCCCTGCTCTCCGTCGCATCGACCGAGGCCCCGGCTGGCAAGACATTGACGGGATGATGTAGTTGAAAGACGCCAACCGCCTGCTTCGAAAGACCAGCCTGCCGCGCTGGGCGCTGCTGTTGTCCATTTCGACGGTGCTCGTCGTCTGCCTCGAAATGCTCGGCCTGCCTGCCTCTCTGCTCATCGGCCCGATGGTGGCCGCGATCATCCTTGCGCTGTCCGTCGGGCAGGGCTCGCTTCGCGTGCCACGCTGGCCGTTGCTGTTCGGGCAGGCGCTTGTCGGCATGCTCATGGCGCGCGCCATCACCGTCGATATCGTGCAGACAATGGCGACCGACGCGCCGCTTTTCCTGGCGATGATTTTCTCCGTCATCGTCGTTGCCGCCCTGCTCGGCTGGGTGCTGACCCTCTGGCAGGTTCTGCCGGGAACAACGGCCGTTTGGGGATCGTCACCCGGCGCGGCATCGGCGATGGTCATCATGTCCGAGGCCTATGGAGCCGATGCGCGGCTTGTCGCCTTCATGCAGTATCTGCGCGTCGTCTTCGTTGCGGTCGCGGCCTCCGTCGTCTCCCGCCTCTGGGTCGCTGCCGATGGCGGCGAACCGCCGGCGCTGATCCTCTTTCCCCCGATCAACTGGCAGGCCCTTGCCGCAACTGTCGCGCTGACCTGCCTAGCCGCCTACGCCGCCGTTCGCTTTCGCATTCAGGGCGGCACCATCATCGTCCCGCTGGCCCTGGGTTCGCTCCTGCAGGGCTTCGGCCTCCTGAAGATCGAACTGCCGATGTGGCTGCTGGCGATCAGCTACGCCCTGATCGGCTGGAACATCGGCCTACGCTTCACCCGGGGCATCATCATGCACGCGGCCCGTGCGCTGCCGCGCGTCGCCGGCTCCATCCTGCTTCTGATGTCGCTCTGTGGCTGCATGGCCTTTGCCCTGCACAGGTTCGCAGGCGTCGATCCGCTGACGGCCTACCTCGCCACCAGCCCCGGCGGCGCCGATTCCGTCGCGATCATCGCCGCCTCCAGCGATGTCGACGTGCCTTTCGTCATGGCCATGCAGACGGGCCGCTTTCTGGTGATCCTGTTTACCGGGCCAATGCTCGCCCGTTTCATCGCCCGGCGCTCAGGCCTGGCGGAAAATCCCGCCTGAGGCCCGCCCATTGGCCGGGCGTCACGCCGTAGGCCTTCTTGAAGTGGCGGTTGAGATGGCTCTGGTCAGCAAATCCGGTCGCCGCCGCAACGTCTGCCAGTCCTTCGCCCGTGCCGATCAGCGCCCGCGCCCGCTGCAGGCGACGCATCAGGAGATAGCGGTGCGGGCTGGTGGCAAAGGCGGCTCGGAAGTGTCGTGCCAGCGCAAAGCGGTCGAGACCCGTTACCGCCTCGAGTTCGCCGGAACGAACCGTCCTGGTAGCGTGCGCTTCAAGATAGTCCCGCGCCAGCCGCGCCCTGCGCCACGCGATATTGCCGAGCGGCTGCTCCGGCGTGTGGGCATGCCGCGCAAGGCCGCCGGCCACCCTCGATATGAAATCATCGACGAAGAGTTCATCGAGTTCACGATCCAGTTCGCCGAGCGCTGCCATTAGAGTGCCGGCCAAGTGCGAATCCCTGATGACCGGCTCATCGACGAAGGGCAGTCCGATCCGCTGTGCTTTGAGACACTCGACCACGAGCGAGGGCTCCAGATAGAGCATCCTATACTGCAGGCCGTCATCGGTTCCGGCACCGCCGTCGTGCTCCTCGTCGGGATGCAGCACGATAACCTGCCCCGGCATGCTGAATCGCCGTTCGCCGCGATAGGAAAAGGCCTGCACGCCCTTGATCGTCAAGCCGAGCGCGTAGGTGTCGTGCCGGTGCGGCTCGAATGCGTTGCCCGCGAATTGCGCTTCGATGCGCTCGATGCCGGGAAAGGCAGGCGCAGTCGTGATTCCGTCCGCGCCGCGCTCCGTGCACAAACGTTCAAGACCCTTAAGGGCATGGCTGTTTAGATCCTGGCTCAACGCGACTTTCGAACCCGCATGAAAGAGACTGGCATGTTTGATAACAAAATTGCGATCGTCCTGCGAAACAATCTTCAGTCCTGGCAGAAGCTGAATGTCACCGCCTTCCTGATGAGCGGCATCGTCGGGCAGAACCCGGAGATGATGGGAGAAGTCTACAGGGATCGCACCGGCAACCTCTACAATCCGCTCTCCGTCCAGCCGATCATCATCCTCTCCGCCGAAGACGAGACGATATCGACGATCCACCGCCGTTCGCTGGCGCGTGGCATCACCTCGTCCTTGTTTATCGAAGAGATGTTCGCGACCGGCCACGACGCCGCCAATCGGGCGGTTTTTGCCGAGTATGCGCCAGAAGACGCCAAGGTCGTCGGCATCGCCATCAGGGCGGATAGGAAGGTCGTCGACAAGATCACCAAGGGTGCGACCATGCACCGGTAACGGAAAACGGCCGGGAATGGCCCGGCCGTTTTCCTGTCGATGCGCGTGGGATCAGCTCTGCGTCACCGGAGCGATCTGGATTTCGACGCGGCGGTTCTGCGCGCGGCCGGCTTCCGTGGCGTTGGATGCAACGGGCTGCGAGGGGCCGAAGCCGACGGCAGAAACGCGACGCGGATCGACGCCCTGCGTGCCGAGATAATCGGCCACCGAGATGGCGCGGCGCTGCGACAGATCCTGATTGTGCTGCAGGCTGCCCGTGGAATCGGTGTGGCCGTTGACGTCGATCAGCGTGCGGTTGAACTTGCGCAGAACGATCGCGACCGAGTTCAGCGTCGGATAGAAACCTGACTTCACCGCATCCTGGTCGACGTCGAAGGTGATGTTCGACGGCATGTTGAGGATGATGTTGTCGCCATTTCGGGTAACGGAGATACCCGTGCCCTGAAGCTGCGCGCGCAGTTCGGATTCCTGCTGGTCCATGTAATTGCCGATCGCGCCGCCTGCAAGCGCGCCGACGCCGGCACCGATCAACGCCGCGTTGCGTCGTCCGACCGGCGAGCCGCCGACAGCAAGGCCGGCCAATGCGCCAACGCCGGCACCTAGCAGGGCGCCACCGGAGGTGTTCGACATCTTCTGCTGGCCCGTATAGGGGTCGGTGGTCGTGCAGGCGCTGAGGAATGTTGCGGCAACAGCCAAAAGTATGAATTTCTTGATCATGGACAGGCGTATCTCCAGTTCGAATGGTGATGCGAGCAGTATTAAGGAATGCGGCAACAAAATGAAGCGGTTGCCTTCGATACTGGAAATTAGACGAATTGCACAGCCGCCGAGGCTGGCGATCGCAAATATGTTACACACATCACAAGGCAACGGCGCCCGCGGCAATGGCGGGCGCGTTCGCAAGCGAACGAACGTCACTCAAAGATTCTGGAAAAGCTGCCGGACGGTATCGTAGGTGGCGTTGGCGATGTTCAGTGACTGGAGCGCAAGCTGCTGCTGGGTCTGCAGCGCCGTCAGGCGGCTCGACCTTTCCTCCATGTCGGCATCGATCAGCCGGCTGATGCCGCGCGAATACGAATCGTCGAGAGACTGCGCGAAATCGTTCTGGAGAGTGATCCGCTTCTCGAGCGCCCCGAAGGACGCCCCGACCGTAGTCATCTGGCCGAGCATCTTGTCGACCACGGCAATCATTTCGTTGACCTGGCTTGACGTCGTGCTTGCGGACACGCCGATCTCGACTTGCCCGGTGGTATTGCCCGCGCCCTTCAACATGACGTAATTCTGCGAGACACCTGCTTCCGTCGAGAAATACTGCGACGTGAGGACACCATATTCGCCCGATCCGGCCGTACGATCGTCGATCAGATATCGCGCGTCCTTCGACGACGTCGATCCCACAGGTGCCAGATCGACCTCGTAGCTCAGCGTTCCGACCGAGACGGTTCCGTCGGCATACCGGGTGAACGAGGCCGGGATCTGCCTGGGTTTTGACGGATCGTCGGCATCGTCGATCGCGACCCAATTGTCCGAATTGAATGTCGCCGATTGGGAAACCGAACGCAGCTGCGCCTTCAGCTGGGTGATATCGTCGTTGACCTTGTCCTTGTCGACGCCGGATTCGGTGGCGGCAACAAGCTTGGCCTTGATCTGGCTGACGATATCGATGGAGCTGTCGATCGCGGCGTTGGCGGTATCCATGGTCGCCGCAGCCAGGCCGAGCGCATCGCGGATCGCCGATTGAGCTGCCTTGTCGGACTTCAGCATGGAACTGATCGCCCAATAGGCGCCGTTGTCGGACGCCTTCTCGACCCTGAGACCGGTCGAAACCTGCCTTTGGGTCTGCGTCATACTACGACCGATGTCACGCAATACATAAAGCGCGGCATCCACTGAGGTGCGCCGATAAATACTCACGGATACTGAACTCCGAACACAACTATACGCAACTGATACAAATGAACCGGTACCGCGGACATTCATGTCCGGGAGCGCCAAACAACGGCGCCGACTGCCCTCCTACACGCTGGAGGTTCCTTTCGGTTTCTACAGCTTATGATTACCGCGCATGCTTAAAAAACAGCTAAGGTTCAGAGATTATTTATCGCATTTGCCGACCGGTCGGAAACCATGCGAATGGTGCCCGCACCCTCTTCCAACTTACTCGGCGGCCTCCAGGCGGCCCGACTTTGTGACGGCGCGCGGCCGGGATGCATGGGCCATCTCCTCGTGCAGGCGCGCCTCTTCGTGTGCATGAGGCTTGGCGAAGCGGGCAACCAGCAGATAGGCCACCGGCGTGATGAAGAGCGTAACCAGCGTCGCGAAACCGAGTCCGCCGACGATCACCCAGCCAAGTGCCACGCGGGCCTCGGCGCCGGCGCCGTGAGCGAAAACCAGCGGAACGCCCCCAAGAATGGTCGCGATCATGGTCATCATGACGGGGCGCAGGCGCAACTCGCAGGCTCTCTCGATCGAGGCGCGGACGTCCACGCCGCGATCGCGCAGCTGATTGGCGAACTCGACGATGAGGATGCCGTTCTTCGCCATGACGCCGACGAGGAGCACGAGCCCGATCTGGCTGTAGATGTTGAGACTGGATCCCGTGATGATCAGCGCGAAAATGGCGCAGGCAAGACCGAGCGGCACCGTCGACATGATGATCACCGAGGAGAGCACGCTTTCGAACTGCGCCGCCAGAACCAGGAAGATGATGACGATCGCGAAGCCGAAGGTGAGCGCCATGCCGCTCGAATTCTCTTCCAGCGTTGCGGCTTCAGCGAGCGGCAGCAGACGTGCTCCGGGGGGCATGAGTGGCTGCGCGAGCTGCGTCACCTCTTTCACGGCATTGCCCAGCGACATGCCGTTTCTGAGACCTGCGGTAATCGCCACCGATGCGAGCTGCTGTTCTCGATTGAGTTCCGGCGCGACCGAGCTCTCGACCAGCGAAGCGATCACCGACATCGGCACGATCTTGCCGTCGCCCGTCTTCAGGAAGACGTTCTCGAGATCGGTCGGATCGTCCAGCGGTCGGGTGCTTGACGTCAGGAGAACGGGATAGGCTTCGCCCTTCACGAACACATCGACGACCGAGCGGCCTTCGAGCAACGACTGCATGGCCATGGAAAGACCGGTTATGTCGATGCCGAGATCGGAGGCGCGTTCGCGATCGATCGTCACCGACACCTGCGCCTGCGAGGGTTCATTCGTCAGCCGCGGCGTATCGAAGTGCCCGGTGGCATCGAGTGCCTGCACCAGCTGCAATGCGGATGCGGTGAGGGCTTCGTGATTGTTGCCGATCATCGCCATCTGCACGCCGTTGCCCGCGCCGCGGATGCGCAGGCTGTTGGATTGGATCGCATTGCCGCGAAGCGCCGGCACCTTGCCGGCAGCCCGATTGATGTCCGCAACGATCTCGGATTGCGTGCGATGACGATCGCCCCACGGGGCGAGCGTCAGGACCATGAAACCGCTGTTGGCCTGTCCGCCCTGACCCGAGATCGAAAAGATGTTCCGGATATCTCCGCTGTCCATCAGAGGCTGCAGGTATTCCTCGACCAACTGCAGCTTGTCGCGGGTATATTCGAGGCTTGATCCCTGCGGCGTTGTCAGTCGCATCATCACCATCGCCCGGTCTTCCGCCGGGGTCAGCTCGCTCTTTACGGATGAGAACGCCAGGACGGCGGCTGCCGCAAAGATCAACGAGAACACGACCACGACGAGCGGCGCGTTCAGGCAGGCACGTAAACCCGACTTGTAGGCCCGGGCGAAGACATCCCCGAACCGCCCGAGGAGACCGTGGTCCTCGAGCATCTCCCGCGTCAGCATGCGCGACGCCAGCATGGGACAAAGCGTCAAAGCGACGATCGAAGACAGCCCGACGGAGAAGGCGAGAACGAAGCCGAACTCGCGGAACAATCCGCCCACCTGGCCCGGCAGGAATGAGAGCGGAATGAACACGGCGGCGAGCGTCGCGGTGGTGGCAACGACCGCAAAGAAGACTTCGCGCGTACCGAGAACTGCAGCCGCACGCGGCCCCATGCCCTCGCTGCGGCGGCGAACGATGTTTTCGAGAACGACAATTGCATCGTCGACGACCAGACCCGTCGCCAGCACAATGGCCAGCAGCGTCAGGATGTTGATCGAAAAACCGACCATGTAGATCGCCGCGAGTGTGCCGATCAGCGCCACCGGCATGCTGACCGCCGGAATGATCGTGGCGCGCCAGTCCCGCAGGAACAGATAGATGACCGCAGTGACGATGACGGCGGCGAGGATGAGCGCCAGCACGACCTCGTGGATCGCCCCCTGGATGAAAACGGCATCATCGCTGGTGATGGCAATCCGTGTGCCTTCCGGCAGCGTCTTGGAAAGCTGAGCAACGGCATCCTTGATGCCGTTGGAGATGTTGAGCGTGTTCGACTGCGCCTGTCGGATGATGCCAAGACCGATACCCGGAACGCCGTTGGAGCGCAGTGCGGTCTGCCCGTCGCGCGGTCCGAGCGTGACGTTGGCCACGTCACCAAGCCGTACCCGGTTCTGCAGGATGACATTGGCGAAATCCTCGGGCGTTTGAAGGCTCGCCATGGCGCGGACGACGATCGTCTGTGTCGGGCTCTTCAGCGATCCGGCCGGCACATCGAGTGCGGCACTTGATAGCGCCTTGGTGAGATCGCCGACCGTCAGGCCGCGGCTCGCGAGCTCGCTCTGATTGACGTCGACGCGGAAAACCTTTTCCTGGTCGCCATAGGTTTCGACGTCAGCAACGCCTTCGACGGACGCCAGCCGGTCGATCACTTCGTTCTCCACCAGGAGGGTAAGGTCGTCCATGTTGAGCTTGGTGGAGGTGACAGCGAGACGCATGATCGGTTGGGAATCAGAATCCGCCTTGACGATCTGCGGCGCGTCGGCGTCTTCCGGCAACCTGTCGGCTATGCGGCCGATCGCATCGCGCACGTCGTTTGCGGCAACGGCAAGATCAATCGAATCCGAGAACTCCAGCGTAACCCTGCTCTGGCCGAACTGTGAGCTCGAAGAGATCGACTTCAGGCCGCTCACGCGAGCGACGGCGCCCTCGATGACCTTCGTCAGCTCCTGGTCGATCGTCTGCGGCGACGCCCCGTCGAAGGTCGTCCGGACGGTGACGACGGGTCGATCGACATCCGGCAGCTCGCGAACCTCGATACCGACATAAGCGGCAAGTCCGGCCACGATCATCAACGTGTTGAAGACCAGGGCCAGAATTGGCCGGCGCACGAAGAGGGCGGTGAAGCTTTGTTTGCCCGAGGTCGGCTTCTCCACGTCGCCCACATTCATTGGGTCAGCTCCCCGCTTGACGCGACCTGATCGGCGACGCGCACCGCTCCGCCCGCGCGAACGCGCTGCAGCCCTTCGGTGACGACCGCATCGCCGTCCTTGAGATCGGCCGTGACGAGAATGAAGTCCGGATTGCGCTGGACAATACTGACGCGCACCTTGTTCGACCGTCCGTCATCGACGCGCCAGACAAAGGCGCCTTCCGAATCCCACTGCACCGAAAGCGGATAGACAGCCGGATACTGGTCACCGGCAAATTTCATCCCGACGTTGAAGGACATGCCCGCGCGCAATTCGTCCGATGCGTTGTCGATGCGCGCACGCACGCGCAGCGTCCGGCTTGCCGCATCGATGCGATTGTCGATCGCCTCGACCGCGCCGGAAAATACCCGGCCGGGCAGCGCCACAGAGGTTGCCTCGACCGGCTGCCCAACCGAAATCGTGTTGGCAAACCGCTCGGGCACCCAATAATCGACGAGGATTTCCGTCCGGTCGTCCAGCGTTGCGATGGGCGTGGTGATTGCAACATTGTCTCCTATATTCACCGGGATGATCCCGACGATGCCGTCGATCGCGGCCACGATGTTGCGGCGTTCGAGATTGAGTTCGGCAGCCTGCAACTGCAGCCTCGCCCCTTGCTCGGCGATCTCCGCGTCGAATACGTCCATGCGCGAAACGCTGGACTTGATGTTGTGATAGAGACTGGATTTCTCGACGGCACTCTTCAGCGTCACTTCCGCCTGCCCCTTTGCGATCACCTGCTCTTCGCTGTCGAGCTTCGCAAGGACCTGCCCCTTGGTGATTTTGTCGCCGGACTTGATCAGGATTTCCCGCACCGTTCCGCTCGCCTGCGGCGTCACGGCGACCGACCGAATGGCGTCGCCGGTGCCGATGGCACTCAGCTGGTCGTTGACGGTGCCTCGGACGACGGCTTGCGTTGCGATCAAGACAGCCCCATTGCCTCCCGCTCCGCGACGTTGCCCGGTCGCCTGCCCGGTTGAACCGGACGCCTTTTCGGATGGCGCGACGCTTGGGAGCAGACGGCTTGGAACGCCGGCGCTACGTAGCGTATCGCCGGCGCCAGGCACAAGGAAAACCCATCCGGCGAAACCGGCCACGACAACGGCGAGGCAAAGAGCAAACTGCTTCCAAAAAGGCATTGACGTCTCCAGAGGGACACGAGGTTGTCCAGGGTCGATCGAAAGAGGCGTATGCGAGGCAAATTGCCGCGCGACTGCGACAATATTGTCGCTTTGCGTCCCCCCGGCAAGCGAATTGGCCCCGTATTACAGAATCGCAATATCAATACTGAGTGACCAACCCGACCGTGGCGAAACGCACCAGCCCCGCCGTTTGGAAAATCTCGCGACCTACGTCAAATAACGCTTTTGTTTCCTGTTATTGCGATGTTCTCTGCCTCGGCTGCAACCGCGTCGAGCACAGCCAAACGGCTGCCATTCGTCAACACCGAAGAGGATGATACCCATGCCGAAGATAACGACCAAGGACGGAACCAAGATTTTCTACACGGATTGGGGCACCGGCCAACCGATCCTCTTCTCTCACGGCTGGCCGCTTTCGGGCGACGCCTGGGAAGCACAGATGCTGTTCTTCGGCCAAAACGGCTATCGCGTCATCGCCCATGACCGCCGCAGCCACGGCAAGTCCTCCCGGACCTGGGAAGGCAACCATATGGATCAGTACGCCGACGATCTGGCGGAGCTGATCGAAAAGCTTGACCTCAAGAACCTGATCTTGATCGGGCACTCCACCGGTGGCGGCGAAGTGGCTCACTATCTCGGCCGCCACGGCACCAAGCGCGTCGCCAAGGTCGTGTTGGTCGGCGCCGTCCCGCCGCTGATGCTGAAAACCGCCGCAAATCCCGAGGGCCTGCCGCTCGACGTCTTCGACGGCATCCGCAAGGGCACTGCACTCGACCGCTCGCAGTTCTTCCGCGACCTGACGATGCCCTTCTACGGCTTCAACCGAGACGGAGCCAAGATCAACGAAGGTTTGCGCGAGAGCTTCTGGCTGATGGGCATGGCCGGCGGCATCAAGGGCGAATACGACTGCATCCGCGAATTCTCCGAGGTCGACTACACCGAAGACCTGAAGAAGATCGACAAGCCGACCCTCTTCATCCACGGCTCCGACGACCAGATCGTGCCGATCGTCGCTGCAGCACACAAGAGTTCGAAGATCGTCAAGGGCGCCATCCTGAAGGTCTACGAGGGCAGCAGCCACGGCCTCGCCCAGGTAGAGCCGGAACGCTTCAACGCCGATGTCCTGGCCTTCATCAAAGGCTGATAGCGAGCTGGAGGCCTGGCCGAATGGCCGGGCCTTCGCCACCGCCTGCTCCGGAAAGTCAGACAACGATACCCTCGCCGGCGTCTGGTGCTTTGCGCTGCCGCCGCTACTTGCGCTCGCCTCTCTCAGCCTGACGCTTTCGGCGCCCGCATCGAAACCTGCCTGAGGACAGTGGCCTTCGTGGAATGAAAGCAGAACATCTTTTCTGGCCTTTCCATCCCGAATCACTACATTACGCGCCATGAGCAATAGTTTCGACGATATCCCCTTCTTCGACGAAGAGCCGGGCGAAGCGCCGCGCAAGCCGCAGGCCCCCGCAGCTCCTGCCACCGGAGGGCTCGCCGCCCGCGCCATGGCCGCCCGCAGCGGCGGCAACCGTCCGGATTATCTCTCCGGCCTCAACCCCGAGCAGACCGAGGCCGTCGAAACACTGGAAGGCCCCGTCCTCGTGCTCGCGGGTGCGGGCACCGGCAAGACGCGCGTGCTGACCACCCGCATCGCCCATATCCTCAACACCAGCCGCGCTTATCCCTCGCAGATCCTTGCCGTGACCTTCACCAACAAGGCCGCCCGCGAGATGAAGGAGCGCATCGCCGTGCTCGTCGGCGGCGCGGTCGAAGGCATGCCCTGGCTCGGCACCTTCCATTCGATCGGCGTCAAGCTGCTGCGTCGCCACGCCGAACTCGTCAACCTGCGCTCCGATTTCACCATCCTCGACACCGACGACGTCGTACGCCTCGTCAAGCAACTGATCCAGGCCGAGGGCCTCGACGACAAGCGCTGGCCGGCCAAGCAGTTCGCCGGCATGATCGACACCTGGAAGAACAAGGGCCTCGGTCCCGCCGATATCCCGGAAGGCGACGCCCGCGCATTCGCCAACGGCAAGGGCCGCGAACTCTACTTCGCCTACCAGCAACGCCTTTCGACGCTGAACGCCTGCGATTTCGGCGATCTCCTGATGCATCCGATCGCGATCTTTAGGAAGTACCCCGATCTCCTCAAGGAATATCACGGCCGCTTCCGCTACATCCTCGTCGACGAATACCAGGACACCAACACCGCCCAGTACATGTGGCTGAGGCTGCTCGCCCAGCGCCCCAAGGGCGAGCCGCAGAACGTTTGTTGCGTCGGCGACGACGACCAGTCGATCTACGGCTGGCGCGGCGCCGAGGTGGACAACATCCTGCGCTTCGAAAAGGATTTCCCCGGCGCCAAGGTGATCAAGCTCGAGCGCAACTACCGCTCCACCGAACATATCCTCGGTGCTGCTGCCCATCTCATCGCCCACAACGAGGGCCGCCTCGGCAAAACGCTGTTCACCGACCGCAGCAACCCCGAAGACGCCAAGGTGCAGGTCCACGCCTCCTGGGACAGCGAAGAGGAAGCCCGCGCCATCGGCGAGGAGATCGAACAGCTGCAGCGCGGCGGCGCCTCCGGCGAGCCCCATGCCCTGAACGACATGGCGATCCTGGTGCGCGCTTCATTCCAGATGCGCGAGTTCGAGGACCGCTTCGTCACGCTCGGCCTCAACTACCGCGTCATCGGCGGACCGCGCTTCTACGAACGCCTCGAGATCCGCGACGCCATGGCATATTTCCGCCTCGTGGCTCAGCCCGCCGACGACCTTGCCTTCGAACGCATCGTCAACACCCCCAAGCGCGGCCTCGGCGACACCACCGTCCGCGCGCTGCACGACTACGCCCGCGCCCGCGACATCCCCATGCTTTCGGCAGCCGCCGACATCATCGAGACCGACGAGCTGAAGCCGAAGGCGCGCAAAGCGCTGTTCGATGTGATTCAATCTTTCCGGCGATGGCAGGAAAGACTTGAAAACACTCCACATACCGAGCTCGCCGAGCAGATCCTCGAAGAGTCGGGCTACACCGACATGTGGAAGAACGACAAGTCGGCCGACGCCCCGACCCGCCTCGACAACCTGAAGGAACTGATCCGCTCGATGGAGAGCTTCGAGTCGATGCGCGGCTTTCTGGAGCATGTCTCGCTGGTCATGGATGCCGAGCAGAACGAGAACCTCGACGCAGTCTCCATTATGACGCTGCACTCCGCCAAGGGCTTGGAATTCGAAACCGTCTTCCTGCCCGGCTGGGAAGAAGGCCTCTTCCCGCACCAGCGCTCGCTGGATGAAACCGGCCGCGCAGGGCTGGAGGAAGAACGCCGCCTCGCCTATGTCGGCCTCACCMGCGCCAAGCGCCGCTGTCACATCTGGTTCGTCTCCAACCGCCGCATCCACGGCCTCTGGCAATCGACCATCCCCTCGCGCTTCCTCGACGAACTGCCGGAAACCCATGTCGAGGTCGCCGAAGTCGAGCAGAGCTACGGCGGCTACGGCCGCGGCGGCTACGGCCAGTCGCGCTTCGACAAGGCGGAGCCTTTCGCCAACTCCTATTCCACCCCCGGCTGGAAGCGCGCCCAGCAGAACAGGAACGACGCCACCCGCGACAACTGGGGCTCACGCTCCGGCCACTCGGTCGAGCGCATCGGCTACGGCGAAAGCGGCCCAAAGACCCGCACCATCGACGGCGAGCTGGTGGCCAAGTCCACAACGTCGGAACCGTCGAAATTCAAGACGGGAGACCGCGTGTTCCACCTCAAGTTCGGCAACGGCAACATCACTGGCATCGAAGGCAACAAGCTGACGATCGAATTCGACCGGGCCGGACAGAAGCGCGTGCTGGACGGGTTTGTGGAGCGGGTTTCCTGACGGAGCTCCCGCTTCCGGCCGCCGCCAATGCCGGCGACGCGCCTCACCCATTCGTGACTTCGCATCCCCTGCCGCCTCCCGCATACTGGCCTTCCCGCGCATGGCTGTCGCGGTGGGATAGGAGGATGCAGATGAAACGCTACTCACTATCGCTGATCGGCATGTCGCTGATGATTGCCATTCTGAGCAACCCGGGCATCGCCCTCGCCTGCAACAAGATTATCGGGACTTGATCTGTTCGATGAGGCAAGTGAGCGGGCACGATGCCCGCTCACTTCATCAAGACGTTTGAGTTTTTCATGGATTGGGTGGCATGGATCCGGGTTTTGCATGAATGTATTGAGCGAGGGGCGTTCTCGCTTGAATAAGCCCTCTCACCCCAAGATCGGCATCGACCCCAGCCCCAGGATGTCGTTAACCAACGCCAGCCCGATGCCAGCCGCAACGATCCCCAGCCCGATCAAAAACAGCCGCCGTGACCGGTCGTACTTCGCGGCAATCAGCGAGTCCCGCGCCAGAAGGTCGGCAAACACCTTCACCTGAATGGCGATGCCGATGGTGAGCAGCAGCATCGGCAGGATGTCGATGCGGCTCCAGTCGTTCGGGTTGGAGACCCAGCGGCTGATGAAACTCAGCGAAAAACCGAGGATGATGCCCGCCGCTGTCAGCGAGCCGTTGCGAAAGGTCGCGTCGATCTTCTCGTCTGGGTCCGGCTCCGGCATGGCTTCGATTTCCGGCTGATTTCCTCTTCGCGAGAAAGGCAGAAATCGCCGGCATGGGCAAGAGCGCCTGCGCGGCTAGATACAGGCCTCGGCCCTGAACTGCGCGCCTCTGTCGGAAAGCAGGCGGCGCAGGATGCTTCGGTGGCAGCGGCTCTCATCGTCGCAATAACAGCCGATCGAAAAGGCGCTGGCGTGCGAAAGGCTCGCCAGCAGGTCCAGCACATGGCTTGCGTCCGGCGCCTTCATTTCCTTCGAATAGGCGCCGGCAAAGCGGTTCCAGTCGGCGTCCGTGACGGCGGCTTTCGCCTCGGAGACAAGGCCGTGGCTCGGCGCCAGGATCGGCAGCCAGACATCGTAGTAGTTGCGGATGGTGAACTCTGCCTTGGGCACGCCGCGCGGCGGCCGGCGAACTGTGCCGATCCTGATACCTTCGTCCTCCAGTCGCGGCGACCCCAGCTGTACGACGCTGATTGACATCATGGCCTCCTTGCATTGCCGGGCGAGATCCAGGTGTCCGGCGGCTTCTCCACCAGCATTTCTGCAGAAACCCAGGCAAGCAGACAAGCATTACAAAACCTTCACTTAAAAATCATGTTTTATCCTTGCCAAGCCGACGGGGAGCCGTTAGTCACGAGCCATCTGCCGCGTCTTCTGCGCTGCACGTAGGCGTTAACGTCAATCAACGCGCTGATCGAACCTGGACACCGGGGTGCGAGCGGCGCGGCGTGCCTGCGTTACGCGTATCCCAGGTTCCGAACGAAGGACCTTTTGATGACGGCACACACCACCCCGAACACCGCTGAAAACCGCCACCTGATCGAACGCGTCCGCCACGAGCTCAAGCGACGCCTGCTGACGGTCAGCCGCGTCACGCAGCTGACGCCGCAGGTGCTGCGGGTAACGCTGACGGGATCCGACCTTCAGGGCTTCACCAGCCTCGGCCATGACGATCACGTCAAGATCCTCATTCCCCGCCCCGGCGAGGATCTCGCCTTTCCTGAGATCGGCCCCGACGGCAAGCCGATGATCGATCCGGCCAACCGGCCGGCGCTGCGCGACTATACGCCCCGGCGCTTCGATCCGGTCGCCGGCGAACTCGATCTCGACTTCGCTCTGCATGACGCCGGCCCCGCGACCGAATGGGCACTGCGCGCGCAACCGGGCGACAAGCTCGGGGTCGGCGGCCCGCGCGGCTCCTTCCTGGTCGCCACCGACTTCGACTGGTATCTGCTCGCCGGCGATGAAACCGCCCTGCCCGCGATCGCACGCCGCCTCGAGGAACTGCCGGCCGGCGCCCGCGCGCTGGTCGTCGCGGAAGTCGCAGGCCCCGAAGAGGAACAGGCGCTTGCCAGCAAGGCCGAGCTTTCCACCCTATGGCTGCACCGCGGCGCCGCCCCGGCCGGCACCACGGATCAGCTCGACCGGGCGCTGCGCGACATACCGCTGCCGACGGGCGACGGCTATGTCTGGATTGCCTGCGAAACCATGGTCGCCAAGCGCCTGCGCGCCGTGATGGTCGACGAGCGCTGGCATCCGAAAGCCTGGATCAAGGCCGCCGGCTACTGGAAGCGCGGCCAGGCCGATTTCCACGAAACGCACGGCGATTGAGCTGATCTCCGCTGAAGTCCCGCGCCAGCGCTGCACTCAAGACGAGAAATTAGGGCAGAATCCACCGCCGGCGCGATCCGACGGCACTTCGCCCCTGCCACATTGATTTTCTCCATGCTAGGTTGGCTACCTTCTCAATAGTCCGGGGTTATCATCGTATGTCAGGCCAGAATGGCAGTATTCTCGATTACGTAGGGATTCTCGCTGTCTTTCTTCTCGTCGCCGCAAATGGCTTTTTCGTCGCCGCCGAGTTCGCCTTGGTTTCAGTCAGACGCAGCCGCGTCACCGAACTGGTTGCCGCAGGGCGTATGAACGCCACGGCGCTTCAACGGGCGGTGGATAATCTCGACGCGAATCTTGCCGCCACGCAGCTCGGCATCACGATATCCTCGCTTGCGCTCGGCTGGGTCGGCGAGCCTGCCCTCGCCCACCTGATCGAGCCGCTACTGGCCTGGCTTCCCGGCCAATGGGCGACGGCCGGCTCTCACACCATCGCGGTCGTGATTGCATTCGTCATCATCACCTCGCTGCATATCGTCCTTGGGGAGCTCGCCCCCAAGAGCCTTGCGCTTCAGCGCAGCGAAGGAACCTCGCTGGCCGTCGTTCGACCGCTGGGCTTGTTCCTCATCCTCTTCAAGCCCGCGATTTCCGCACTCAACGGCATGGGCAACATGGTGCTTCGCGCCTTCGGCTTGCATGCCGGCACCGGCGAATCCTCGTTTCACTCCCCGCAGGAACTGAAGCTTCTGGTGGCGGAAAGCCAGGAGGCCGGCCTTCTCAATCAGGTGCAGCAGCAGCTCGTCGAACGCGTGTTCAATATCGGCGAAAGGCCGATTTCGGACATCATGACGCCCAGGCTCGATGTCGAATGGATCGATGCGGATGACAGCGAGGCCGATATTCTGAAGACGATCCGCGAGTGCAGCCACGAGCAGCTTCTCGTCGCCCACGGCTCGATCGACGAGCCCATCGGCATGGTGCTGAAAAAGGACCTGCTCGACCAGGTGCTGGACGGCGGCAAGGTCAAGCCGATGGAGGTGATCAGGCAACCGCTCGTGTTGCACGAGGGGACGTCGGTCGTCCGCGTGCTCGACAGCTTCAAGGCCTCGCCTGTCAGGCTCGCCATCGTTATCGACGAATATGGCAGCCTCGAAGGCATCGTCACCCAGACCGACCTGCTCGAGGCCATCGCCGGCGATCTGCCGGGATCCGGCGAAGACCCGGAAATCGTGATCAGGGAAGACGGCTCGCTGCTGATCGATGCCATGATGCCGGCGTTCGACGCATTCGAGAGGCTCGGCCTGCGCGACAGGCCGGATGCGGATTTTCACACGCTGGCGGGGTTCGCGCTGCACGTGCTTCAGCACATCCCGCAGGCCGGCGAGACGTTCGAGTTCGACGGCTGGAAGTTCGAAGTGCTGGACATGGACGGCATGCGGATCGACAAGATCCTGGCGACGCGCAATTCGTCCGATGCGATCGATATCTAAGGTCTGAATCGCCGAGTCTGAACAGGCGGCGACTCGCGCTGCCTGTCAATCTGGCGCGTGCGACCCGTACATCGGGCGCGTCGATGCAGTCGATATGTCGCAGGGCCGGTCAACGCCTCGAACGGCGTTCTACGCGGGCGAACGCCAAAAAAGAACCTGAAGCGCACGCGAAGCGTTGGGCCGACCGAATCGGCCGTGTAAAACCCCAAAGATTTCAATGGAATAAAAAGCGTAAACCAAAGGTTAATCCACCTCGGCCGTTTCAGTCAATCGGCTGAAATTCATCACGACTTTCCCCTTTTGACCACACCACCGAATTGTCCTAGCTCGTTTTGCGTCCGCCCATGAAAGGCGGATCTCACGATGAACTCGCAAAGGAGCTTCAAGTGACCAGTGTTTCCTCCCTCGGCAGCGCGTCCAGCCAGTACCAGACCTCGCTTTCCAGCCTCGACAAGAACGGCGACGGCATCATATCCGCCGACGAGCTCGCGGCCGCAAACACCACCTCGCCGAAGTCCTCGACATCAAGCAGCAGCGACGACRGCACCAAGATCGCCCAGAAGATCGCTGCCGACATTCTCTCGATCATGCTGCAGATGCAGCAGCAGTCGGGTGCCGGCGACGACAGCAGCGGCAGCGATGACGGCGACAGCGGTTCCAAGGGCATCCTCGCCTCGCTGGACGCAAACGGCGATGGCAAGCTGACCTCCGACGAAATCCTCTCCGCCGATCCGTCTGGTATCGCCGGCAGCGCATCCAGCGCCGACGATCCTGTCCTGACGCAGGTTCTGAACGACATGCAGACCGCGATCCGCGCCTACCAGACCACCTACGGCGCATCGCCCGTAGCCGCCACAGCAGACGACGTCCAGACCGCTTGATCGGCGATTGACAAGGCTCCGCCGGGGGAGCCGAAACAGCCGCCGAAGCCCGTGTTCCGGGACAGCGGGGGCATCGTCGCCAGAGCGCCAGCGAGCCTCATTCGGCGTCGCGCAGGGAGCTGTCCGCAAGCCACTTCGCCGTGAAGGCGATGCATCGCGGTTGCACCGACCGCCGAAAAGACGCAAAACCGAACCATCGACCAGAAGACGAAGGATCGGCAATTCATGGAAAGCATCAGCGTTTCGTTGCTCCTGCTCTTTGCGGTGGTCGTCAGCGGAACACTCACAAGGCTCTCCCCGATACCGGTGCCGCAGCCCATCGTGCAGATCGCGCTCGGCGCCGCGATCACCGCCGTCGCGGATCTCGGCGTCACGCTCGATCCGGACCTGTTCTTCCTCCTTTTCCTGCCGCCGCTGCTGTTTCTCGATGGCTGGCGCATCCCCAAGGAAGGGCTCTTCCGCGACAAGGGGGTCATCCTCGAGCTGGCGCTCGGCCTCGTGGTCTTCACCGTTCTCGGCGTCGGCCTGCTGGTTCACTGGTTGATACCGTCCATGCCGCTGGCCGTCGCCTTCGCCCTTGCCGCCATCGTGTCGCCGACGGATCCGATCGCGGTCTCGGCGATCGCCGCCCGCGTTCCCATTCCAAACCGGCTCATGCACATCCTCGAAGGCGAATCCCTCCTCAACGATGCGTCGGGGCTGGTCTGTATGCGCTTTGCCGTCGCCGCCGTGCTCACCGGCACCTTCTCGCTCGTCGAGGCGGTCGGAACCTTCGTCTGGGTCGCCGCCGGCGGCATCGTGATCGGCATCGTGCTCACATGGCTCATCATGCGGATAAAGGGATTTTTCACCCGCCGCCTCGGCGAGGAAACCGGCGCGCAGATCCTCATCAGCCTCCTCATGCCTTTCGCCGCCTATCTCGCCGCCGAGCATCTGGAATGCTCCGGCATCCTGGCGGCAGTCGCGGCCGGCATCACCATGAGCTACGGCGAGCAAAGCGGCCAGGCGCTGGCCGTCACCCGCGTGCGCCGCACCGCAGTGTGGGATACGGTGCAGTTCGCCATGAACGGCATCATCTTCGTCCTGCTCGGAGAGCAGCTGCCGCAGATCGCCTCCGGCGCTGCGCGCATCGTCCGCGAGACTGGCCATCACGACCCGATCTGGCTGATCGCCTACGTCGTCGCGATCAATCTGGCGCTCGGCATCCTCCGGTTCGCCTGGGTCTGGATCTCGCTGCGTTTCACTCTCTATCGTGCCGCGAAAAGCGGCAGGACCATGAGCAAGCCGAGCTGGCGCCTGGTTGCGGCCACCTCTGTTGCAGGCGCGCGCGGCGCCATCACGCTGGCAGGTGTCTTGACCCTGCCTCTGACCATGACGGACGGTTCGGCCTTCCCGGCACGCGACCTTGCGATTTTCCTTGCCGCCGGCGTCATCATCGTCTCGCTGGTCGTCGCAAGCGTCGGCCTGCCCATCCTGCTCAAGGGTCTTCATCTGCCGCCGGAGCCGTCGCACCAGCGCGAGGAAGACGAGGCACGCGTCAAGGGGGCGCAAGCAGCGATCCGCGCGATCGAAGCGCTGCAGCATGACATGGGCGAAGGCCGCCCAGATGCGGACATTTACGTGGACGCAAGCGCGCGGCTGATGGACGTTTACCGCCAGCGCATCGACGGCCGCTCGATGACCGGCGACGACGCAAAGCTCGCTCGTCGCATCGACGACATCGAGCGCAAGCTGCGGCTTGCCGGCGTCAAGGCGGAACGCGCGGAGTTCTTCCGTCTCGGCAAGTCGCGCAAGCTGTCCGACGACGTTCTGCGCAAGCTCGTGCGGGAAGCAGATCTCGCCGAAGCCAGGCTCGGAGCGCACTGACGACGCTTTCACTACCTCCACCTCCACCTCCACCACCTCCCTATTCCTGTGCTTGTCACAGGAATAAGGTGGGGATGTTGATGGCAACGTCAGCGACGCAGGGGAATGACGATGTTGGCGCAGATGAGCAAAGTCAGTGACTTAGCGGAAATCTGCGATTAAATTTCCCCCGCTCCCCAAACCCGCATCTACAACCTCCTCGTCCCGGCGTCGGCTACACCGCAAGGCGTTGCGGCGAGGCGGGATCGGCGCTGGGTGTGGGAGGACGACGCAGGCTCTCCCAGGTGGGGTCCGCAGAAAATGGGGCTCCCTCCGGAGACGGCGGCGTGCTTTGCCGAGTTGAGCTTCGGACGTGCCTGTGCGGCACACAAGGCCCCCAGGGGAAGCGCAAGATTCTCCCCGGGGGAAGCGCAAGATTCTCCCCAGTGGAAGTTGAGAGGGGATAAGGAGAGACCGGAGTGCGGACAAAACCGTCGAACGGGGCGCGCTGGAAAGCGCCATATATTTCTACTCAATCGCAGCAATTTCCAGCGCCCCGTCCGAGTATGCAGGCATGTCAAACCACGGGTCGTATCGGTCGCGTGAACGCGCTCCGATACCCGCCCGGCACCCTTGGCGGAAGACCACCACGCCTCCACAAACCGACAATCCTTCGCCGTCGCGAGATTTTTACCGCAATGCACAATAAAAATCGTTTGAATACTATCGAAATTCCCGGCGGCGGCTTATATCAGCCCTGTGGCTTGCTGCACGCTTCCTCCCAGCGCGCCCCGCCGAGCCGCCGCCGGCCCGTCCCCGAAGACGGCTTTCAACGGAAAATACCCGGCGCCAACAAGAAAAAGAGGTACAAAAAAGTGGCTGGTATCATCACCAACAACGCCGCGACGACACGCCCGGCTTCATCAGCATCTTCCCCCGCCGCGAACCATGGATTTGCCCTTGTAGCCCTGACGTCGCTGTTCTTCATGTGGGGCTTCATCACCTGCCTTAACGACATCCTTGTGCCGCACCTGAAGAATGTCTTCCAGTTGAACTACACGCAGTCGATGCTGATCCAGTTCTGCTTCTTCGGCGCTTATTTCATCGCCTCGCTTCCCGCCGGCGCGCTGGTCAAGCGCATCGGCTACAAGTGGGGCATCGTGCTCGGCCTCGTGATCGCCGCGATCGGTTGCGCGCTCTTCATTCCCGCGGCAGGCTACAGGGTCTACGCCCTCTTCCTCGCAGCGCTGTTCGTTCTCGCTTGCGGCATCACCCTCCTGCAGGTCGCGGCCAATCCCTATGTGACCGTGCTTGGCCCGCCGGATACGGCTGCCAGCCGCCTGACGCTGACCCAGGCCTTCAACTCGCTCGGCACGACGCTCGCTCCGATGTTCGGCGCCCTGCTGATCCTCTCCGCCACGACAGCTGCCGTTGTCGGCGCAACGCCTGAACAGCTCGATGCGATCCGGCTGGCAGAAGCGAACGCGGTCAAGTTTCCCTACATGCTGCTGGCGATCGCGTTCCTGTTGCTCGCTGCCCTCTTCGCGGCATTGAAGCTGCCGCAGGTCGAAGACGCCGGCGATATCCAGCCCATCACCGACGGCGGCTCCGCCTGGCAGTATCGCCATCTGGTGCTTGGCGCGGTCGGCATCTTCCTTTATGTCGGCGCGGAAGTCAGCATCGGCAGCTTCCTCGTGAACTTCATGAGCCAGCCCGACATCGCGGGCTTCTCGGAGGCGGAGGCAGCCCACCACGTCGCTTATTTCTGGGGCGGCGCAATGATCGGCCGCTTCATCGGCGCCGTCGTGATGCGCTACGTCGATGACGGCAAGGCGCTTGCCTTCAACGCCGTCGTCGTGATTGCGCTGCTGCTGCTCACCGTCTTCTCGGGCGGCCATGTCGCCATGTGGTCGGTGCTGTCGATCGGGCTCTTCAACTCGATCATGTTCCCGACGATCTTCAGCCTCGCGCTGTATGGCCTTGGGAAATACACCAGTCAGGGCTCGGGTATCCTTTGCCTGGCAATCGTCGGCGGCGCACTGCTCCCGCTGGTTCAGGGCGGCCTGGCCGACACGGTCGGCATTCATCTCGGCTTCCTGATGCCGATCGTCTGCTATGTCTACATCGCCTTCTACGGGTTGAAGGGCCATCGGCCCCGTTGATTTCGGCCCCGTTGATTTTGGAATGACGCTTCGCCGCTTCGCGGCGAGGCATTTTCACCCCTTGCGCCTTGCATTTCGCCTTGGCATCTTGCAGCGCAACAATAGGTGGAGACGTGCACCATGAAAGCGCTGCTGTTGGTCGATATTCAGAATGGCTTCTGCCCTGGCGGGAACCTGGCAGTGCCCGACGGCGACAAGGTGGTTCCAATCGCAAACCAGCTGATCGAAAGTGCCAGATACGATCTGGTCGTCGCTTCACAGGACTGGCACCCCGCAGGCCATGGCAGCTTTGCCTCCTCGCACCCCGGCCGCGACCCCTTTGAGCTCGGCATTCTAGCCGGCAAGCCGCAAATGATGTGGCCGGACCACTGCGTCCAGGGCACTGCCGACGCCGAACTGCATCCGGCACTCAAAGTGGACGACATCGACCTGATCATACAAAAAGGCGAAAACCGTGAGGTCGACAGCTATTCGGCCTTCCGCGACAACGAGCAGGACGCCGTAACGGGCCTTGCCGATTTCCTCGCGGGACAGGAGGTTACCGAACTCGACGTCTGCGGCCTGGCCACCGACTACTGCGTCAAATTCTCGGCGTTGGATGCGCTCGAAATGATGCCCGGCATCAGGGTTCGGTTCATCGAGGATGCCAGCCGCGGCATAACCCCGGAGGGAGTCGCCGCAGCGATCGAGGAAATGCGCGGGCACGGCATCGACATCGTCACCAGCAAACAGGCGCTTGCCGGCTGATCAGTCGGTGGCGTCTCGCTGCAGCTGGTAGACGTCCTCGGAAAAGTCATCGATGCGCCTGGCGAGCGCGATCTGTGCATCCTCGAGCCCTTGCTTGTAGTAGGCCGCTCCGACTTCCTTCGCGAAGAAGTCCAGGACGAGCTCGGCTTTCAGAAAGCCGATCGACTGATCGAGCTCCTGGTCGAAATAATGCTGGATGCGTGAAACCAGCGCCGCCTTCTCGTCCTTGGAAAATTCAATAGGCTTCATCGTCTCCCTCACAGGTAGCTCGGTTAGAATGGCACCGTTCAGCGAAATCGATCGATCGATCAAGGAAAATCGTTTGCAGCCAACAGACCGCCACCTTAGAGGGAACTCAAAATTCCAGAAGGATTGTCGCCGATGAGTCGCGCGTATTTTATCGAGGGCTTGCGTGGCGGTTTTCCCGTTGCGCTCGCCTCCGCGCCGTTCGGTGCACTGTTCGGCGCGCTTGCAGCCGACAACGGCATGTCGCTGGCCGAACTGACCTTTATGAGCGGCACCGTCTATGCCGGCGCCAGCCAGATGGTGGGCATCGCTATTCGGCCACAACGTCCAGGCATGGCTGATCGTGGCATCCATCCTCGCGGTGAACTTCCGCCACGTCCTGTACTCGGCGGCCATCGCGCCTTACATCAGGCACTTCTCCGCCATCCAGAAGTTCTTCACCTTTTTCCTGCTCGTCGATCCGCAGTTTGCCGAAACGGTCAAGCGCGGCGAAGCAGGCAAGCCCGTGACCTTCGCCTGGTATCTCGGCTTCGGCATCATCATCTACGTGCCGTGGGTGATCATCAGCCTGATCGGCGGACTTCTCGGCAGCTTCATCGGCGATCCGAAATCCATCGGCCTGGATATCCTGCTGCCCGCCTATTTTCTCGGGATTGTGCTGGACTTTCGCCACCGCAACAACTTCCTGCCGGTCGCCTCCGTCAGTGCCGTCGCCTCGATCATCGCCTATCGCTATGTCGGCTCGCCCTGGCACGTTAGCCTGGGGGCTGCAGCCGGCATCGTTCTCGCCGCCCTGCTACCGCCGCCGCCGCAGGAGCAGGAACTCGAAACCGATCTGCACGAGGTCTGAGCATGTCTTTCGATCTGCACATGGCACTGGTCATTCTGGCAGCAGCAGTCGCGACCTACGCCACACGCATCGGCGGCTATATCCTCATCACCACGATGAAACGCATCCCGCCGCGCATGGAAGCCGCACTCGCGGCCGTGCCCGCCGCCGTTCTGACGACGCTGGTAGCTCCCGCCTTCTACAACGGCGGCTGGGATATGAAGCTTGCGCTTGTCGCGGCCCTGCTGGTTGCGTTGCGGATTTCGCATCTATGGATGCTGGTGGCGGCCTGGTTGGTCGTGATGGTGTGGCGTCACACCATCGGGATGTGACGCCACACCATCAGCCGAGACGGTCGGCCGATACGGCCCCCGGATTTTCCGGTTCGATGCTTCTCAATATTCCAGCGGCAACGTTGCATTCTCCAGCCATGCCTTGACGTCGCGGTCGTGAATCAGCGGCATCAGCGCCTCGCGCGTCCGCTCATGGTAGTCGTTGAACCAGCGTAACTCGTCGTGCGTGAGAAGTACGGGCATGACAAGGCTGCGGTCGATCGGGCAGAACGTCAGCGTCTCGAAGCCAAGCATCGGCAAATCGCCGCCTTCGATCGCTTCCGGCTCGCTGACATAGATCAGGTTCTCGATGCGGATGCCGAAGGCGCCGGGCCGGTAGTAACCGGGCTCGTTGGAGAGGATCATGCCGGACAACAGCTCCTGCGTCGAGAGCCTCGAGATGCGCTGCGGCCCTTCATGCACCGACAGGTAGGAGCCGACGCCATGGCCGGTGCCATGCCCGAAGTCGACGCCGGCGCGCCAGAGCGCGATGCGCGCCAGCGGGTCGAGATCGCAACCGCGCGTCCCCTTCGGAAAGCGCGCCATGCTGATCTGGATCATGCCCTTGAGAACCAGCGTGAAGAACCGCTTCTGCTCTTCGGACACGGCTCCGATCCCGACTGTGCGGGTAATGTCGGTGGTGCCGTTGATGTACTGTGCGCCTGAATCGATCAGGAAGAGTTCGCCGGCTTCGAGCTTGCGGTTGCTTTCCGTCGTCACGCGATAGTGCATGATCGCCGCATGTTCGCCGGCGCCGGAGATCGTGTCGAAGGAAATGTCCTTGAGCGGATTCTGCATGCTCTGGCCAACCCGCGCACGGGCCGCCTCGAGCTTCTCCGCCACCTCGATTTCGGTGACGGTGCCGGGCTTCGTCTGCGCCAGCCAGCACAGAAATTCCACCATCGCCGCGCCGTCCTGCAGGTGTGCCGCAGCCGAACCGTTGATTTCCACGCTGTTCTTGACGGCGCGCGGAAGCTTCGCCGGATCGTTGCCTTCGACCACCTCGCCACCCGCCGTGCGAATGATCTCGGCAAGCCCGTAGGAGGTCAGATCGGGATCGACCAGCACCCGACCGCCGTCCTTCGACACGGCCGAAAGCCTTTCCTCCAACGCCGACGGCGCCAGCTGCATGCACATCTGCGCCAGATAGGCCTCGGCCTCGATACCCGTCTTCCGCTTGTCGAGGAACAGGTCCGCCTTACCGTCCGCATAGACGATGGCGCGCGCCAGCGGATGCGGCGTGTGCGGCACGTCGGCACCGCGGATGTTGAACGTCCACGCGACCGAGGAAGGGTCGGCGATCAGCACCCCCTTGAGGTTCTTGCCGGCGAGATCGGACGCAATGGTGGCAATTTTGTCGGTCGCCAACACGCCGGCCTGCCCGATGTTCTGGATTGCCACCGCCCCGAGCGGTTCTTTCGGACGGTCTGCCCAGAGCCTGTCGAGCGGATTGTGCGGCAGGATGACAAGCGAGCCGCCGATCCCGGCGAGCGCCATTTCAAGACGCCGTACCTCGGCGCCCGAGTGCAGCCACGGATCGATGCCGAGCCGAAAGCCTTTGCTTCCGTTCGTGCCGATCCAGACATGCGGTGGCTCGTTGACGAGATCGCCGCCGGTAAAAACGGAGCCGTCCACCTGCTCGGCAAGCTGTGTGACATATCGCCCGTCCACGAAAACGATGGCTTGCGAACGCGTTATCAGAGCCATCCCAGCAGATCCGGTGAAGCCAGTCAGCCAAGCCAGTCGCTCTGCGCATGCCGGCACATACTCGCCGTTGAACTCGTCGGCGCGCGGCACGAGGAAGGCGTCGATACCGAGTGCATCGAAACTTGTGCGCAAAGCCGAAACGCGATCGCGGCCGAATTGCGGCGTGGAGGTGACTTCAAAGGACTGGAACATGCTCAAAAACCTAGTGTTGGGTACGAAGCCGGCAGGCAGGATGGCGCTATATTATCGGAATTCCAGGTCGAAGGGAGAAAAACAGGCACCTAGCGCATGCCAGTAGGCCGCCCAATATTTTGGCGAAAATGAGGCGACCTTTCGCAAACTGGCACGCTTTATGCATTCCCTGCATGGCTCCCATGAGCGAAACCCTCTGCCTGAAGTTTCCGGAGTGACTATATAGGCCTCATCAAACGGTTCGAGACGAACCTCAAACGAAAAGGAATTTAGAAATGACTGCCTCTCTGTCGCGCTCCGCTTACAGCAGCCCGGTGCAGGCTGGCGAGCGCCAGACCGTGCGTCACGTTCTCGGCTCGCTCCGCCCGCTGAATGGGGACACCCTCACGATGCGTGGTGCCGGCCACAAGGTTACGCGCCACCAGGGCGCAACCAGCTACGCGTTCTGAGCAACTCGCCGCTTCGCTCTCCTCCTCCCTCACCGGACCGGCGATCAGAACAAGTAGAAGCCCGCTCGAGCATCCCTCCTCCTTCGAGCTCGCGGGTACAGACCGGGAAACCGGTCTCAAGGCGGTGCCATCGGCACCGCCTTTTCTTTTGGCTATCGCCTCAGGGGCGGTCCAGATGAATGGTCACCCAGCCGTTGCGCCAGATGGTGCGGACATGGCGCAGATGCGCACCGTTGTAGGCGGCCAGCACCTTCCAGCGCTGCGAAGCGAGAATGCCCGACAGGATCACCGACCCACCTGGCGCCAAGTGATTGACGAGTTGCGGCGCCATCTTGATCAGCGGTCGCGCCAGAATGTTGGCGATGATCAGATCGAATGGACCGTGCGCCGAGAATGCCGTCGAATGAAACCCGGGTGCCGTCTCGGTGGAAATGCCCGATGCAATGCCGTTGCGGCGAACATTTTCGGCGGCAACTCGTGTCGCGATCGGATCGATATCCGTCGCCAGCACCGGGATGTTCTTCAATTTGCGAACGGCAATCGCCAGGACGCCGCTTCCTGTACCGAGATCAAGCGCATTGCGCACACGCCGTGAACGGACCACCCGGTCGATCGTCTCCAGGCAACCCGCCGTCGTCCCGTGATGGCCGGTTCCGAACGCCTGGCCTGCATCGATCTCGATGGCGATATCGCCGGTACGAACCTTGTCGCGGTCGTGCGAGCCGTGCACGAGAAAGCGCCCTGCCCGAACGGGCTTCAGGCCCTCCAGCGACTTGGCGACCCAATCGATCACGGGAATGACTTCGCGCTCGACCTTTGCCTCGGGAAAGGAGTGCGTCAGCGCCTCTTCGACACGGGTGCGGACCTCTGCCTCGTCCGCGCGCATCATGTAGACCGACGCCTCCCAGATGTCCTTCTTCTCGTCGATCTCGTTGGTCGCGATCGCGAAATCTTCTTCGCCAAGCACTTCGGACAACAGATCGAGGATCTGCCCGGCCAGCACTTCGGTCGTCGTCACATAGAGGCGTATTTCACTCAAGGTCGGTCTTTCCAGTTATAGCGCGCCATCGATCCACGGCGGTGACGGCGTATCATATCCGGCAATGCCGCGAAGCAATTTTCGTGAAAACGCAGGTATTCTGAAAAGCACGGGCACCGCAAGATTGCGAATCGAGATTGCCATGGGATTGCTCATGGTGATCAGCGAGGTGAGCTGGCGCGTCTGCTTCAGCACTGTCTCCACCGCCGGCCTGCGAAGTCTTGCATATTCGCGTTCCCGTCCCTCCGAAACCAACCAGGCGAGCCAGCAGGCGTCCTCTATCCCAAGGTTCATGCCCCGGGCGCCCGCCGGCGAATGGATGTGGGCGGCATCGCCGGCGAGAAAGACATTTCCCTTTGCCATCGTATCGGCATGGCGGAAATGCACTCGAAAGTTGGATGCCCACACCCGTTCCGCAATCGGGGCAGGATGCTCGATGCTGCTTTCGAAATCCGGAAGTGTCGAAATGTAGCGCAGCACGTCGCGCTCAAGCGGCAACCTGCCGATCATGCCGGGATCAAACAGCCTGATCTCGGCGCAATGCGGATCGACCGGCTGCGCATAACGGAAGTCGGCCAGATAAAAGCTAGTCTCCAGCGCCTGCCCGGGAAAGCCGATCCCGACTGCCTTGCGCACGATGGAATGCGCGCCGTCAGCGCCGATCACCATGTCGAAGTCCGCGGTCTCCACCGACCCATCTGGCCTACGAAGCATCACTCGCGGCTTGCCCGGATCTGCGGAGACACCCTCGACAGCAGTCTGCCATTCCGGAACGACCTCGTAGTCGGAGAGCTTGCCAAGAAGCAGGCGCTCCGTGTGGCCCTGCGCCAGTGCGTGGAGGGCACTGTAAGGCCCCTCCACCGTGGTCGTATCGAGTTCTGCGAGCCGGCGCCCTTTCGAAACGATGCGGAAATGTGCGATTTGCAGCGCCTCCTGCAAGATCGCGTCGGTGACACGCGACGGTGAAAGCAGCGTCAGCGTTCGTGCATTGACGCCGAGCGCGCGGCTTTCGACGAGCGGAACTGGGCCGGAATCACTGTCGACGATCCGTGGCCGGAAGCCGCGTCGGGAAAGCTCAAGCGCAGCTGTCAACCCGGTCGCGCCGGCTCCGGCAATGAGAATGCTGCGGTGCCCCGGCGCCATGACGTCATCCCTTGTTGACGAGGTTCTCCAGCTTTTTTACCGCCGTATCGGGATTTTCGCCATAGGCAATGGTGCCGGAGAACCGCCCGGCCGAATCGAGCAGGAAAACGGAGGCCGTATGATCCATCGTGTAGTCGCCGTTCGGGTTGCTCTCGTCGACGGGCACCTTCTTGGCATACACGCGGTAGCCCTTGATCACGTCGGCAACCTTGTCGGGATCTCCGGAAATTCCGACGATTCGCTTGGAGACATTGGATACGTATTGGTTCATCACATCGGGCGTATCGCGCTCCGGATCGACGGTGACGAAGTAGGCTTGCAGCTTGTCGCCCTTCGGATCGATTTTCTCCAGCCACCCATTCAGCTCGAACAGCGTCGTCGGGCAGACTTCCGGGCAATGGGTAAATCCGAAAAACAGCGCCGTGGGCTTGCCACGGAACGCCTGCTCGGTAATCGGCTGTCCATTCTGCGCGACCAGCGTAAATGGCACCCCAAACGGCCCCTCGGACAGGGTCTGCTTGGTCTGGGTGACATTGAGCGTCAGCCAACCAAGGATACCTGCCATCACGAGCACCGCAACCCACACCGCTATGCGGACAGTCTTCATCGATCAAATTCCTTGCAGACGGGGATTGCCCCTCCCTCGCCTGATATCTCTTCGCACCCCGACGCGCAATTCAACAACGCGTTTTCTCGCCTGTGCTCAATTGCCCCGCCACGAATTTGAGACAAACACGCACGAGAGGGAAATATCGTTTGTTTCCAGTGAGATGATCCGCGTGACCAGAGTTTTTTAGGCAACATCAACATCATTAGGAAAGACTTAAAAAATCATATGTATATTTAGCTATGGATGGAACGCTCAACGTTCAATGACATGACGTCTCCTGGTGCCTGATATGGCCGGATGTCCGCATGCGCGCAAAAAACATGTCCGCGCCTATCGCGGAGGGGGACAGTCTTCACATGACACATACGACGGTGCGCAAGAGCCTTTCTGTCAGTCAGAGGCTGGGGACGCTGGGGGCGGCAGCATTCATCGGCTTTGGCTCGATGCTCGCATTTGCCTGGTACGAGAACAAGGTCGTCGGCGGCGCCTTGCGGCAGGCGAACGAAATTCAGGCAAGCGTTGATCATATCAACGAAATGCGCACGGCAAATCTGACGCTCATCCTTGCTGCCATGGATACCATCGTGGATCGGGGCGACAAGGCGGTCGCGCCGGAACGCCTGAAGCTCATGAACGATTCGGTCGACCAGCTTTCGAGTGGTTCGAAATACATGCACCTCCTGGCAGAAGAATTGAATGCCACAGCATTGCTATCCAGCTACGACGCAGATGTCGCCTCCCTGAAGCGGAGCATCGTCGGGGACCTCAAGGCTGCCGTTGAATCCGGCGCACCCGATAGCGAATTTGACAAGCTCGACGACGCCATCGACGAAGGCGGCGACAAGCTGACGTCTACGCTCGTCAAACTGGCCACGGATGGCGGTGCTGTCGCCAAGCAGAGGATCGACCACGCAAACGAAATTTCCCAGCACGCGGTCTACATCCAGGTCGCTCTCGCCCTCGTCGCCATCCTGTGCCTGGCCGCACTCCAGTATATCCACGGCGGATCGATCCGTCGCGGCGTCCAGTCCGTCCGCAACAGCATGCAGCGGATCGGGAACGGCGACCTAGACAGCGATGTCCCCGCAACGGATCGCGGCGACGAGATCGGAGACATGGCACGCGCCGCCGAGGGTTTCCGCCTCGCCGCGATCGAGAAGCTTTCGCTGGAGACCCGAGGCGAGAGCGAGCGCCAGCAGCGCGATGCCGAACGCCGCAGCCTCGAAGCCGCCAAGCTTGCCGATACAAAGGCGTTAAACAGCGTTGTCAACGCGCTTGGCCAGGGCTTGACCCGGCTCGCCGGCGGCGACGTCACCGCGACGATCGACGAGCCCTTCACGCCGGAGCTTGAACGCCTGCGCAGCGACTTCAACCTGGCGACGTCGACGCTCCGCAGGACAATGGTCGACATCGCCCGGAACGGCACCTCGATCCAGGCAAACAGCCAGCAGATGCGTTCAGCCGCCGACGACCTTGCCAAGCGCACTGAGCAGCAGGCCGCCTCGCTGGAAGAAACCTCCGCCGCGCTCGACCAGATCACCGCGACGGTCCGCAGCGCGACAAACCGCGCCGAGGAAGTCGGCAAGATGGTTGCACATACGCGCGAGAACACGACGAAGTCCGACATCGTCGTCACCGATGCCATGGCAGCCATGCAGCGAATTGAGGGCGCTTCCCGCGAGATCGGTACGATCCTGAGCGTCATTGACGAGATTGCCTTCCAGACCAACCTGTTGGCGCTAAACGCCGGCGTCGAGGCGGCGCGCGCAGGCGAAGCCGGCAAGGGCTTTGCGGTCGTCGCTCAGGAAGTGCGCGAACTTGCCGGTCGCGCCGCAGGCGCCGCCAAGGACATCAAGGCCCTGATCGGAAAATCGGGCGCCGAAGTGAAGATCGGCGGCGAACTCGTGACAGCAGCCGGCGAGGCGCTCCGCCAGATCGGCGAAGATGTTTCGCGCATCGACGAGCATGTTAAATCAATCGTAACCTCTGCACGCGAACAATCGGTCGGACTGAACGAAATCAACACGGCCATCAGTCAGATGGATCAGGTCACGCAAAAGAACGCGGCCATGGTGGAAGAGACGAACGCGGCAAGCCATACGCTCGCCACCGACGCCGACAACCTCATCCAGGTGATCCAGACGTTCAAGATCGGCGAGGGCATGAATGCCCGTTCAACGCCGCGGGAAGCAACCGCAGTCTCGCATCCGAAACCATCTCCCGCCCGGAGCCTCATCGGCAAGGTCGCGGGCGCATTCAGCGGCGGCGCTGCCGCCAGAGCCATGGCCGCTCCGGCCGGAGACACTTGGGAAGAATTCTGATCATGAACAACACCGTTTTCAACCAGACTGGCGCGCACCTCGAAATCGTCTCCTTCCACCTCGGTGAGCAGGAGTTCTGTATCGACATCATGGCGATCCGGGAAATTCGCGGTTGGGCACCGGTGACCCCGATGCCGCACACGCCGCCATATGTTCTCGGCCTGATCAACCTGCGGGGCGCGGTGATTCCGGTCATCGATATGGCCTGCCGCCTCGGGATGAAAATGACGGAGCCTTCCGAACGCTCCGCCATCATCGTCACAGACATCGCCGGCAAGCTGGTCGGCCTGCTGGTCGAGCAGGTGTCCGACATGATGACCATCAAGAGTGAAGACCTGCAGCCGGCCCCGGAAATCATCCCTGAAGCCCAGCGTGCCTTCTGCCGCGGCATCGTAGCGCTTGAGAAGACTATGGTTTGCTTCCTGAACCTCGACACGGTCATTGCCGACGAGCTGGCGCAGGCCGCCTGAGATCAACAAGCGACGGAACGCAAAACGCTCGCAGCGGATCGCTGCGAGCGTTTTTTATGCCTGAAATAGCGCGGCTGACCTGTTGCTGCGTGCCAGCTACTCGATGACCTCGACTGTAAATGCAAAACGGGCGGACGCTCCGGGCGCAAGGACCTGGCTGAACGGCCGCTTTGCAAGGTCGTTGGAGCCATTCTTCTCCGCCGCCGTCCCATGCCAGGGTTCGATACAGATAAAGGGAGCACCCGGCTTCTGCCACAGCGCCAGATTGGGCAGATTGTCGAAGGTGAATTGCATCGCCGGGCCGCCCTCTGCGCCGTAGCGCAGTCCGTTACCCGCGCCTTCCGGAAAGATCATCGCGTCGGCTTCGAACATGGCATGGTCAAGCACCAGTCGTCCGGCGCTGAACGGCGACGCAAGTCTCGCGGGGGAGATCAACCCTCCCTCCACGCGCACCAGGTCCGGCTCGCCCTGATTGTCGAGCGTGACGACATGGTCGCGTCCAGCCGCACCGGGCAGAGGCCAGACGAAGGCCGGATGAAAGCCGATGCCGAAGGGCATTGCCCGCTGGTCGAGATTGGTGACCTCGGCCGCGACGGTCAACGCCCGCCCCTCGACCCAATGCTCGACGGCAAGCAGGAAATCGAACGGATAGACCGGCCTCGTTGCCTCCGAGGCCGCAAGCTCATACCGGCACATCGTGGCGGTCGAGGCCGTGAGGGCAAACTCGGCCCGGCGCGCAAAACCGTGCTGGCTCATCGGATAGCTCTGTCCGTCGATTGCGATCGTATCGTCCGGCGCCCTGCCAACCATCGGAAACAGCACGGGCGACCTCCCTCCCCAGTAGGCCTGGTCGCCGTTCCAGAGCCACGACCGCCCGTCACTGGTCGTCAGCGCCTGCATCTCGGCACCGAGAGAGGAAATATCGACCGTCAGATATCGGTTAGCGATCCGGGCGGGGCTTGGCATCGAGCGTCCTTTTCGATTTGATCCGGCCTTTGACCATATCCGCACAGACTGTCGATTTCTATCCGACAGACGGCGGCCGACCCGTTGGTCACCAAGAGTTGCTTGATCTCACAAGCTCTATTGCGGTTTGCCGTTCTTCCACGTGACGGTCTGCCCGTAGAGCGACACCGTCGAGATCGCCATCTTCGCAGACCCATCGGTCAGCTCGCGGGAATGCGCGAGATAGATCAGCGTGTCATTCTGCTTGTCATAGATCCTGGTGACCACCAGTTTCTTCCAGATCAGCGAAATGCCCGACTTGAAAACCTCGTCCCCGCTCTTCGACAGGTCGATGTCGCCGATCTCGATCGGCCCCGTCTGGTGGCAGGAAATCGCGCTGTTCGATGGATCTTCGAACCAGTTGCCGTTCTTGACGCGGTCAATGACGCTGCGGTCGAAATAGGTGACGTGGCAGGTCACGCCCTTCACCGCCGGGTCTGCCACCGCGTCGACGATGATATCGTTGCCGATCCAATCGACGCCCACCTTCCCGACGACGTCGGCAGATGCCGAGCCGGCGCAGAGGCCGATGAGCGACGCTGCGGCAAGCGCGATGCTGCGTGTTCTGGACATGTTGGCTCCCTGTATGTTGCGCAATACTAGATAAGCGCGCGGGGCGCCTTTGCAAGAAAGGTTCAAGCTTTCCGGCAGGTACAGGGCTCGTAGCCGCTCGCCATCAGGCGCCCGGGCTTCATGCCGATCAAGGCCGGAACGGCATGAATGGCCGCCGCACCGATCGCCCTCGCCATCTCGATGGCCGCCTGCGCGCAGACGGCCGCATCCTCGGCCGCATTGTGGTGTACGAAGCGGAGACCGAGATGATCGGCAAGCATGTTCAGGCGATGCGAGAGGAAATGCGGCCATATGCGCTGCGACATCTTCAGGCTGCAGAGGTAGGTGAGCTCCGGATAGGATTGCCGGTAGAGATCGAGGCTCGAGCGCCAGACGCTGAAATCGAAGGCGGCGTTGTGCGCGATCATCGTCGCACCGCGAAAATCCTCAAGGAACTCGTCCATCACCTCGGGGAACTCCGGCGCATCCTCGACATGCTCCGGCCGGATGCCATGAATGGCGATGTTCATACCCGAGAAGCGCATGTCCTTCGGGCGGATCAGCCGTTCCTCGACGCGCGTGACCTTTCCCTCCTCGATCCAGGCAAGGCCGACCGAACAAGCGCTGCCGCGCTGCTCGTTGGCCGTTTCGAAGTCAATGGCAATGGTCTTCAAGGCGACGTCCGATTCGGTTTGCTCCATCAGGCATAGCGACACGCCGCCGCCGAGGCAAACTGCACGTTTCGGTTGACATCTCCAGACGAATATCGAAAATTGCGGTCATGATCGGTTCTATCGCCATGACGATGCTTCATATCACCACGACCCCTGAAGGGTGCGCGGGAGCGATGGTGCGTTAACAGCAATACCGATCATCCCGAGAACCCTGCCGAGGCGAGCAGGGTTTCGAAACCGGCTCTCCCGCATCAAATGGAGAGCAAGAAATGTCACCAGAGAAGCCAAAGCCTCAGAATATCCAATTGCCAAAAGGCCTCCACATCCGCGCAATACGTCCATCTGATGCCGACGCCTTGACGGCACTTGTCAATCTTCCGGGATTTCGGGCCGGAACGTTGCGTCCCCCCTATCAGAGCATCGAGGAAACGCGACGCCACATTGAGGGCGACAATCCCGACGCAATGCGCCTCGTCGCACTGATCGACGACGCTATCGTCGGAGATATCGGCATGACGCGCTATCGAGGCCGACGCAATCACGCGGCAAGCATCGGCATGGGCGTGCATGACGACTTCACGGGCAGAGGCATTGGTAGCGCGCTGCTGGCGGCCGTCATCGAGGCCGCCGACAACTGGCTCGACATCAGGCGGCTGGAACTGACCGTCTACACCGACAACGACATCGCCATCGGCCTCTACAAGAAATTCGGCTTCGAACAGGAGGGCATCCTCAAGGCCTTCGGCTTCCGGGCAGGGAGCTATGTCGATGCCTACGCAATGGGCCGGGTCAGAGGTTGAATGCGAGGGGATGATTGCCTGAAGACCGGCGGCCATCCCATCCGCACCTCAAGCGACGGCGAGTGCATAGAGCCCTGCACGATGCTTTGACGGCACGCCCCAGGCTTCCCTGCCGTAATCGGCATGCGTTCCGACGAGCTTCACGAGCAGTCGCCTGTAGGGATATGAGACGTGAACGATCAGGAGGTGCTTATTGCCGTCAATATCGAAAATCACCCTGCTGTCGCCGACGAAATCGACATTCGCGCCGAACATGGTCTTGATCTCCCTGGCCCCGACCAGTCGGCTTTGCTCAGGGCAGCGTGCCATACACCCAACGGCACTTTTGCCTATGGAGAGCGCTCCCAGACGACACGAAGCATCGACTTCGCATTGATTTGCATTGGTGCGCCGCATTCCCAAAACGGGAACACGTCAATGCCCGTGCATTACCCCCCGATCAGCGCCAGCCACTCGTCCTCGTCCATGGTCTGAACGCCGAGCTCTCGGGCCTTGTCGAGCTTCGAGCCGGCACCCGGGCCAGCGACCAGGATGTCGGTCTTCTTCGAAACGGAACCTGCCACCTTGGCGCCAAGGCTTTCCGCCCTCGCCTTTGCCTCGTCTCGCGTGAACTTTTCGAGCGAGCCTGTGAAGACGACTGTCTTGCCGGCGACGGGGCTGCCCGATGTTGTCGGTTGCTCAGCCACCCCAGGTGTCACCTCGGCGAGCAGGCGCGTGATGACCTCGACGTTGCGCGGCTCCTTGTAGAATTCGACGATGGCACGGGCGACAATCTCTCCTATGCCCTCGATTGCGTTGAGATCGTTCCACGCATCGCCAGACAGCGGCGCGGCTTCCCGCATGGCTGTTTCGAAAGCCTCGTAGGTGCCATATGAGCGTGCCAGAAGCTTGGCGGTCGTCTCGCCCACGTGGCGGATGCCGAGCGCGTAGATGAAGCGGTGGAGCGCGATGCTGCGACGCTCGTTGATCGCCGCATAGAGCTTGCCGACGCTGACCCTGCCGAAGCCATCGATGTTCTCCAACTTGGTAAGCGAACCGTCCTGACGCTTCTCCAGCGTGAAGATGTCGGGCGCGGTGCGAATCTGCAGCGACGGGTCCTCACTTTCGAAGAAGAAATCGACCTGCTTGGAGCCAAGCCCCTCGATATMGTAGGCGTTGCGTGAGACAAAGTGCTTCAGATGCTCCGTCGCCTGCGCGCGGCAGATGAAACCGCCGGTGCAGCGCGTGACCGCATCCACCTTGCCCGTCTTTTCGTTGACTTCGCGCACCGCATGCGAACCGCAAACCGGGCAGCTCTTCGGGAAGACATAAGGTTTTGCCCCCGCCTCGCGCTTTTCCATGACGACGTCGACGATCTGCGGGATCACATCCCCTGCCCGCTGCACGATCACCATGTCGCCGATGCGGATGTCGCGCCCTTCGCGCAATGCCTCTCCGTTGTTGCCGATACCCTTGATGTAGTCTTCGTTGTGCAGCGTCGCATTGGTGACGACGACCCCACCCACCGTGATCGGCTCGAGCCGCGCCACCGGCGTCAGCGCCCCGGTGCGTCCGACCTGGATGTCGATCGCCAGCAGCCGGGTGAAGGCCTGTTCCGCCGGGAACTTGTGCGCTGTCGCCCAGCGCGGGCTGCGCGAACGGAAGCCGAGACGAGCTTGCAGCTCGAGGCTGTCGACCTTGTAGACGACGCCGTCGATATCGTAATCCAGATCCGGCCGCTTCAGGCCGATGTCATCGTAATGGGCCAGGATATCGGCGACCGAGTTGAGACGCTTCATCATCGGATTGACGGGGAATCCCCAGCCGCCGAAGGTTTCGACCATGCCGAATTGCGTGTCGGATGGCATCTCCGACATCTCGCCCCAGGCATAGGCGAAGAACCTCAGCTTGCGGCTCGCCGTGATCTTCGCATCGAGCTGACGCAGCGAGCCGGATGCCGTATTGCGCGGGTTGACGTAGGTCTGCTTGCCCTCGGCTTCCATCTGCTTGTTGAGTGCCAGGAAGTCGCTCTTGGCCATATAGACCTCGCCACGCACCTCGACGACGGCGGGGGCGCCCTTCGGCAGCTCGTTCGGGATTTCCCTGATCGTGCGGATGTTGGCCGTGACGTTCTCGCCCGTCGTTCCGTCGCCGCGGGTCGCGGCGCTGACCATCTTGCCGTTCTCGTAGCGGATCGACATCGAAAGCCCGTCGATCTTCGGCTCTGCGGTAAATGCGATCGACTGGTCCGGCAGGCGCCCGAGGAAGCGGTAGACGCTGGCGACGAAGTCCTGCACGTCCTCCTGTGAAAACGTGTTGTCGAGCGACAGCATCGGCCGCGCATGGACGACGGGGGCAAATGTCACGGATGGGGCGGCGCCGACACGCCGCGAGGGACTATCCTCGCGGATCAACTCCGGAAAGCGTGCCTCTACCGCATCGTTGCGCCGCTTCAGCGCGTCATAATCCGCATCCGAAATCGCCGGCTGATCGCTACCGTGATAGAGCTCGTCGTTGCGGGCGATCTCCCGTGCCAGCCGCTCAAGCTCGGCAGCGGCATCTTCAATCGTCATATTTTCTACAGTTGTCGGCGCTACGGACATTGAGATCACTCCGGGGAATCTTCAGAGGTTTTAGCCGAAATGACGAAAACGCAAAACTGGAAAGGAGCAAGCGCGCGGTACTCAACGCCGCGGCATCACGCGACCGGAGAAAATTAGGGCGCCGTCAGCCTGAAACCATTGCAAACGCAACGTCGTCGGCCGAAAAGAACAACACTACCTCCGCGAATTCGGCGCCAATAAAGGAATGCCATGCCGGACATCACCTCTACGCTCAGAATCCTTGAACCATATCCGGGCATATTTGCCTACTACGACGGACGCATCGAAGGCAGGCGCCTGTATTCAAACGCTCCGAACTGGCTCGATGATGGTGCCTACTCGCTCGGAATCGCCTCATACGCCATCGTCGATGGGGTGCATGCGCTGGTTTATGACACCCACATGTCGCTGCAGCACGCAAGTGCGATCCGCGCCCACATCGAGAGCCTCGGCGTCACCTCGATCCAGGTCGTGCTCAGTCACTGGCATACGGACCATATTGCCGGCAATGAAGTCTTTGCCGATTGCGAGATCATAGCCCTCGGGCTGACCGCCGAAGCCCTCGTCCGGAATCGCAAGGAGCTCGAAACGGGGGATCCGCAGATCCTCCCCGTCGTGATGCCCAACCGGCTTTTTGAAGGGCGGCTGGATCTCATGGTCGGCAGTCGCCAGGTGGAGCTCCACCATTTCGACATTCACAGCGCGGATGGAAACGTCATCTGGTTTCCTAAGGAAAGGCTGCTTCTGGCCGGTGATACGCTCGAAGATACGGTGACCTACGTTTCTGAGCCGGCGCACCTGACGACGCATATCCGCGAGCTCGTCCGAATGCGGGAATGGCCGATCCACCGGATCCTGCCCAACCACGGCGATCCGGAGCGGATCGCTGCCGGCGGTTATGCCGCCACGCTCATCGACGCAAACCGAGACTACCTGCAGCGGCTGGTCGCTCCGAAAGAGCGAGAAAAAGCGGAGGCAATGTCGTTGAAGGATTTTATTGCCGACGATCTGGCCTCGGGCGCGGTTGTCTATTTCGAGCCTTACGAAGCCGTTCACCAGAAGAACACAAGCGAAATCAAATCCACGCAGACGGAGTAGCTCAGCCGTTGCCGGCGAGCAATCGGACCGCTGCCGCCCTCGCCTCTTCGGTCACAGATGCGCCGGCCAGCATACGGGCGATCTCTTCCGTCCGGTCCTTGGGTTCCATGGTGGCGACACGCGTCGCGATCTTCTCGGAGCCCACGGACGCCGGTCCTTTTGAGATCAGCAGATGCGTTGCCGCGCGGGCGGCAACCTGCGGCGCATGCGTCACCGACAACACCTGCACGCGGTCGGACAGCCGCTTCAACCGCTGGCCGATCGCATCCGCCACGGCCCCACCGACGCCGGTATCGATTTCATCAAAGACAAGCGTCGGCGCAGAACCGCGATCGGCAAGCGCGACCTTCAGCGCCAGCAGAAAGCGCGAAAGCTCGCCGCCGGACGCAACCTTCATGATAGGACCCGGCCGCGTGCCGGGATTGGTCTGGACGTGGAATTCGACCACGTCGAACCCTTCCGCCGTCGCCTCTTCAGCATTGGTGGTGATCTCCACCATGAAACGCGCGCGCTCCAGCTTCAGCGCCGGCAATTCGGACATGACGGCAGCCGCGAGCGCGTCACCTGCATGATGCCGCTTCTCCGATAGCGAACGCGCCGCCGCCTCATAATTTGCTCTGGTTACGCCGACCTCGCCCTCGAGCTTTGTCAGCTTCTCCTCGCCGGCATCAAGATCGGCAAGATCGCTGATCATGCGAACGGCAAGTGCGGGCAGTTCGGTTACCGGAACGGAATACTTCCGCGAGGCGGCACGCAGCGCAAACAGCCGCTCCTCGACGCGCTCCAGTTCCTTCGGATCGTATTCCGTCTTTCGCAGCGCCGCTTCCACTTCCATCTGTGCATTGGAAAGCTGGTCGAGAGCGGCATCAAGAAGCGCCACAGTGTCTTCGAGCAATCCCGGCGCCTCATGGCTCTTGCGCTCAAGGCGGCGCACCAGGGAAGCGATATGAGGCACTGGCGAGGCATTGCCATTCAGGAACTCGGACGCTTCGGCGATATCGCCCGCGATCCGCTCGGCCTTCATCATCTTCTGACGGCGGTCGGCAAGATCGTCCTCTTCGCCGTCCTGCGGCGACAGCTTCTCGAGTTCCTCGACGGAAGACCGAATATAGTCCGCTTCGCGCGCCGCATTCTCCACCTTTTCGCGATGCTTCTTCAGCGTACGTTCGGTATCGCGCCAGACGCGGTAGAGCTGGGAGGCGCCAGCGACATCATCGCCTATGCCGGCGAAAGCATCGAGCAGGATCCGGTGCGCATGGGTGTCGACAAGCGCTCGGTCGTCGTGCTGGCCGTGGATTTCGACAAGCATCTGACCGGCCTGACGCATCAATTGCACGCTGAGGGGCTGGTCGTTGACATAGGCTTTGGTGCGGCCGTCGGATGTCTGGACGCGCCGGAAGATGAGATCGCCGTCATCGTCTATGCCGTTTTCGCGAAGCAGCCTTCGGGCGCCGTGATCCATCCCCACGTCGAAGACGGCAGTCACCTGTCCCTTGTCTTCGCCATGGCGGACAAGATCGCCGTCGCCACGCCCGCCGAGCGCCAGCGACAGACTGTCGAGCAGGATGGACTTGCCTGCGCCCGTCTCGCCCGTCAACACTGAGAGGCCGGTCTCGAAGGCAAGATCCAGCCGCTCGATCAGGACGATATCGCGGATCGAAAGCTGGATCAGCATTGGCCTCAGGAACCGAGCAGGAGTTTCTTGCCGGCGGCCGAAATCCACGAGCCTTGATTTTCACGCGGCTCGGCGCCGTTGCTTTTCAGAAGCTTGTAGGAATCCGCATACCACTGACTATCAGGATAGTTGTGGCCGAGAACAGCAGCAGCCGTCTGCGCCTCTTCGACGATGCCCATCGCATAATAGGCTTCGACGAGGCGAGCGAGCGCTTCTTCGATCTGGTTCGTGCTTGGGTATTTCTCGACGACGGTGCGGAAGCGCGAGATGGCAGCAAGGTATTCCTTGCGCTCCATATAGTATCGACCGATCTGCATTTCCTTGCCGGCAAGCTGGTCGCGCGCAAAGCGGATCTTCGCCTGCGCGTCATCAACGTATTCGGAGTCCGGATAGTTGTCGATCACCGCCTGCATGGCCTCGACGGTCCTTACAGCAGCGCGCTGATCCTGCGTCACATCGACGATCTGCTTGGAATAGCTGAGACCGATCAGATACTGAACGTAGGCCGCGTCCTTGGACTTCGGATATTGCGCCATGTAGCGGTTGCCGGATGCGAGCGCATCATCGAGACGGCCCTGTCGATACTTGACGAAGGTGCTCATCACAAGCGCCTTCCGCGCCCATTCGGAGAACGGGTTCTCGCGGTCGATCGCGTCAAACTTGCGGGCGGCTTCCGCCATGTTGCCCGCCTTCATATTGGCGAGGCCCTGATTGTAGAGAACGTCCGGCGGATCGTTTTCGAGACCGAGCTTGGTGATGTCGATATCTGGGTCGGACTGGCATCCGGAAATTAAGGCGCCTGCACTCAACACCAAGAGCGATGCGAACATAGCGCGCGCTGTCTTCATCATACTTTCAGACCCTGCATAACCCATCGGAACATCCCAACGACCGCCATCCCTCAACAGCAGTCACGCCTCGCTGGCGTTTCTAGCCACAAATGCATGGCCAGAGCAACGCAATGATGATGCATTAACGCATTTTTGTGGCGGCTCAGGTCATAATCTCCTGTTTCGCCCTGATAAAGGCGCATCTGTTGCCGCTAAACGTCTGCTGCAAAAGATCTATCGGGAATCGCGGCGGAGTGCGCCACATAAAGAAACCGCCTCCCGAAGGAGGCGGCCCTGGCCTAAAGAAAGCGATGGAGGTCAAGCCGACCAGGGAGCAAATTCCGGAGCGTTCACACGAATGAAATCACGCGGCGCAACACGCGGACGCGGCGCTGATGTCTCGACGACTTCATAGGCCGTCGGATCGCTGAGCAAAGCTTTGAGTGCATTGGCATTCATCTTGTGACCGCCGCGGTAGGATCGGTAGCAGCCGATAAAGGGAACGCCGGCAAGTGCCAGGTCGCCGACGGCATCGAGCGTCTTGTGACGGACGAACTCATCCTTGGCGTAACGCAGGCCTTCGATATTGATAACGGTATTGTCGTCAGAGATGACAACGGAGTTCTCAAGCGAAGATCCGAGCGCATGACCCGAAGCCCAAAGGCGCTCCACGTCGCGCATGAAGCCGAAGGTCCGGGCACGCGACAATTCCGCTTTGAAGGTCGCAGCCGTCATGTCGCCTTCCCACTTCTGGCGGCCGATCAGCGGGCAATCGAAATCGATCTCCACTTCAAAACGCATGCCGTCATGGGGACGGAACTCGCTCCAGGAGCCGCCATGTTCGATGCGCACCGGCTTGGTAATGCGGATATAGCGACGCTTGACGCCGAGGGACACCAGGCCGACCTGTTCTATCGCCTCTATGAAGGGCATGGAACTGCCGTCCATGATCGGCATTTCGGCGCCGTGAACCTCAATCAGGACGTTGTCAAGGCCAAGCGCATAGACGGCCGCCATGACATGTTCGATCGTCGCGACGGAGCGCGCTGGAGAAAAACCGAGAACCGTGCAGAGATCGGTATTGCCGACCTGGGAAGAAACAGCGCGAAGTTCGGTAACCTCGCCGTTTTCGTGCATGCGATTGAATACAACACCAGTGTCGGCTTCAGCCGGGTTGAAGGTGATCGAAACATCGGCACCCGAATGAACGCCGGTCCCCGAAAGACCGACCGGACGTGATACCGTCGTCTGAAAACCCAACATGCCAATAACCATAAATCTTGCCTTTATTATCCTCGGCGATCGCAGCGACCTATATGTCGAAACCACCAGCCGAGGCATATTTCACTCCGTCCAAGTCCTGCCATGAAGCGCACCAAGACGGTTCCTTGAGCCAATACATACGTGCGCCCACGCTCCAATCCAAATCACTGTTTCTTTCGCTTTGTTACGAAATCATGACTTTGAAATCGCTGCGCAAATTGGCTCGAATTTGATGGCCTGAAACAACAATGCCCGGGAGCGAACTCCCGGGCTTCAACGTGGCGATTCTGTGCTTATCTCAGTTCGACTGGCGGCGAAGGAACGCCGGGATCTCGAGCTGGTCGTCTTCCTGCATCATCCGCGCTTGCGGCACGCTGCGGCCCTGATCGTCGAGGTTTCCGCGGCGTGGCGCATAGAGGCTTGCTTCCGGGGAAAGCGGACGGCGCTGCTGAGAGGCGGCAGCGGGAGCCGACGTCATCTCTGGAACGACCTCCTCTTCACGGCGACCGAGCGAATTGGTGATTCGCTTCAGGAGGCCCATCGGACCACGCTCTTCGTGGGCGTGCGATGTGGCTGTCGGCTGCGACCGATGGTCGATCTCAGCCTGGACAACCGGCGGGAAGTCTTCAACCTTCGGCATCCGAACCGGCTGCTGCGGCATGACCGGCGCAGTCTGCTGCATGACGGGTGCAGGAGCAGGCTGGCTGATGACAGGCGACTGCACGGGAGCATGCTGGACAGGAGCTTGACGAATGATCGGCGCTGCTTCCGGCGCTGCAAAGATCTTGCTCTGCGGGCGGAAGGTTTCCTGCTGGACCGGCTGCTGAACCGGTGCCGGCGCGCGAGGAGCGTGGATTTCGAGTTCGCGTTCCATCTCGGCCTCAGCCATGCGGATGGTCTGTGCGATCGCATCGACGGTCTTCGGTGCCTGCTGCATCATGGGTGCAGGCTGGACTGCGGCCGGCGCCGGAGCAACGGCCGCGGAAGGACGGATAATTGGCTTCTGAACCTGCTGGAAGTTCTTGCCGGCAGCTTCGTTCATCGCACGGTCGATACCGGTTGCGACGACAGAGACGCGGATGATGCCTTCCAGCGATTCGTCGAACGTCGCGCCGAGGATGATGTTCGCATCCGGATCGACTTCTTCGCGAATGCGGGTCGCCGCCTCGTCGACTTCGAACAGGGTGAGGTCGCGACCGCCGGTGATGGAGATCAGGAGGCCCTGTGCACCCTTCATCGAGGTTTCGTCGAGCAGCGGGTTGGCGATTGCAGCTTCTGCAGCCTGCATCGCGCGGCCCTGGCCGGATGCCTCGCCGGTGCCCATCATTGCGCGGCCCATTTCACGCATGACCGAGCGGACGTCGGCGAAGTCGAGGTTGATCAGACCTTCCTTCACCATCAGGTCAGTGATGCAAGCGACGCCCGAGTAGAGAACCTGGTCAGCCATCGCGAAAGCGTCGGCGAAGGTGGTCTTGTCGTTGGCAATGCGGAAAAGGTTCTGGTTCGGAATGACGATCAGTGTGTCGACCGACTTCTGCAGTTCCTGGATACCGGATTCGGCCAGGCGCATGCGGCGACCGCCTTCGAAGTGGAACGGCTTGGTCACGACGCCGACCGTCAGGATGCCCTTGTTGCGGGCAGCCTGGGCAACCACCGGCGCCGCACCCGTACCCGTGCCGCCGCCCATGCCGGCGGTGACGAAGCACATGTGGGTACCGTTCAGGTGATCGACGATCTCGTCGATGCATTCTTCGGCGGCTGCACGGCCGACTTCCGGCTGCGAACCCGCGCCCAGACCCTCAGTCACGCTTGCGCCGAGCTGGATGATGCGCTCCGCCTTCGTCATCGTCAGGGCCTGCGCATCCGTATTGGCGACAACGAAGTCGACGCCCTGGAGGCCAGCGGAGATCATGTTGTTGACAGCATTGCCACCGCCGCCGCCGACACCGAACACGGTGATCCGCGGCTTCAGCTCTGTGATGTCAGGCTTATGCAGCTTGATAGTCATTGTACCCGTTCCTTCTCTCTATGGCCGCATCGCCACGCCGGCCAATTCACTCAATTTCAGAAACTTTCCTTCAGCCACTGCCCCATGCGGGCGATGCGGCTGGTATTTCCCCCAAGCGACAGGAGCAGACCGCTCTGTGACGCATGTGTTTCCATGTCCGCAACCTGCGGATAAATCATCAGGCCGACAGCTGTCGAAAAGGCCGGGCCCTTTGCCGCCGTCGGCAGCCCCGAGACGCCCATCGGACGACCGATTCGAACGTTGCGGGCAAGAATGCGGCGCGCCACGTCGGCAAGACCGGTCAACTGGCTGGCGCCACCCGTCAGCACGACGCGCTTGCCAACGATCGGGCTGAAGCCCGAGCGTTGGATTCGGTCGCGAATCAATTCCATCGTCTCCTCGATGCGAGCACTCACGATGCGCGAAACCAGCGCACGCGGCACCTGCGTCGGCAGATCGCGGTCGTCTTCGCCGATCGGCGGGATCGAGATCAGCTCGCGCTCATCGGAAGAATTCGGCATTGCCGAAGCGTGAACGACCTTCAGCCGCTCTGCATCTTCGATGCGGGTCGAAAGGCCGCGCGCCAGATCGGTGGTGACATGATGACCGCCAAGGCTGACGGCATCCGTATGCACGAGCTTGCCTTCGGCAAACACGGAGATCGTCGTGGTGCCGCCGCCCATGTCGATCGCGGCGCAGCCAAGCTCGACTTCGTCGTCGACCAGAGCTGCAAGGCCGGACGCGTAAGGTGTCGCAACGATGCCTTCGACCGAAAGATGCGCACGGTTGACGCTGAGCTCTAGATTCTTTAGCGCGGTACGTTCGGCAGTAACGACATGCATGTCCACGCCAAGGACGTCGCCGTACATCGACAGCGGATCGCGGATGCCGCGCTCGCCGTCGAGCGAGAAGCCGGTCGCCAGCGAATGCAGCACTGCACGATCCTGGCGCAGGGACTGCTGGCAAGCGGCGGACAGAACCTTCTTGAGGTCGTTCAGCTCGACTTCCTGGCCGCCGAGATCGATCGTCGCGGTGTAGATGTCGCTGGCGAGACGTCCGGCCGTCAGGTTGACAATCAGGCTTTCGACCGTCAGCCCGGCCATGCGCTCGGCCGCATCGACGGCAAGACGGATGACGCTTTCCAGCGCATCAAGGTCCGAGATCGCACCGGTCTTGATGCCGCGTGAACGCTGATGGCCGATACCAATGATTTCGATGTTGTGCGTGCGGCCAGGCAAAACCTGACTTTCCTCGCGCGGGGTCAACCGGCCGATCATGCAGACCACCTTCGTCGATCCGATATCGAGCACGGAAACGACATGCGACCGCTTCGACGAAAGCGGCTTAAGGCGCGGCAATCCAAAATGGGACGAACCGAACAAGCTCATATATTCTGCCCCGCCTTCTTCAAATCCTTGGTACGCTGGTCAAGCGCGAGCTGGCGCCGCGCCATGGCTTCCGGCGTCAGCTGAATGGCCATGCGGTCGGAAAGCCTGAGATCGACGGCCGCGATATCGCGATCGAGAAGATCCTGCTCCTGGTTGAATTTCGAAAGCCGCGCCAGCGCCAGATCGACATCGTCTTCCGGCAGCTTGATAACGACGCCGTTATCCATATGCAGATCCCAGCGACGTCCGGAGATCCAGACGTAGGCCTTCACGCGCGCCTTGATCTCGGGCCACTTCGCAAACTCGCCTTCCAGCGAAGCCGCCGCCACCTCGGCACCACGGCCGACGACCAGCGGCAACTCCGAAAATTTGTTGTCACGAAGCGGCGCGATCACCGCCCCACCCTTCTCGACGAGCGAGAGCTCCTGTCCGTGCTGCCAGATCGCGTAGGCCTGACGCTCCTGTAGCTTAACTTCGATCGCCTTCGGGTAGACCTTGCGGACTTCGACGCTCTCGACCCATGGCAACTTCGCAATCTTTTGGCGCGCAGCATCCACATCGAGAGCAACAAGCGACGTCGTACCGTCCAGACCGATAAGCTGCAGAATATCAATTTCGGAAGTCTCGGAATTGCCCGAAACCTTCACGTCCTCGATCGCAAAACCGGCAGCCGCCGTCGTCGCCTGGGCAACGACTTCCGTATGACCGCCAAGCGACATGCCATAGAAACCGGTCGCAGCAAAAAATGCCAAAGCGGAAACCGTGCCGGTATGGGCCGGAATGTGAATTCGACCACTACCGAGACTGACAAGGAAGCGAACGAGGCGGCGCAGCGGGCGCGGCAACACCATCCGTCCGTCGCCTTCCGCATACGGAGGCTCGACACGATGGCTTGGGCGCCCCATCCTTTTGACCGTCACCGAGAACAAGAAGCGTCCTCCACCATCCAACGGAGAAATTCACCGAACGAGTAACCAGCATGGCCGGCCATTTCAGGCACAAGAGAGGTTGGTGTCATGCCCGGCTGTGTGTTGATTTCCAGCCAGATGATTTCACCATCTTCGGAGAAGCGATCGTCGTAGCGAAAGTCTGAGCGACTGACCCCACGGCAACCAATTGCTTGATGCGCCCTTAGCGACAATGATTGTATTTTTTGGTAAATATTCGGTGAAATTTTCGCCGGGATGACGTGTTTTGACCCGCCGGCGACATACTTGGAATCATAATCGTAGAAACTGTGGCCCAGCGGCACGATCTCGGTAACGCCAAGCACCCGATCGCCCATGACGCCGCACGTCAGCTCGCGACCATGAACATAGCGCTCGACGATAACCTCTTCGCCGTAGCGCCATTCCGGCGAACCGATGATCTGCGGCGGATGTGTCTGGTCGTCCTGAACGATGACCACGCCGAAGCTGGAACCCTCGCGCACAGGCTTCACGACATAGGGCGGCTTCATCGGATGATCAGCAGGGAATGCGAATCGATTGATCACCTGCGACTGCGCAACCGGAATGTCGGCAGCGGCGGCAACGCCCTTCGCCTTGCCTTTGTCCATGGCAAGCGCAGAGGCAAGAACGCCGGAATGCGTATAGGGGATTTCGAGATACTCGAGGATACCCTGAATGGTGCCATCCTCGCCAAACGGGCCATGCAAGGCATTGAAAGCCACATCGGGACGCAGAGCAGAAAGCTTTGCCGAGACGTCGCGATCGACATCGATTCGCGTTACCTGAAAGCCTTCAGCCTCAAGAGCATCCGCACATGCCGTCCCGGAGGAAAGGCTGACAGGCCTCTCTGAGGAAAACCCGCCCATAAGGACAGCGACATGCTTGCGACTCATAGATACCCCCAAAATAACTGGCAGCGTGAATTCCGATGCTTGCCTCAAGCTTGCTTCACACCGAATCCGGAGCCCTTGGCACAGGTGTATTAGAGCAGCATTATAGTTAACGAAGCGTTTACTTTCGTTAACTTCCAGCTCAGGAAGTCACAAAACCGAACACCGATGGGCGGCTACAAACGCAAAAACCCGCACCGTGGGCGGTACGGGGTTTTCCTCAAAACGCCGAAGCGAACCTCAGGATTCTTCGCCGACCGCCTTCCAGACAATGCCGCCAAGAACACCCCCGATCAGCGGCGCGACCCAGAACAGCCACAACTGCTGCAGAGCCCATCCGCCCACGAAAAGCGCCTGGCCCGTCGACCGGGCAGGATTGACGGACGTGTTGGTCACCGGGATCGAGATCAGATGGATCAGCGTCAGCGCCAACCCGATGGCAATCGGCGCAAATCCCGCCGGTACCCTGCTGCTCGTGGAACCGAGAATGATGAAGATGAAGAACAGCGTCAGCACGATTTCGATGACAAGCGCGGAGACGAGCGAATAGCCGCCAGGCGAATGCTCGCCATAACCATTGGAGGCAAACCCACCGAGTTCGAAGCCCGCCTTGCCGCTGGCGACGACATAGAGAACGCCCGCGGCGACGATCGCGCCGACGACCTGCGCAACGATGTATGGAACCACACGGCCCGCCGGAAACTTTCCGGCGACGGCAAGACCGACCGAAACTGCCGGGTTGAAGTGGCCGCCGGAAATGCCGCCGACAGCAAAAGCCATGGTAAGCACGGTAAGACCGAAAGCAAACGCGACGCCCATAAAGCCGATCCCCAGCTCAGGAAATGCCGCGGCAAGTACGGCGCTGCCGCATCCGCCGAACACGAGCCAGAAAGTACCAAGAAATTCTGCAATAAGACTTTTCTGCATAGTTCCCTCCTGCGCTCAACCAGAGCGTTACCGAAGATTCCGCTCATATTGATTCTGGTCAAGTAAGTAAGGTTGCCGACGCCGGATCGGAGCAAAAGGAAGCACCCTGATTTTTGTCTGTTTATTGCGCGTTTTGCATTTGCGCCGAATTAAGATTGCGTTAAGAGCCGAGTGCCTCCCAGGCACCCAATGAAATCCCGATTGGAATGAATATGTCAGACGCGATATCCAAAGTATCGCCGACCTCCGCTTCATCGAACAGTGCGCACGTGAATTCGCCGGCGCGTGTTCTGATCGCGAGCCTCGTCGGCACCACGATCGAATTCTTCGATTTCTATGTCTATGCAACCGCCGCCGTGCTGGTCTTCCCGACGCTGTTCTTCCCGAACAGTGATCCGACCACAGCACTGCTTGCCTCCTTCGCGACCTTCTCGATCGCCTTCTTCGCCCGCCCGCTCGGCGCCGTTGTTTTTGGCCATTTCGGCGACAGGATCGGCCGCAAGACGACACTGGTGGCAGCCCTTCTGACGATGGGCATCTCGACGGTCGTCATCGGCCTGCTACCCTCGTACAATTCCATCGGCGTCCTCGCTCCGCTGCTGCTCGCGCTATGCCGTTTCGGCCAGGGTTTCGGCCTCGGTGGCGAATGGGGCGGCGCGGTGCTGCTCGCAACCGAGAACGCGCCGGAAGGCAAGCGCAGCTGGTACGGCATGTTCCCGCAGCTCGGCGCCCCAGTCGGCCTCTTCCTGTCATCGGGCATCTTCTGGCTGCTGCTGCAGGTTATGTCTCAGGACGCGCTTTTGAGCTGGGGTTGGCGGGTCCCGTTTATTGCGTCGATCATCCTGATCGTCATTGGTCTGTGGGTTCGTCTGTCGATCACCGAAACGCCGGCCTTCCAGAAGGCAATCGACAAGCAGGAGCGCGTCGCAGTGCCGGTCGCGGAAATCTTCCGCAAGCACAAGCGCAGCCTCTTCCTCGGCACTTTCGTGGCACTCGCGACCTTCGTGCTGTTCTACATCGGCTCGGCCTATCTGCTGTCTTACAACGTCAAAGTCCTGAAGATCCCGTTCCTCGACGCGCTCGAAATCCAGATCGTCGGCTCGGTGGCCTTCGGCGTCTTCATCCCGATCGCAGGCAAGCTTGCAGAACGGTTCGGCCGCCGCGAGGTGCTGATCCTCACGACGGTCCTGATCGGTGTTTTCTCCTTCTTCCTGCCCGGCCTGATGACCGGCGGTGAAGGCAGCATCCTCGTCTTCGCAATGCTGGCGATGGCGCTGATGGGCATGACGTACGGCCTGATCGGCACCGCGCTGGCGGCACCCTTCCCGACCGCGGTCCGCTACACCGGTTCGTCGATCACCTTTAACCTGGCCGGCATCTTCGGCGCCTCGCTGGCGCCCTATATCGCCACCTGGCTGCAGGCAAATTACGGCATGACCTTCGTCGGTTACTATCTCGGCATCGCCGCCGTGATCACACTGGTGTGCATCCTGGCATCCGGTCGCGACGAAGTCTGAGCACAACAAGCAACCCAACCAAAGGGCCGCGACGAACAACCGTCGCGGCCCTTTTCGTTGTTGCCTGTTAGCGCACTGGCTCTATTTTTCCGCCACGAGGAATTGGAGGTCGGGATGCTCACCAGACGAACGTTGCTGGCACGTGGATTGGGGGCCGGTTTTTCCCTGGCATTGCCTTCGCTTGCCCGGGCAGCAAGCATTCCCGCCGTCGATGTAACCTTCCTTGTCGTCAACGACATACATGCGTGCCGCGTTGGCGACGGGCTCAGCCCCGGCTGCCAGGCAGAGGGAAAGACCGACGCGAACCTGTTGCGCCACATCCGTGCACTGAACAGCATCCATCACCGGATGTGGCCGGAGGAGGTCGGCGGCAAGCCGAGCGGTCTAAGCGTCGCCGGTCAGCCTGTCGCCAAACCGCAGGGCATCGTCGTATGCGGCGACGTGACCGACGATGGCGGCGGCCAGAGGGCGGAATTGGCAGAAGGCTCGCAATTGCTGCAGTTCTCACACCGCTACCAGCAGGGTCCGGGACCTGATCGCGTCCACTTCCCGGTCTATGTCGGTCTCGGCAATCACGATCTCGACCAGGACGGACGACCGCCGCAGGTGGACTGGTACCGCGACGAACTGCGCGACTATGTGCAGATGAATCATAAGCCCAGCGTCTTCTTCAAGCCGGTCGTCCCCGTCGACAACTACGACGAAGGGTCGGACAACTACTCCTGGAACTGGGGCGGGCTCCATCTCATCCAGGCCCAGCGCTATGGCGGCGATGACACCAAGGGAGCGGCGAGCGGCCTTGAATGGATGAAACGCGATCTTGCCAACTATGCCGCCGATGGCCGGCCGGTGGTTATCTTCCAGCACTACGGATGGGATAAATTTTCGCTGGAGCGTTGGGATCCGCAGACGAAAACCTTTACCGACGAAGGCAGCGGCGCGCCCCACTGGTGGGGTGATTCACAACGTCAGGAACTGCTCGCAACCTTCAGCGGCTACAACGTAATCGGCATCTTTCACGGCCACGAGCACGATACGCCTATGGCCTACAGCGTGGGCAACATCGACCTGTTCAAGGCGAGAGCCGCCTACATGGGGGGCTTCTGCCTTGTGCGCGTCACAAACGACCGGATGGACGTGGCGATCGGCGACGCGACCGACGACGGCGGCGTCATCTTCACGACCGCCTTCACCAAACAACTGCGCTAGAACGCTACTCCGTCGTCGCGCCTTGGAACGGGCGCACCTCGCGCCCCGGCATGAAGATGCCAAGTCGCTTGATCTCCCATTCGAGCTTGATACCGGAATTCTCGAAGACGAGGCCGCGAACCTGTTCGCCGAGATATTCCAGATCGTAGCCGGTCGCCTGTCCGGTATTGATCATGAAGTTGCAGTGCAGCGAGGACATCTGCGCGCCGCCGATCACCAGGCCACGGCCGCCTGCCTCGTCGATGAGCTTCCAGGCCGAATGTCCCTCGGGATTCTTGAAGGTCGAGCCCCCGGTCTTCTCACGGATCGGCTGCACAGTCTCGCGATGATTGCGCACGGCATCCATATCGGCGCGGATCTTCGCACGGTCTTCCGCATACCCCTCGAAAAGTACGGAGGTGAAGATCAGGTCGCTCGGAGCGGACGAATGGCGATAGGCATAACCCATATCGGCTTTCGAAAGCACATGCCTGTTGCCCTTGCGGTCGACCGCATTGACCTCGATGAGGCGCTCGCGCGTCTCGCCACCATTGGCGCCGGCATTCATCCGCGCCGCACCGCCGATGCTGCCGGGAATACCGTAGTAGAAATGAAAGCCGCCGATGCCGTGATCCATCGCCATCGCGGCGAGGTGTTTGTCCGGGCAGATCGCGCCGGCCCGAATGCGGTTTTCACCGGCAAGCTCGACCGAACCGAAGCCTTTCGCCGAAAGGCGCAGAACGACGCCCGGAATCCCCCCATCGCGGACCAGGATGTTCGAGCCCACACCAACGATGGTGAGGGGCACATCGTCCGGAAGCAACTTCAGGAAAGCTATGAGGTCATCTTCGTCGTGCGGCTGGAACATCAGCTCCGCAAGGCCGCCGGCATGGAACCACGTGACGCGATCCATCGGCGCATCCGGCGCGATCCTCCCGCGAATGTCCTTTACACCGTCGCCAAGCGACGCAAGAAGCTTTTCCCCATTCACCTGTTTCATGCAGATATTCCCGAAAGGCTTTCCAGTTGCTTGGGCAGTGCTGCCGCCCAGTATGTGATACTCCCAGCCCCCAACAGAACCACAAAATCGCCCGGCTTTGCAATCTCGGCGACCATTTCAGGCAAAAGGTCGGGAGACGGCAGGAAGCGCGCGTCACGGTGACCGCCCGATTTGATGCGGGAAACCAGCACCTCGGAGTCGATGCCCTCGATCGGATCCTCACCCGCGGCATAGACCGGCGCCAGGAAGATGCTGTCGGCATCGTTGAAGCAGGATGCGAATTCCTCGAACAAACTGGCAAGGCGCGAGTAGCGGTGCGGCTGGTGGACAGCTATAACACGGCCCTTGCAAGCCTCGCGCGCTGCACCCAGCACCGCCTTGATCTCGACGGGGTGATGCCCGTAGTCGTCGAAGATCTGCACGCCGTTCCATTCGCCGGTCAGCGTGAAGCGGCGCTTGACACCGCCGAACGAAGCCAACCCCTTGGCGATGTCCTCGCTCGACATGCCGAGACGATTGGCAACGGCGATCGCCGCGGTCGCGTTGGAAATATTGTGGCGACCGGGCATCGGGAGCACGAGGTTGTCGAGTTTGATGACCTGCCCGGTCCGGCGGCGGCGGATCTCGACGTCGAAGATCGAACGCGGACCGTCGATGCGGACATTCATGAAGCGGACGTCGGCCTGCGGGTTTTCACCGTAGGTAACGATCTTGCGGTCCTCGATGCGGCCGACCAGCGCCTGCACTTCCGGATGGTCGAGGCACAGGACGCCGAAACCATAAAACGGCACGTTCTCGACGAACTGGCGGAATGCGGCGCGGACGGCATCGAAGTTGCCATAGTGATCGAGGTGCTCGGGATCGATGTTCGTAATGACGGCGACATCGGCCGGAAGCTTGAGGAAGGTGCCGTCCGACTCGTCGGCTTCGACAACCATCCACTCACCCTCGCCCATCCGGGCATTGGTGCCGTAGGCATTGATGATGCCACCGTTGATGACGGTCGGATCCAGGCCACCGGCTTCCAGCAGCGTCGCGACGAGCGACGTGGTCGTCGTCTTGCCATGCGTGCCGCCGATTGCGATTGCGTTGCGGAAGCGCATCAACTCGGCCAGCATCTCCGCGCGACGCACAACCGGCAGCAGCTTTTCGCGCGCGGCGGCCAGTTCCGGATTGCTCTTCTTGATCGCTGTCGACACGACGACGACTTCGGCGTCACCGAGGTTTTCCGCCTTGTGCCCGACGAAGACTTCTATGCCCTTGTCGCGAAGCCGCTGAACGTTGGCGCTGTCGGCCTGATCCGATCCCTGGACTCGATGGCCGAGGTTGTGCAGCACCTCGGCAATGCCGCTCATGCCGATGCCGCCGATGCCGATGAAATGGACGAGGCCGATGGCCTTCGGCATTTTCATGCGCGTTTCCCCTTGAACTCTGCAATTGTACGTCGAGCCGCAATAGCCTCTACCATGTCGGCAAGCAAGTTCGCAGCGTCAGGTTTTCCCGCCTGCTTGGCGGCGGCAGCCATCCGGGCAAGCTTTTCCGGGTCGTTCATCACCTTGGTCAAAATGGCAGCGATCTTCTCGGAGGAGAGTTCGGCCTGGGCAATAACCTTGGCGCCACCGGTCGCCGCCAGGGCCTCGGCGTTCGCAGCCTGGTCGTGGTCCAGAGCATGCGGATAGGGCACGAGGATCGCCGGGCGCCCGATCACCGAGATTTCCGAAACGGTGGATGCGCCGGAGCGGCATATGACGAGATGCGCCTTGGCAAGCCGTTCTGCCATGTCGGTGAAGAATGGCGCGATATCGGCGCCCATGTCGAGCTTGGCGACACAATCGCCAACCAGCTCCATATCCTCCGGGCGCACCTGCTGCGTGATGCGCAGCCGGGAGCGCAGGGCATCGTCGAGCAGGCTGATCGCCGTCGGCATTGCCTTGGAGAAGTATTGCGCGCCCTGGCTGCCGCCGAAGACGACCAGATTGAACGGTTCACCGGGAAGCGAAGGCGCATAGGGCGTGTTCGCAGCCGCGATAATGGCAGGGCGAACCGGGTTGCCTGTGGTCACGGTCTTGTCGGGAAATGCACCGCCATTCTCCGGCAGGAAGCCGCCGGCGATCGCCTGCACGCGGCTCGCCAGCGCCTTGTTGGCACGCCCCATCACCGCGTTCTGTTCGTGGATCATCGCAGGTACGCCAAGTCGCGTTGCAGCAAGCAATGGCGGCACGGTCGGATAGCCGCCAAAGCCCACAACCACGACTGGATTGAGCCGCACAATCAGCTTCTTCGCAGCCCGCATCCCGCTCCAGAGCGTCCACATCGAGCGTGTCACCGCGACGGGGTTCTTCGAGGCGATTGTCGCGGAAGGCACGACATGGATCTCGTCGGCCGGAAATTTACCCGCATAGCGCTCCGCCCGGCTGTCGGTGACGAGGTGTACCGAATAGCCGCGCTCCTTCAGCTTGTAGGCCAGGGCTTCCGCCGGAAACACATGGCCGCCGGTTCCGCCGGCGGCAAGCAGGACGATGCCTTTGCTCATAAACTCTTACTCCGCCGGCATGCCGTGCGCGACGCGGAAGAGGCTCCGGTCCTGCGCACGCTTCTCCGGCCTGTGACGCGTCAAGGCGAGAATGAACCCGGCCGTGACGCAGATGGCAACCATCGACGAACCGCCGTAGGAAATCAGCGGCAGGGTCATTCCCTTGGCCGGCAGCAGTTCGAGGTTGACGCCCACGTTGATGATGGACTGTATGCCGATCTGCAGCACGAGGCCAGCAACGGCAAAGCGGTTGAAGTCGTTCCGCTCCTTGTAGGCATGCGAAAGCCCACGCAGCACGAGAACGGAGAAGAGCGCAACCAGCGCCATGCAGAAGACGATGCCGAACTCCTCGGCCGCGACAGAGAAGATGAAATCGGTATGTGCGTCCGGAATGATGCGCTTGACGATACCCTCGCCCGGCCCCTGGCCGAACCAGTCACCGCGAATGATCGCTTCACGCGCGGTATCGATCTGGAAGGTGTCGCCTTCCCCGGTCATGAACTTGTCGATGCGCAATGCGACGTGCGGGAAGACGTAGTAGGCGCTGACAAGGCCGCCCGCGCCGAGCGCGCCGAGAACGATGATCCACAGCCACGGCATCCCGGCCATGAAGAACATGCCGCCCCACACGGCCGTCGTCAGGATCGTCTGACCAAGGTCGGGCTGCGCCACGAGAAGCGCCGCGACAATGCCAAAGAGAATGATGGCGAAAAGATTGCCCGGGATTTCCGGTTGCCGCGCATGCTCGGCAAACAGCCAGGCGCAAACGACGACGAAGGCAGGCTTCATGAACTCCGACGGCTGGATTGAAATGCCGGCGAGCGTGACCCAGCGCCGCGATCCCTTGACCTCGATGCCGAAGAACAGCGCCAACAGCATCATCGCCAGGGCAACGATCAGCAGAAGGATCGCCGTTCGGCGCACCTGCCGCGGCGTTAGGAACGAAAGCCCGATCATGACGGAGATGGAAGGGATCATGAACGCCGCATGACGCTTGACGAAGTGGAACGGCTCCAGCCCGATACGCTCTGCAACCGCGGGCGACGCGGCGAACGAAAGCATGAAACCGATACCCATCAGGAAGATGAACATCGCCAGAAAAAAGCGGTCGATGGTCCAAAACCAATCGGCCAAAGGCCCACGTTCCGCGCGGCTTACCATGTCATTTATCTCCTGTTGCCGAACCGATCAGCATGGTGATCCCGTCGAGCGCTGCCACATGGCTGACAAATGCATCGCCCCTGACTTCAAAGTTCTTATACTGGTCGAAGCTTGCGCAAGCGGGGGACAGCAAAACGGCAGAAGGTACGCCTTCATCATTTTGCGCGTCCGCAGCCGCATGCGCGACGGCTCGTTCCAATGTCTCGGAAATCTCGTAGGTTACCGATTCGCCAAGCGTAGCAGCAAATTCGGCTGCCGCCTCGCCGATCAGATAGGCTTTTGCGACACGCGGGAAGAAAGGCGTCAGCGTCGAGATGCCGCCCGCCTTTGGCAAGCCGCCCGCAATCCAGTAGATCCGGTCATAACTCGACAGCGCAGGCGCTGCCGCGTCGGCATTGGTCGCCTTCGAATCGTTGACGAAGACCACGTTGCCGCGCCGGCCGACCGGCTGCATGCGGTGCTTGAGACCGGGGAAAGATGCAAGACCGGCGCGGATCTCGTCAACCGAGACGCCAACAGCAAGGCAGGCTGCGACGGCGGCAGCCGCGTTCTGCGCATTGTGGCTGCCGCGCAGCGTCTGGATGCCGTCGAGATCCGCGATCGGCAAGGCCGCTCCTGCGGATGCCTGAACGAGTTTCGTCCCTTCCGCATAGATGCCGCTGGCAAGCGGATGGCGTCTGGAAATGCGCGTGACTTTGCCGCCGGCCCGCTCGACGCGGTCGGCGATCATCTCGCAATGGCTGTCGTCGACGCCAATCACGGCGACGTCGCTGCCTGCAACCAGCCGCTCCTTGACGTCTGCATAATGCTGCATCGTCCCGTGCCGATCGAGATGATCCGGCGTCAGATTGAGGAGGATGCCCGCGGACGGGTTGAGCGTCGGCGCAAGATCGATCTGATAGGACGAACATTCGACGACATAAAATCGCCCTGCCTTCGGAGGCTCGAGCGTCAGCACCGCGGTGCCGATATTGCCGCCCAGCTGTGTGTCGCGCCCACTCGACTTCAGGATATGGGCAATCAACGCCGTCGTCGTCGATTTGCCGTTGGTGCCGGTGATTGCGATGAAGGCGCAATCAGGCGCATGCGCCCGGCGCTCGCGAACGAAGAGCTCGACATCGCCTACGATGTCGACGCCCGCGGCACGCGCCAGATCGACGGTCCAATGCGGCTTGGGATGCGTCAGCGGCACGCCCGGCGAAAGCACGAGGAGGGACTGGACACTCCAATCGATGGTCCTCAGATCGGCAGTGTGCACTCCCTCGGCCGCCGCCTTCATGACGCTATCAGGATTATCGTCCCAGGCCGTGACATCGGCGCCACCAAGGATCAGCGCGCGCGCTGTCGCAAAGCCGGAACCGCCGAGCCCGAAGAGCGCTACCTTCTTTCCTGCAAGCGTCGTGACCGCAATCATGACAGTCTCACCGCAGTTTCAGGGTCGAAAGGCCGAGCAGAGCCAGGCCGACGGCAATGATCCAGAACCGGATCACCACCTGGCTTTCCGTCCAACCTTTCTTTTCGAAATGGTGATGGATCGGCGCCATGAGGAAGACGCGGCGACCGGTCAGTTTGAAAAACCCGACCTGGATGATCACCGACAAGGTTTCCATGACGAACAGACCGCCGATGATGGCCATGACGATCTCATGCTTGGTGGCAACGGCAACCGTACCGATCGTACCGCCCAGCGCCAGCGAACCTGTGTCGCCCATGAAGATGGCGGCGGGCGGCGCATTGAACCACAAGAAGCCGAGACCCGCGCCGATGACGGCGCCAAGCACGACCGAGAGTTCGCCCGTACCCGGCACGAAGTTAATCTGCAGATAGTTTGCAAAAACCACATTGCCCGCGAGATAGGCGATCACACCGAACGAGGCGGCCGCGATCATCACAGGCACGATCGCCAGACCATCGAGGCCGTCCGTCAGGTTGACCGCATTGCCGGCGCTGACGATGACGAAGCCACCGAATACGACAAACATGACGCCGAGATTGAGCATGAAGTCCTTGACGAAGGGAAAGGCAACCGACGAACCGAACGTCGAACCGGCAGCTCCGGAGGCAAGTGCCGCGCGCATCATGAAAAAGACCGCGATGCCGGCGATCACGAACTCGATGCCGAGGCGGGCCTTGCCGGAGAAACCCTTGTGGCTCTGCTTGCTGACCTTCAGGTAGTCGTCATAAAAGCCGATCGCCCCGAAACCGAGGGTCACGAGCAGCGTCGCGACGACATAAACGTTGGAAAGATCGGCCCAGAGCAGCGACGAGCCAACGATGCCGGCCAGGATCATCAGCCCGCCCATGGTCGGCGTACCGGCCTTCTTGAAGTGCGTCTGCGGTCCATCGGCGCGGATCGGCTGCCCCCTTCCCTGACGAATGCGCAGCGAGTTGATGATCATCGGCCCGAACAGGAAAACGATCAGCGCGGAGGTGAACAGGGAGGCGCCCGTACGGAAAGTAATGTACCTGAACAGATTCAGGAACTTCAGGTGTTCCGACAGTTCGACTAGCCAAATCAGCATTCAGGGCCCCTTGTTTACCCGGTCAAAATTCGCGTTGCGTGTCGGCAAATAGTGGGAATTTGTCAAGAAGCGCAGCGACAATCTTGCCAAAACCGATGCCCAATGACGATTTTACCATCAGCACGTCGCCAACGGCCACCGAGTTCGATACGTATTCGATAAGGTCTTCCGTCTTTTCGCAGTGCACGACCTGCACGCTTTCGGGAAGCGATTCCTTGAGTGCAACCATTTCGGGGCCGGCAAGCCAGACGTGTTCGATGCCAGCCGCCAGAAGCGCCCCGGCGAGATCCGAATGGACCTTCTTCGAATAATCGCCCATCTCCAGCATGTCGCCGAGAACCGCGATACGGCGGCCGGATCCGGCAGGTACCGCGCTCGCCAAAACAGCGATCGCCGCCCGCATGGATGACGGATTGGCGTTGTAGCTCTCGTCGATGACCGTAAAAGTCCCGCGATCGATCGCCAGCCTGTGACGGCGGCCCCTGCCCTTTTCCGGCTGCAGTGTCGAAAGCGCTGCGATCGCCTGCTGCATGTCGGCGCCCACGATCTTCACGACGCCGAGCGCGGCAAGCGCATTCTCGGCGATGTGACGGCCGGGCGCACCGATGGCGACTTCCTTCGTCTCGCCGTCGATGGTGATCCACAGCGTCGAGCTTTGGTCCGATCCGTTGAACTCCGCGAGACGGTACTCCGCCTTCGCATGCTGGCCGAACGAGTGGATATGCTGGATTCCGAACGATTGCGCGGTGCGGTCCAGGAAATTGAACTGGTCGTTATCGCGGTTGAGTACGACATGCCCGCCGGGCACCACGCCTTCGAAAATCTCGGCCTTCGCCGTGGCGATTTCCTTGATGCTCTTGAAATTTCCAAGGTGTGCCGGCGCGACGGTGGTGATGACGGCGACATGCGGCTCGATCATCTTCACCAGCGGGCGAATTTCATCCGGATGGTTCATGCCCACTTCGAAGACACCGAAATACGTGTCGAGCGGCATGCGCGCGAGCGTCAGCGGCACACCCCAGTGATTGTTGAAGGACGCGACAGAGGCATGCACCTTGCCCGACGGCGACAGCATGCGCCTCAGCATTTCCTTGGTGGTGGTCTTTCCGACCGAACCTGTCACGGCAATGATCTGCGCGCGCGAACGTGCCCGCGCGGCCAAGCCAAGCCTGCCGAGCGCGGCCAGCACGTCGTCCACAACAATCATCGGAACCGTCAGTCGTCCCATAGCAGGAAGACGAGATTCGCTGACGATGAGAAGAGCTGCACCGTTGGCCATTGCCATCGACGCAAAGTCGTGGCCGTCGACACGGTCACCCTTGATTGCGAAGAAGGCTTCGCCCGGCCCGATGGAGCGGCTGTCGATGGAAATACCGGTGATGCCGTCAGGCAGCGTGCCGAACGGCCGGCCCGCCATGGCGGCGATCATGTCTTCCGTCGTCCAAAGCCAGCTCACGATTTCAGCTCCTCCAAAGCCTTGCGCAGTTCGGCGTGATCCGAAAACGGCAAGGTAACACTTCCGATCGTCTGCCCTTCCTCGTGCCCCTTGCCGGCAACGATCAGCGTATCGCCTGATGTCAGCATCCCGACCGCCTCGCGGATCGCCTTGGCGCGATCGCCGATTTCAGACGCGCAGCCCGCTGCCGCCATGATCTCGGCGCGGATCGATGCGGGCACTTCGGAGCGCGGATTGTCGTCCGTGACGATCACTACGTCCGCTAGCCGGCAGGCGATCTCGCCCATGATGGGACGCTTGCCGCGGTCGCGGTCGCCACCGCAACCGAATACCACGATTACCCGGCCGGTGGTGAAGGGTCGCACGGATTCAAGCACATTTGCGAGCGCATCCGGCTTGTGTGCATAGTCGACATAGGCCAGCGCGCCATCCTTGGTATGGCCGACGAGTTCGAGGCGACCGGACGCACCCTGCAGCTTCTCCAGCGCCGCCATGGCAACTTTTGCCGCAACGCCGGTCGACATCGCAAGCCCGGCGGCCACCAGCGCGTTGGCAACCTGGAAGTCGCCCGCAAGCGGGATATCGACCTCGAAGATTTCGCCCACGGCGTGGATTTCGGCAACCTGCTTGTGCCGGAAGTGCTCCACACGTTTCAAAGTCAGATAGTCACCCTTGCGCCCGACTGTTCGGACGTCATGGCCCGCAGCGCGCGCAGCCTTGATCGCCTGATCCGACCACGGATCATCTGCAAAGATCACGGCAGGCGAGCCCGTCGGCAGCAGCGTATCGAAAAGCCGCATCTTCGCAGCCATGTAGCTTTCGATGGTCGGATGATAGTCCATGTGGTCGCGGCCGAGATTGGTGAAGGCCGCCGCCGCGAGCTTGACGCCATCGAGCCGGCACTGGTCGAGGCCATGGCTGGAGGCCTCCATCGATGCGCGCGTGACGCCCTCGTCCGCAAGCTCCGCCAGAAGCGCATGCAGCGAAACGGGATCCGGCGTCGTCAGGGACCCATATTCGTTGCGCGTCGGCGAGACGACGCCGGTCGTGCCGATCATTGCCGCCGGATGACCGGCATGCGCCCAGATCTGCCGTGTAAAAGAGGCAACAGATGTCTTGCCGGCCGTACCGGTGACGGCCACCATCGTTTCCGGTTGCTTGCCGTAGAGCCGCGAAGCGCCGATCGACAGGAAACGGCGCGGCTCGCTCACCACAAGGACAGGAATGGAAGCATCCACGGCATGGGAGGCGACGGCAACGGCCGCACCCTTTGCCGCAGCGTCAGACACGAAACCGGCACCATCGACCTTGGTGCCGGCAACAGCCACAAACGCCATGCCCGGCGCAATCTTCCTGCTGTCGGAAGAAAGTCCGGAAATCTCCAGCCCGCCTACCGGCCCATCCATCTGTTCCTTGAGTTCCGGAAACGCATTTCCGGCGATGTCCCGCAATTTCATCGAACGCACATTTCTCTCTCGAGCCGCCGCGCCCCCATGGCGAATCGGCTTCGACATTCATTCAGACTCAATACGACACCAACATGGCCGATCCGTCGTCACCGAATTTAGGTTCCACACCGAGGATTGGCGCCGCGCGGGCGATGATGTTCTTGACCATCGGCGCTGCCGTGTAGGCTGCGATATTCTGGCCCTTCTCACCGTTGTGCGGCTCGTCGCAGAAAGTCAGCACGACATATTTCGGATCGTCAATCGGAAATGCAGCCAGGAAGGCGTTGAAGTTCAGGTTCGTTGCATAGCGTCCGTTGACGACCTTGTCGGCGGTGCCGGTCTTGCCTCCGACGTTGAACCCGGGCACATCGGCGTTGCGGCCGGAACCCTTGATACCGTTCAGCTTGAACAAATAGCGCACGTCATCGCTGGTGCTCTTCTTGACGACAAGCTCGGCGACATCGTCGGCTTGCTCGCGCGAACGCGGCAGGAAAGTCGGCTCGATGAGCTTGCCGCCGTTGACGAGTGCAGCACCCGCGACCGCCGTCTGCAGCGGCGTGGTGGAGACACCGTGGCCGAACGAGATCGTCACCGAGTTGATCTTCTTCCAGACTTTCGGCTGGCTTGGCATCTTCACTTCCGGAAGCTCTGTCCGCATCTTCGTCAGCAGGCCGAGCTTGGTCAGGTAGTCCTTCTGTGCCTCCATGCCAACGATATCGATGATGCGGGCCGTGCCGACATTCGAAGAATACTGGAACACTTCTGGCAGCGTCAGCCAGCGGCGCTGGCCGTGGAAATCGTGAATGGTGAAGCCGCCAATGCGGATCGGCTGGGTCGCGTCGAAGCTGTCGGTGAGCTTCACTTTGCCGGTATCGAGCGCCATCGCCAGCGAGAACGTCTTGAAGGTAGAACCCATCTCGAACGTACCGTTCGACATGCGATTCAGCCAGCCTTCCTTGGCGCCTTCCAGGGGATTGTTGGGGTCGAAATCAGGCGCCGATGCCATCGCCAGCACCTCGCCGGTATGGATATCCAGCACGACTGCGCCGGCACCCTTGGCTTCATAATTCGTCACCGCATTGGCCACGACGTCGCGAACGATGTTCTGGACGCGGATATCGACCGAAAGCCGCACCGGCTCCAGCGGCTGGTCGCTGGTCATTCCGACGGAGGCAAGATCGGCGAGCCCCTGGTCGTCGATATACTTCTCCATGCCGGCAACGCCGCGGTTGTCGATATTGACGTAGCCCAGGATGTGCGCGGCGGTCGCGCCGCCGGGATAGAAACGGCGCTTCTCGGGCCGGAAGCCGATGCCGGGTATGCCGAGCGCCAGGATCTGGCTCTGCTGCTTCGGCGTCAACTGGCGGCGCAGCCACGCAAAGTGGGAGGTCCGGTTCGCAAGCTTCTTGTAGGTGCCCTTCATGTCGAGATCGGGCAGAACCGTGGTCAGTTTTTCCACAGCCTCATCGGCATCGACAACCTTGTTCGGCTCGGCGAAGAGAGAAACGGTGCGGATGTCGGTTGCCAGCACTTCGCCGTTCCGATCAAGAATGTCGGGACGCGATGCCATCAGACGGTCAGGCGGCAAAATGCTCGAAACGACATCGGGATCGCGGACCGCATATTCCACGAGACGGCCGCCGATCACGCCATAAACGCAGACGAAGCCAACGATCAGAAGGCCAACGCGGCTCTTGGCCTGCCCCGCCCGCTTCTTTCGCGAGCCTTGTATGGTCGCATTGCCGGACGCTCCGCCGAAGCGATTGTACACGCCGGCAGAAAAATGCGCCTGGCTCTTCGACACCATGATGCGTGAAAGAAAGGACATCTCTACTCCACAGATCCGGTTGCCATATCGTCTTCGTCAGCGGCAGGCGCAGGCGGCGCGGCTTTCGGCTTGGCTTTCGCACCGTTCCCCGCTTTCGCCTCGGTAATATCGGGCACGGGAACCTGTGACCTCAGCATCGGCAATTCCTTGGCATGAACAAGAGAGGTCGACGGAGTCGGCTGCAATTGAAGCTCGCTGTTGTAGTTGGTGACGAGCCGCTCGAGCCGGTTCGGCTGCGACTGCAATGCCCAGTCCGCCTTCAGCAGGTCGATCGTATCTTTTTCCAACTTGATCTCGGCCTCAAGGCGATGAACCTCTTCCAGCTTAAGCTCGGCACGATGCTTGATCGTGTAGGTGACAGCCGCAGCGGCAGTCATGACACCTACAAGAACGAGGTCGAAGGTTCTCAGCATATCAGGCTCCGAGCTTTCCGAGACTTGCAAGATTGGGCAGCCCGAAGATCGATAGATCCGCAGGCTCGGCGGGAGCGTGAGTCCTCAGGCCGGCGCGCAGTTTCGCCGAACGTGCCCGCGGGTTTGCTTCGGCTTCAGCTTCGCTCGCGGAAACCATCGGCTTGCCGAGCCGTTCGAAGGTCGCGGCGCGTTCATGCGCAACCGGAAGGTGGCGCGAACCGACGGCCTTGCCCGCGCGGTCGGAAAAGAACGTCTTGACGATCCGGTCTTCCAACGAATGAAAGGTCACGACGACAAGCCGGCCGCCGGGCTTCAACGCGCGCTCGGCGGCAAACAACGCCTGCGCCAGCTCGCCGAGTTCGTCGTTGACGAAAATGCGCAACGCCTGGAACACCCGCGTTGCAGGATGGATCTTGTCCTTCATCTTGCGTGGCGTCACGATCTCGATCAGCCCGGCAAGGTCACGCGTTGTCTCGAACAGTTTTTCGGCGCGGCGCTTTTCGATCGCATGCGCGATGCGCGGCGCCTGGTTTTCTTCACCCAGATAATGAAAGATACGGATAAGCTCGGCGACCTTGGCGCGATTGACCACATCGGCGGCGGAAACGCCTGCGGCAGACATGCGCATGTCAAGCGGACCGTTCTTCTGAAAGGAAAACCCGCGATCGGCCTCATCGATCTGCATCGACGACACGCCGATATCGAGCACGACGCCATCAAGACCCCCGGCCGGTGCATGATCCGCCAGATTGGAAAACTGGGAATGCACAAGCGCAAGACGCCCCCCGTGGGCCGCAACCAGATCCTGGCCGGCTTCGATCGCCGTCGGATCGCGGTCGAGCGCAATCACGTCGGCACCGGCCGCAAGGATGGCAGAAGTGTAGCCGCCGGCGCCGAATGTACCATCAAGGACGATTTTGCCCGCAGACGGCTCAAGCGCCGCAAGAACCTCATTGAGAAGAACCGGAATGTGGCGAACCGGTCCGCCACCGGCATCAGTTGAACCTCCGCCAGGATTCACCACCATTCCGTTCCCTCGTTCTATTCGGAACGCCCGCCCGCCAGCCTGCGTTCCCCTCGTGCCTGCATCTGGGCAGCCTGAAATGCCTTCGGCTGCCACAGCTGAAAATGATCCGCCCGACCGACGAAGGTCACTTCGTCCGAGATTCCGGTGAAGTCGCGAATGAAATCCGTGACCATCAGCCGCCCCTCGGCGTCGAGCTTCATGAAGACCCCGCCCCCGTGAATGAGGAGCGACATCTCGTTCGCATCCGGCGAAAACGGATCTGCCGCAGCAATCTGCCGTTCGAACCTTTCGAGAAGATCCAAGCCGCCGATGCTGATCGCCGGAAACACAAAGTCCTGGAAGCAATAAAGCTCCTGGACATTGCGCTGCGCCAGCACGGAGCGAAATGCCGCCGGCACAGAAACCCGGCCCTTGGAATCGATCCTGTTGGTCGCATTTGAAAGGAAGCGGCTCATGACACGAAACATCCGTTCCCGAAAGAGCCCCGGCGAAAATCAAAAGCCCGGAACCCCGAAATTCAGACACAGCTTCGCAAGCCGAATGAAGCAAATTCCATTCGACGCTCCCGAGAAGGAGGGCGTTTTTACTTTGCGATGAGTGGGCACCTGATTGCCCTTGCGCAGTGCATGAATGGGATAACATGGGACCATATGGGCGTCAATGGGAAACGCCCGTCTCACGATGAGCGCAGTATCGAAAATTTATAAGCTGTTAAGTTTAACAAAGAGTTAGGATCGCCACGCCCGCCACGGGACATGTCCGCTACCGCCAGGATCGAAGATCCTCCCGCGTCCGGGATAAAACGACGTAAAAACATGAGATTAATACCAGTTTTCCACCAGATTTGCGACCCGCCCGCCCATCGAGAAACCTGATCCGAAACATTGGACCGGAATGAGAACGGGGTCATCCACGCTTGCCGAGCGTGGAAGCCTCATTTGCGCAATCCCGGAAAGCTCGTTTCCGTCGCGAAAATCGTCTGGAAAAACATTCTCCGTTTGGATGAGCCACGACGAACCCATTCGGATAGGGCGCACCGTCAAACAGTGTATTTTAGACAATTGAAATATAAAGAATCGAAACCATATCCCGCTCGAACACCAACGGGATATGGGGTCCACGATGTCGAATTTCACATTGAAGGGAATTCTATACGGCAGAAAAACTCAGGACAGCCGATTTCCAGTCGCTCCAGCAGGTCAAAAAGGGATGACCGCGGAAATACGGTGCCTCACCTGCGGAACGGTCTTCAAACGCTGGTCCGTTCTGTCGTCCAGCACCACGGTTTGCGACKAGTGCATGGCCGAACAACGCACCTCGCATTGAGACACAGGGCGTGCAGTGCAGCCTTGGCTGCACCGCTCGCATAGAAATAATCGCCAGTTGGCCTGTAAGCCGGGTTCTGTATGGCTCCGGCCGAAACCGGAACGTGGCAGCCATTCCTCTGGGACAGCGCTCGCGCGCTGCCTCACGCAACCCACCCGGATGACTGACCTGGAAACCGGCCGGACGACTTGCGCCATCCACGTCATCCCTATTCGGTCTTGCTCCCGGTGGGGTTTACCTTGCCATCGCCGTTGCCGGAGATGCGGTGGGCTCTTACCCCACCCTTTCACCCTTACCTGCCGAGGCAGGCGGTTTGCTTTCTGTGGCACTTTCCCTGAGGTCGCCCTCGCCGGACGTTATCCGGCACCGTGTTTCCGTGGAGCCCGGACTTTCCTCACCCTACCGCCTTTCGGCATTGGTAAAGCGCGGCTGCCCAGCCAACTGGCATGGCTCCCTTAACCGAGAGCGCTGACGAATACCACTGAAATATCCGACCGCTGCTAACGGAAATAAGGTTTGAAATCCGTCGCGTAGTCCTGCCCGTTGATTCGACCTGCGAGCATCGCCTCGGCACCAAGCCGCCCGATCTCGTCGGAACTTTTGGCAGCGGTACCGCAGCCGCCGGTGAGCACGGCAATGCGAGGAGAAGAGGTATAGCCGATCATAGGATAACCGCTCGGTGTGAACGAGACGACGCATGAGCCGCTCGACGTCGAAAGCGGCTGCAGCTCCGGGACCAGGCGCGAAATCAATCGTGTCAGGTGCTCTTGAGCCGACTGCCGTCCGTCGGTCCTGAACCAGGACCGCAATTCCGGCTCGCTGGCGAGCCTCACATCGTCTGGATCGCCACCGATCTTCATGTACAGCTTGCCGTCGGGATAGCGGATCGGAGGCAGCATGTAGATACCGTCGGCCCCGTTTGCTCCCTGGGCGATCAATGACGGCATCCCGGCAAAAGCCTCGGCCGTCTCTTCTGCGACCTCGTAGAAGGCGACCGTCCGGGCGTAAACCGCCATATCAACAGGCTGCGGCAACAGATTCTCCGCAATGGAAAAACCGCCCGCGGCAAGCAGCACCTTCTCGCCGCGATAGGTCCTGCCGCTCGCGGTCTCGACGGCAACGATGCCGCTTTCCTCCTTTATGGACACAGCCACATCGCCGATGATCGCGGCTCCGGCTTTCTCTGCTGCCGCTGACTGCGCCCGCACGAGATTGCGCGGACTGATGTAGCCGGCACCAGTCGCCTCGTGGACGCCTTCACTGCCCGCCGGAAAAGAAAAGTAAGGGAACCGGCGCTTCAAGTCCGCATCGTCGACAAGCGTCGTATCGGCTCCGAGTGACGCCGCGGCGTCGACGGTCCGCGCGATATAATCGTCCGCGCCTCCGCGCGCCGGCCCGACGACAAGGCACCCCGCTGACGTGTAGAATGAAATGCCGCTCTCTCGCTCGATCTCGCGATAGCGGGCAATCGATCGATTGGCAAGCAGCGCCCAGTCGCGATCGGGGTCGATCGTTCGCGTGATGCGACCCTCGTCGTAATGGCTGGCGAAAACGCCCGTATGGGTCTTCTTATCGAACGGCTCGTCGGGCCCGATCACCGCAACGCCGTCCGTCTCGCGCGCCAGATGCCTTGCAGCCGCAGCGCCCATAAGGCCTCGGCCGACGACGATATATTTGAAATCCTTGTTCACTGCTTGCCCCTCATCGGAAGACCGGCGTAAGTTCCCTGCCGAAATCCTCTTCGCCAAGCCAGCCCTGCGTCATTATGACGGCACCGAGACGGCCGAGTTCGTCGGAAGACTTCGCTGCGACGAAGTTGCCGCCGGTCAAGAGCGCGATGCGCGGCGAATCGGTAAAGCCCGCATAGGGATAGGCAGTCGGCGTGAAGGTCGCCACGCACGGCGCTGCGGTAACCGGACAACCCGAAAGAGCCGGCATCAGTCTGGAGGCAATGGCGACAAGCTGATCGCGCTCGGCCGGATCGCCATCCGACCTGAACCAGGCGCCGGCTTCTTCCAGCCTGTCGAAAACCTTGGCCTCGGTATCGCCACCAAGCTTCAGGTAAGCCTTTCCATCGGGATAGCGCACGGGCGGCAGGATGTAGATGTGATCCTCGTCCCGGTCGCCGAAGATGATGCTCGACGGCATGTCGCCGAAGAGCGCCATTTCGCGTTCACCGACCTCATAGAAAACCACCGTGCGGGCCGCCACGCGAATATCGGCAGGAGACGGAAGAAGCCGATTGAAGTTCGTGAAACCGCCTGCGGCGACCAGGACGCGCTCCGCGGTATAGACCCTGTCGGCGACGCTTACCTCGACATGATCACCCGCATCCCTCACCCCGGTCACGGTTGCATCGATCACCCGGGCGCCGCTGGTCTCGGCAAGCGCCACCTGGGCTCGCACCAAGGCGCGGGGGTTGACGTGGCCGGCACGGCGCTTCTCGAAAAAGCCCTTGAAGGACCCATTCAGGGAAAACTGCGGAAACCGTTCGCTCAACGCGGATGGCTCGAGCGTTTCAATTTCGAAATGGAGTGTGGCGGCTACATCGAGTGCGCGGCCGAGATAGCCTTGTCCGCGTTGCGGAGGCGGTCCGGCGAACAGGCATCCTGCCTCCGTGAAGAAGGAGATGCCGCTCTTCGCCTCGATCTCTGCGTATCGATCCAGCGAGCGGGCAGCCAGCGTAGCCCAGACCACGTTGTCGTCGAACGTTCGCGCAATGCGAGCCTCGTCATAGTGGCTCGCGAATACGCCGCCATGGTGGCTCTTGCGCTCGGCCGGCTCACGCGGACCGATAAGAGCCACACCTTCGATCATTGCGGAAAGGTGGCGGGCCGCAGCCGCGCCCATCATTCCGCGCCCGATCACGATCACCTTGAAATCGACTGCCATATCTCACCTCGCTTCGAAGCCAGATAGCATGGTCGCCAAGTTGAATCATATTGTTAAGTGCGCATCCCAAGACATTCGGGAACAAGCACTGAGTGGCAATCAGTCGAGCATCGCCAGCACCTTGCCGCAATAGGCCTTGGAGACCGGATTCATCCGGGTTGCCCCATGCCCTGCGTTGTATTTAAGGATGGTCCCGCAGGTTTCGCCACCGCCAAGTTCATGCGCCGCGGCAAGGTATTTCATGCCGTATTTGATGTTCGTCTCAGGATCGAACAGCCCCTTGCTGTTACCGGAATAGCCCATCATCCGGGCAGTTGCAGGCTTGATCTGCATAAGGCCGACTTCACCGGCGCTGCCACGCGCGTTGGGATTGAAGTTGCTTTCGACGCGAACGACCGCTTGAGCGAGCTCGATGGGAACATTGTATTCGTTGGCGTATTTTATGATGATGGCGGAGTACTTGGTGGTCGTGATCCCCGGCATTGCAAAGCCGCTAGTGCGATCAACCGTCTTCAGAGGAACGGTCTTTTGTGCCTGGTTGCCCCATTCGCCCGCAAAGGCGCAATTGAATCCCATCAGCAGCGTGCCCACGCACACCACAGCAGAAATAATCTTTCTCATGCAGTCTAATCACTCCGACCAAAAGAATTACTGGGTACCAATTTAAGAAAAACCCCAGCAAAAATCAGCGTGAATACACAAGTTCACGACAGATATTCTTTTTGTTTCAATTGACGCCGGTCCGTAACCCCAAACAAAGCAACTGGCGCCGTTCAGCGACCGGGGTTAGACCATCGCAATGAGGAGATAATAGGGAAATGATGTGGCAGCGCAGTAAAGTCCCAAAATCTGGGATACCCAGCGCACCGGAAGACCTGCCCTAAGAGGCGTATCGCGGAAGCGTCGCCAGCAGGCGATGAAGGGTATCGATCGTCGAAAAATCGGCGATCCCATCGACCCTTCCAGGACGGAAATGGCGCTGGAACGCCTCAAGCTCGCCTGCCATCTTATCGGAGAATTCTCCAGTAATTTCCGTTCCGTAACCATACAGCGAGAGCATCGACTGCAGCGCTTCGACCGGCTGGCCCTGATCGCCGCGTTGGAAAAATCTTCCACCCGTGATCGGCGTGGGCTCGACCCAATGCCCGATACCCCCCTGATAGAGGTCATTCCAGGGAAATTTTTCGCCCGGATCGAGCTTGCGGCGCGGCGCAACATCGGAGTGACCGAGCACGCGTTCCGGCGTGATTGACCAACGTTGGCCGCAATCGCGACACAATTCGATCACCGCTTCGATCTGTGCCTTCGGGTATTCCGGCAGCCCGCCGGGGTGGCCGGCATTGGCAATCTCGATACCGATCGAAAGCGAATTGATGTCGCTCTCGCCATGCCAGACGCTTTTGCCAGCGTGCCAGGCCCGACGCTGCTCGGCAACGAGCTGCACGATGTCGCCGTTCTCGTGCACGAAGTAGTGGCTTGAAACCTGGCTCTCGTCACAACAGAGCCATTCCAGGGCACCCTCGGGCGTCGGCATCCCCGTATAGTGAAGGAGGATCATATCGGGCTTGCGCCCGCCCGCGCGTTCGCCGTAGTTCGGCGACGATCGCACGATCGCTTTCCGGTAGTCGGCCTCAAACGAGGTCATGCCGCGCGGCGTTCCTTCTCGATCTCTTCGTAGGCGGCGTTGAGCGCCGCCATCCGCTCGTTGGCGATCGCATGGAATTCCGCAGGCACGCCGCGCGAGACCAGTCGATCGGGATGATGCTCGCTGACAAGACCGTGATAGCGGCGACGTATGGTCGTGAAGTCGTCCGAGGGCGAAACGCCGAGCACCTTATAGGGATCGCGGCCGACGGACACGTGGCGCGCTGCAATCCGCTCGAAGCGTTGCTCGCTCATGTGGAAGATCTCCGCCACGTGCGTCAGGAAGCCCATTTCCTTCTCGTGAATAAGCCCATCCGCCTTGGCAATATGGAAGAGCCCGTCCAGCACCTCTTCGAGCACCGGGCAATTGGCCGCGCATGTCACGCACAGCGTCGATAGCTTCTCCGCATAGGCTTCGTACCCAGCCACGTCCTGACGCGCAAGATTATAAAGGCGCGCAACGTTCCGCGCCTGATCCGGCGGAAACTCGAAGATTTCACGGAAGGCTTCGACTTCCTTCTCGCTGACGATGCCGTCTGCCTTCGCCATCTTGGCTGAAAGCGCGATGATCGCGACAGAAAAAGCCACCTTGCGGCGGGTCTCCGGATCGCCTTCGAAAACCGTGCGGATTGCCTCGACCACAGCGGAGAGAGCATTTCCCGCGGCGTTTCCAATGGCATTCAGCAGTTTTTCCCAGAAGGACATCAAGGTCTCTCGCGCGTCAAATGAAAAACACCTTGAACAAATAAAGTTTGCCTTTGCAAGATAACGATTGGTCGTAGCGTTGAAAACACCTTTCACATTTCGGTAATTGTCGCACCGGAATCGACGCATCCATCGCCTTTGCTTGGCATCGCATCAGGCGAATGAATTGGACAGCGCGACGCGGCGATGTCAGCGCTTCCGCCATTCATTTTGCGAGAGATTCCATGCCATTCGCCGACAGACCGCAGATCCTCGGGCTCGCTTTGGGCTTCATCGGGGTCCTCATATTCGGCGCGACACTGCCGATGACGCATATCGCGCTCCAGGGATTCTCGCCCTACTTCGTGACGCTATGTCGCGCCGCCATCGCCTCCGTCGTGGCAATGATTGCGCTGGCGGTGTTCCGTCGTCCGTTTCCGAAGAAGCATTTCCCTGCCCTCTTCGGAGCCGGCATCGGCGTGGTCTTCGGCTTTCCGGCCTTTTCGTCGATCGCCATGCAGACCATACCGGCCAGCCACGGCGGCGTCGTTCTCGGTGTGCTGCCGCTGCTGACGTCGATCTTCGCCGCGCTCATCGATGGCGATAGGCCGGGTCCGCTCTTCTGGGCATGCGGCGTTGCGGGCGCATTGCTCGTCATCACCTTCTCCGTTCGCGGTAGCGGCTTCCAGCTTGCAGCCGGCGACCTCTGGCTTCTTGCGGCAGCCGTGTCGGCGGCGCTGGGCTATGTCCTTCTTGCGCGCCTCTCCCGCCATCTGTCGGGGTGGGAATCGATATCCTGGGCTCTTGTCGTTACGTTCCCCTTGTCGCTCATCGGCACGATCATCGTCGCGCCATCGGGCATCCATGCGCCCGGCGCCGGGGAATATGGAGCGCTTGCCTACCTCAGCCTGATGTCGATGTTCGGCGGCTTCGTCTTCTGGAACGCTGGCCTCGCGATCGGCGGAATTGCACGCGTGGCGCAGGTTCAGTTGCTGCAGACGTTTGTCACGCTCGCGATTTCCACAACCCTCCTCAAGGAGCAACTCGGGCTTGAAACGATTATATTCGCGCTTCTCGTCGCCTTCGTGGTTTGGCTGGGACGAAAGGCGCGATTTTCATAGAAACAACACTTTACAGGCCTCCTTCTCTGCCGCATCCATGCGCTAGCTGGCATCACGCAAACAGCGCAGACACCATAGCGGAGGGGATCATGGCCAAACTGAAAGTCGCAATGCTCACGGCCGGGGGCCTGGCGCCCTGTCTCTCTTCGGCGGTCGGCGGCCTCATCGAGCGCTATAGCGACGTCGCGCCGGACATCGAGCTCATCGCCTACCGTTCGGGCTATCAGGGCGTCCTGCTCGGCGACAGCGTCAAGATCACGGCAGAGATGCGGGAAAAGGCTTCGCTGCTGCATCGTTACGGCGGCTCACCGATCGGCAACAGCCGCGTCAAGCTCACCAATGCTGCCGATTGCGTGAAGCGCGGCCTGGTCAAGGAAGGCGAGAACCCGCTGCGTGTTGCAGCCGAGCGCCTTGCCAGCGACGGCGTCACCATTCTGCACACGATCGGCGGCGACGACACCAATACGACGGCAGCAGACCTTGCGGCCTATCTCGCCGCGAACGGCTACAATCTCACCGTCGTCGGCCTGCCGAAGACGGTCGATAACGACGTCGTTCCGATCCGCCAGTCACTCGGCGCGTGGACGGCGGCCGAAGTCGGCGCGCACTTCTTCGACAATGTCAGCAACGAGCAGACGGCGGCTCCCCGTACACTCATCATTCATGAAGTGATGGGGCGCCATTGCGGCTGGCTGACGGCGGCAACCGCGCGCGCCTATTTGCAGCGCACGAAGAACAACGAATATGTCGACGGACTGATGACCAATGCGCAGATGAAGAGCATCGACGCCGTCTATCTGCCGGAAATCGCCTTCGACCTGGAGGCCGAGGCCGGACGTCTGAAGGAAGTCATGGATCGCACCGGGCACGCCACGGTCTTCGTCTCGGAAGGCGCATGCCTGGACGCAATCGTCGCCGAGCGTGAAGCAGCCGGCGAGACGGTCAAGCGCGATGCTTTCGGTCACGTCAAGATCGACACCATCAATGTCGGCGGCTGGTTCCAGAAACAGTTCGCCAACCTCCTCAACGCAGAACGCTCGCTCGTCCAGAAATCCGGCTACTTTGCCCGGTCCGCCGCCGCCAATGTTGACGACCTGCGGCTGATCCAAAGCATGACCGACCTTGCCGTCGAAAGCGCGCTCAACAAGGTTTCCGGCGTCACCGGGCACGACGAAGCCCAGAATGGCAAGCTGCGCACGATCGAATTCCCGCGGATCAAGGGCGGCAAGCCTTTCGACACCTCGGTGAAGTGGTTCGGCGAAGTGATGAATACGATTGGGCAGAAATACAAGGAAGCATGATTGACGCAAGGCCGATATGGTGTCTTTGCTTGCTTTCTAATAAGAGGAGGAGATCTCATGTCGCTCGAAGCTTGGCTCGCTTTCGCTGCTGCATCGGCCATTATGCTGGCCATTCCAGGGCCGACGATTCTCCTCGTTGTTTCCTATGCGCTCGGTCACGGACGCAAGACCGCCTTCGCGACAGTGACAGGCGTGGCACTCGGCGATTTCACGGCAATGACGGCTTCGCTGTTCGGGCTCGGTGCCGTTCTCGCGGCATCGGCGGCACTCTTCACCGTTCTCAAGTGGATCGGCGGCGCCTACCTCATCTGGCTTGGGATAAAGCTCTGGCGTGCGCCGATCGTTGCCGGACCTATGGCCGATAACGACAACCTGCCGGAAGAGAAGTCGCTGAAGATCTTCCTGCATGCTTATGTCGTGACCGCGCTCAATCCGAAGAGCATCATCTTCTTCGTGGCTTTCGTGCCGCAATTCCTCAATCCCGCCCTGCCCTTCTTCGGCCAGATGCTGGTCATGGAGGCGACGTTCCTCGTCCTGGCGACCATCAATGCCTCCACCTATGCGCTTGCGGCACATGCCGCGCGTGGTCTGATTCGCAAGGCGAGCGTACAGCGCGCAGTCAATCGCACGGGAGGCACCTTGTTGATCGCTGCAGGCGCCGTGACGGCCGGCTACCGCCGGATTGCCGCGTAAATATTCTCAGTGGGTTGCCGCAAAGCAACGAATAGGTTAATTGGCAAAACCGGGCTTAAGGTTCTTGTTAATATCTAACGCTGCCGGGGCGGCGCGTTTCACGAAAGTGAGAGTATGGTAGCGATTGGATTTTCCGGCCTTAAACGCAGTCTCATCGTGTCTACGATGCTGTGCGGCGTGGCCGCTGGATGCTCCAGCGTCGAGTACACCTCCCAGGCGGAACTGACTGCCGAACAGCGCGTCGTTCCGACACCGAGGCCTGGTGAAGACGCCGTGTTCGCAGCAATTCCGGCAGGCGAAGGCACGCCCGCGGCGGCCATGATTGCCGGCGCCGATCAGATGGCACCATCGGTGGCGACAGCAGCCATGCCGGCAACCGATGCATCGCAACCGACCGCCCGAATCCAGCCGACCGCCATGGGTCAGATCCCGCTGACGCCCGAAATGACGGCTATCCAATCCGTCGTTCCAACACCGCGCCCGGGAACTCCTTCTACGCAGCTCGCCTTTGCCGCCACCCCCCAGACCGGTGCTGTTGCCGCGCTCTCCGCGATCGACACAGCCCCTCGCCCGATGATGGACTACGGCTTCGATACGTCGGGGCCGATGGATCCCCCCGCCGCACCGCCAATGTTCGGCGACAATGACGACGACGGCGCACCGACGGTTGAGAAGAGCGCCATCACCAAGATCATCGACAAATATTCCGCGATCTACAAGGTTCCCGCGTCGCTGCTTCACCGCGTCGTGCATCGCGAAAGCCGCTACAATCCGAAGGCCTACAACAAGCGCGGCTACTTCGGGCTCATGCAGATCAAGTACAACACCGCGAAATCCATGGGCTACGACGGCCAGCCTGAGGGCCTATTCGACGCCGAAACCAATATCAAGTACGCCGCAAAGTACCTGCGCGGCGCCTGGCTGGTGTCTGACAACAGTGAAGACGACGCAGTGCGTCTCTATGCCCGTGGCTACTACTATGACGCCAAGCGCAAGGGCATGACCAACATCGCGCACGGCAATTACTGATCACGGCTGTTGATTGCCGGACGGCAGCGCCGCCAGAACGTCCCTCACGAGTGGCTGCGGCCTGTATTTGAGCCAGCTGGGCGTCAGCCCCAGCCTGACGACAACCAGCTTGGCTGACGGTACGATCGCCATGCTCTGACCGTCATGGCCCTCCAACCAGAAGGTATCTGCCGGAAGTGCGGCATCGCCGCTCGTGCTGCCTGGAGGTCTCACCCAGGCCTGCAAGCGCGTATAGGCTCCGTTCGATGTCAGTGTCGGCGTCCGCATCATGCCGACGAACCCTTCCGGCAACAGTCGCTGTCCGTTCCAGACGCCGTCCTGAAGCAGGAATTGCCCAAAGCGCGCCCAATCCCGGGCAGTCGCGTAAAGATAGGAACTGCCGGAAAAGGTACCGCGCGCGTCAACTTCCAGCACCGCGCTCGACATGCCGAGGGGGCCGAACAGAGCCCTTTGCGGATAGGCCAGCGCCGTCTGTTCGTCCCCGAGCCGGTCCATCCAGATCCTGGAGATCAGCACCGCGGTACCGCTGGAATAGTTGAAGTTTTTTCCGGGATCGGTCAGCATCGGCAAACTTGCCGGAAGCGCCGTCTGGTCTGGATCGAGATACAGCATGCGGGTGACGTCGGCGACGGTTCCATAGTCTTCGTTGAACGCCAGCCCGCTTTCCATCCCCAAGAGATCACTGAGTTTGATCTGCGCGCGCCTGTCGTTCCTCCACTGCGGCAAGAGGCCGGCATCGTCGAGTCCGATCTTGCCCTCCATCATCAGTCGCCCCAGGATCGCGGCGTTTACCGTTTTCGTCATCGACCAGCCGATCAACGGCGTTCCGGGACCGAATCCCTTCCCGTAGGCTTCTGCAATGATGTGGCCGTCGTGCACGACAACGGCCGCCCGCATGTTCTTGCCAATCAGATCCCTCCTCGCCAGGAGGGACGCAATCCGCTCGTCCTTCGCGTTCCCGACACCGTCCGCTGCCACCCCGATTGCGTTGTCTGGGGCAGCGGCTGCCGGCTCGTCCGGCACGGCCCGTCGCGCCGCTTCGAAATTGCCGTCGGGAACCGTCGTGCAACCGAGGCGGCCGCGATAGATCGCATGGTTGGCTGCAAACAGTCCCATGATCCGAGCCGTGACCCGTTTTTCCCCTCGATCGACATCGATCCGCACGAGCCGCAACAGCGGATTGCCCGGGGCCTGCACATCCTTGGAAAGCACCATGTCCGGATCGCGTCCCGCCAGGAAGACGTTGGAGCAGACGATCTTGGCTGCATAGCCATCGCCGACGAGCAGAAGTTCCGGCGGTTCGACATACAACCACCCTCCGCCAACGACGACAGCGACGCCAAGCAGAGCAGCCAGTGTCTTCAGGATACGTCGAACACGTCGCATATGCTCCTCCATCGAGGTGAAGAAAACAGGTTGCGGCACCAAAGTCTGCAACGCTCTGCAGCGGTCATCAAGGCGAATTCCGCAGAATGTGTTCCACAGGGGACGTCATCAAACTGTAGTGCCGTCGCGTTAAACGCGCTGAACGCTAAAAGGTTGAGAGACTCACTTATGACGGAATTTGCACCGGACGCCGGCTTCCGCAAGAACCGGAAACTTAAGGCGGCTCTTCTGCGCCACAAAGCCTTTTCGAAAGAAGGTTTCTCCGAGCGGCTGTTCGGGCTCCTTTTCTCCGGCCTCGTCTACCCGCAGATCTGGGAGGATCCCGATCTCGACATGCAGGCGATGGAGCTTGAACCTCACCACCGCATGGTGGCGATAGGCTCGGGCGGCTGCAACATGCTTGCATATCTGTCGCAGAGCCCCGCCTCCATCGACGTTGTTGATCTCAACCCGCACCACATCGCGCTCAACCACCTGAAGCTTGCCGCGTTCCGGCATCTGCCGGGTCGCGCCGACCTCCTTCGCTTCCTCGCAACGCCCGGCGAGCCATCCAACAGCAAGGCATTCGACCAGTTCTTGTCGGCCAATGTCGACGAGACGACACGCACCTACTGGAATGCGCGCAAGTTCGGTCGCCGGCGCGTCACGGTGTTTGACCGCAACATATACAAGACTGGACTTCTCGGACGCTTCATCGGCGCAGCGCATCTGCTGGCGCGCTTGCACGGCGTCGACCTCACGGAGATGACGCGGTCGCGCTCGCTGCGCGAGCAGCGGCAGTTCTTCGACGAAAAAATTGCCCCGTTGTTCGAAAAACCGATCGTGCGGTGGATCACCGGCCGCAAGAGTTCCCTCTTCGGCCTTGGCATTCCGCCCCAGCAGTATGACGAACTGGCAAGCCTTGCCGCCGATCACTCGATCGCCCCCGTACTCCGGCACCGCCTCGAAAAGCTCGCCTGTCACTTCCCGATGCGCGACAACTATTTCGCCTGGCAGGCCTTCGGCCGACGCTATGCACCCGAGGGCGAAGGTCCGCTTCCGACATACCTGAGGCCCGAGCACTACGAGACGATTCGCGCAAACGTCGATCGCGTCAGCGTCCACCACGCAAGCTTCACCGAACTGCTGGCACGCGAACCGGCCGCTTCGCGCGATCGCTACATCCTGCTCGACGCGCAGGACTGGATGACGGATCAGCAACTGAACGACCTCTGGTCGGAAATTACCCGGACGGCGCGCGACGGCGCCAGGGTGATTTTCCGCACGGCCGCCGAAAAGAGCATCGTCGAGGGCCGGCTGTCGCCCGCCATTCGCGATCAGTGGGTCTATCTGGCGGAACGCTCGCGCGCGCTGACGGCGCTCGATCGCTCCGCAATTTATGGCGGGTTCCACATCTACGGAAAGACAGCGTGAGCAAGATCGACGCAACCACCGACGCATCGGTCGAAAACCATGCCGACCTGATGGACGGCATGTATCGCTATCAGCGCCATATCTACGACCTCACCCGCAAATACTACCTCCTCGGTCGCGACCAAACGATAGGCAACCTCGATGTTCCGGCCGGCGGAACGCTCCTGGAAGTGGGCTGCGGAACAGGCCGCAATCTGGCGCTTGCCCACAAGAGCTATCCCTCGACACGGCTCTACGGCCTTGATATCTCGCAGGAAATGCTGATCTCGGCGCGAAAGACCTTCGCCACCAAAGGCACGAGCGCCGATTTTCGGGTTGCCGATGCAACCGCCTTCACGCCCCAAGAATTCGGCGTCGAAGGCTTCGACCGCATCCTGGTCTCCTACGCTCTCTCGATGATCCCAAATTGGGAACGCGCGATCGATGCTGCCATCGCCGCACTCAACCCCGGCGGGCAACTTCACATCGTCGATTTCGGCCAGCAGGAGGGACTCCCGGCCTGGTTTCGCGCCTTCCTGCGGTCGTGGCTGGCAAGGTTTCATGTGAACCCGCKGGCCAGCTTGCACGACGTCCTGGAGGCCCAGGCGAAACGGCAGAACGCGCGGCTGATGTTCCAGACGATTGGCGCTGGCTATGCCTGGCGCGCAACAATTATTACGGCACGCTAATATTTAGCTTGAAACTAACAGTTTTTTTACGTTGATATGTTGAATAGAGGGGCATCTCTCTGCTGGACGCGTCTATCACGAAGGTCAAGCTGTGGGGCAAAAAGATCATTCGGTTTACGACGGAACACCTATGCGCCGGCTTCTGCTTTGCGTCTTGCCGTTGGCCATCATCCTGGCCGGTTGCACGTCATCGGGTTATGACTTTCTCGAAACAGCGTCCATAAAACCCAAGACAAGGTTCAAGGACACCGATCCGCAGGACTTCGGGCCAAGGCACCCGCAGCAGAACGCCATTCACGGCATCGACATCTCCAAGTGGCAGGGCGATATCGATTGGCAGACGGTCCGCAATTCCGGCGTTGCATTTGCCTTCATCAAGGCGACCGAAGGCAAGGACCGCGTCGATCCACGCTTCAACGAATACTGGCAGCGCGCCCGCGCCGTCGGCATCCCGCACGCGCCCTACCATTTCTACTATTTCTGTTCGTCGGCTGACGAACAGGCCGATTGGTTCATCAGCAACGTGCCGAAGGACTCCATGCGTCTGCCGCCGGTCCTCGACGTCGAGTGGAACGGCGAATCAAAGACCTGCCGCACCCGCCCCGACCCGGAGACGGTACGTGCGCAGATCCAGCGCTTCATGGACCGCCTTGAGGCCTACTACGGCAAGCGCCCGATCATCTACACGTCGGTCGACTTCCATCGCGACAATCTCGCTGGCTATTTCCAGGACTATCATTTCTGGGTCCGGTCCGTCGCGAAGCACCCGCAGGTGACCTATGCCGACCGCCGTTGGGCGTTCTGGCAGTACACGTCGACCGGCGTCATTCCAGGCATCAAGGGGCCTACCGACATTAACGTGTTCGCCGGCTCGGCAAAGAACTGGACCAACTGGGTTGCGGCCGTATCAAAAGACACGAATTCTTAGTAACGTCCCGCCTTCTTTCTTGCTTCTGTCACAATCATTTGGGACATCGACAGCAATTTCAGCAATGACGAGGATAAAGACTATGCACCGCACGCCTGCAAGCCGTTCTGCGCTCGCTTTTCTGTTGGCCGCCGGCCTGGCAACTAGCGCCGCCGCGCAGACGGCTGCGCCAGCCGCGCCGGTCAGCGAGGCACCCGCGGCAGCGACACCGGCGCCTGCATGCGACGGCGACCTTGCAACATTCCTCGCAGGCGTAAAGGCCGAGGCGATTGCAGCGGGCGCATCCGCCGAAGCCGCCGACAGGGCGCTCGCCGGCGCTGAGATCGACCCGAAGGTACTGAGCCGCGACCGCGCCCAGGGCGTATTCAAGCAGACCTTCCTCGAATTCTCCCAGCGCACCGTCAGCCAGGCACGGCTCGACATCGGCCGCCAGAAGATGAAACAGTTTGCGGATGTCTTTGCCCGCGCCGAACAGGAATTTGGTGTTCCGCCGGGCGTCATCACCGCCTTCTGGGCTATGGAAACGGACTTCGGCGCTGTGCAGGGCGATTTCAACACTCGCAACGCGCTGGTCACCCTGGCCCACGATTGCCGCCGCCCCGAACTCTTCCGTCCGCAGCTGATCGCCCTCATCGAGATGGTCGAGCACGGCGACCTCGATCCGGCCACCAACACGGGCGCCTGGGCCGGCGAAATCGGCCAGGTTCAGATGCTGCCGCGCGATATCATCGCCTACGGCATGGATGGCGACGGCGACGGACACGTGCGCCTGAAGCAGAGCGGGGCGGATGCGATCCTGACGGCCGCAAAATTCATCCAGCACCTTGGCTTCCAGAAGGGACAGCCCTGGCTTCAGGAAGTCACCGTTCCTGACACGCTGCCGTTTGACAAATCGGGCCTCGGAGGTTCCATGACTGCCGGTGAATGGTTCGCGCTCGGTGTGAAGCCACGCGACGGCAACACCGGTTTCGGCAGCCTGCGCGGCGACCTCGTGCTTCCCCAGGGCCGCCTTGGACCCGCCTTCATCGCCTACCCGAATTTCCAGATTTATCTCGAGTGGAACAAATCGTTCATCTACACCACCTCGGCTGCCTATTTCGGCACGCGTCTTTCAGGCGCCGAGCCCTATCTGAAAGGCACTCCGGAACAGGGCCTTTCCAACGACCAGATGAAGCAACTGCAGACGAAGCTCGACACGCGCGGCCACGATGTGGGTGCGATCGACGGGATTCTCGGCTCCGGTACGCGCGTCGCAATCCAGAGGGAGCAACAGCGACTGGGGATGCCCGCAGACGGCTGGGCGACACCGGCGCTGCTGGGCGCGCTCTAAGACATCGTTGAACCGCTTTTTTCGAGCCGGGCCATTGGCCCGGCTTTTAGATTCGGGATTTCCCGGCACTGCAATGCGGTCGACGGACCTTGAACCCGCCACATCTGTAAACGCGGGGTCCCCCAATTTTACAGTTCGTTAAAAAGTGTGAGTAACTTTGCGGCGCAATTTGCATTTCTATTTCAGTGCTTTAGTGCGTCAAAACCCGCAAAAGCGTGACATTTCTGCCGCACCGCAGCATAAAATTCACTTTCAAGCGTCGTATTCCCGACATATTATCCAGCCGTTAACGCAAGGAGACAGACATGGGACTGACACGATCCTTGAATGTCCTTTTGATCGGTGCGGCGTTTCTATTTGTTTTGTCGATGCTTTTCATTTGACTTTTCTGCCGCCCGAAACGGACAATGCCGAAACTCCTGAATAGCGAACAGCTCAAAGAATTAAAAAAGCGCATGTCACGAGGACATGCGCTTTTTTACTGTTGGGTCGTCAGCGGCTTTTCGGTCGCTAGGCAGCAGCGCCAGCGCTCTTCGTTTCCCTGCGCTTCAAACCGAGATTGGCCAGCACGGCAGAGACCAGCGGAGCGCGGTTCATCGTGTAGAGATGAAAGTCGCTGATGCCACGGCGACCAAGATCTTCGATCTGCTCGGCCGCAACCTCGGCCGCGACCTTGGCGCGTTCCTCCGGCTTGTCGTCGAAGCCCGCAAAGCGTTCATCGAGGAAGCCAGGGATAATGGTTCCGCAGGCACCTGCGAAGCGCTTCAGCTGCGTCAGGTTCAGGATCGGCATGATCCCCGGCACGACAGGAATGTTGACACCAGCCGCGCGAACCTTTTCCAGGTAGCGCTCGAAATTATCGTTATCGAAGAAGAATTGCGTCAGCGCGCGATCGGCGCCGTTGTCCGCCTTGCGCTTTAGCATTTCGATGTCGGCGGCCGTATCGAGGCTTTCCGGATGCTTCTCGGGATAGGCCGAAACCGAAATCTCGAACTCGCCCATCTCGCGCAGTCCCGCAACGAGCTCCGCCGCGTTGGCATAACCACCAGGATGCGGCTGATAAGGCGCGCCAACGCCACCGGGGGCATCGCCCCGCAGCGCGACGAAATGCTTGACGCCGACATTGCGGAATGTGTCGATGACGCTGTGAGTTTCTTCCTTCGTCGCTCCGACGCAGGTCAGATGCGACGCGGTGGCAAGCGGCGTTCCTGCCAGGAACCGCGACACGGTCGCCAGCGTCGGCGCCTTCGTGGTGCCGCCGGCCCCATAGGTCACAGACACGAAGTCCGGATCCCAGTCCTGCAGCTCGCTGACCGTGTTCCACAGCTGGCCTTCCATCTCTTCCGACTTCGGCGGAAAGAACTCGAAGGAAATGCCGATCCTGCGGCGCGCGTCGCTGTTTGAAGCCATGTCACTCTCTCCCGGCAAATGTAGGTACGGCGCTTTCGCTCTCGACAGAGGCCATCAGACGCCTTGGGTCCCGTGCGAGCCAGATGGTGACCGTAAGTCCCTGCCCGCCCTGGTGACCCGGATGAAGATCGACGACCTGCTCGACATCGAGCCCGGCCTTGCGCAGCCAATCGGACATCGACTGGTGAGAAAAGCCGAGGCGCACGTGTGCGTGCTCGTCACGAAGGTATTCCAGCGCGTGTGGCGCCAGATCGATGATGACCAGCCGCCCGCCGGGGCGCAGCATGCGCGCCGCCTCGCCGATCGCGATATCAGGCTGATCGAAGAAATGCAGGACCTGGTGGATCGTCACCAGATCGAAATCCTGTGCCTCGAAAGGCAGGTTCAGGATGTCGGCGTGGCGGACTGAGGCCTTGGTAATGGCCGACTTGTCCAGATTGGCCCGTGCCACACTCAGCATGTCACGGCTGGCGTCAACGCCGATTGCACGGCGGTAGAGGCCGGAAAGCAGCTCAAGGATACGACCCGTCCCCGTGCCTAGGTCCAGAAGCGAATCGATCGGCTGGCTGCCGAGCAGCCGAATGACGGCCGCGTCGACTTCCTCGTCTGCAGCATGCAGGCGGCGAAGCTCGTCCCACTCAGCCGCATTGCGACTGAAATAGTCCTGCGCCCGCTCGGCGCGTTGGCGCTTGACCGCAGCGAGACGCTCGCCGTCACGCAGGATCACAGGATCGCTCTCGGAGGCATGCGTCAAAAGACTTCTGACAAAGGCCACCGCCTTGCCGTCCTGTCTTAACCGGAAGTAGGCCCAAGCCCCTTCCTGATAGCGATCGATCAGCTCCGCTTCTCCGAGCAGCTTGAGATGGCGGGAAATGCGAGGCTGGGATTGCCCAAGAATTTCTGTAAGATCGGTGACCGTCACGTCGCCGGCGGCAAGCAACGCGAGCAGACGCAGGCGCGTCGGCTCACCGGCTGCCCGCAGCACGTCCACCAACGCATCCAAACCAAGCCTGACGGGCTCACCCATATCCGATCCAATCAACATATAAAGATATCTTTATGTGAATTAGCCAGCTCTTGCAAGCAACAATTCCATCCAATCACGAACTTCGCTGCGCAATTAGCGACATGGCGCCGCGATAAAAAAAGCCGCCGGGTGACCCAGCGGCTTTACCAATTGCATGCGAAACGCCAGAAATCAGCGAGTTAGGCGCTTGTAGGCCTGGCTGCCTGGGTTGAGGGCGTCCGCACCGAGGCGGCGGACCTTGTCCTGCTCGTAGTCCTCGAAATTGCCCTCGAACCATTCCACATGGCCATCGCCTTCGAAGGCGAGGATGTGTGTCGCCAGACGGTCGAGGAACATGCGATCGTGGCTGATGATGATCGCGCAGCCCGCAAAGTTTTCGAGTGCCGTCTCCAGCGCGCCGAGCGTTTCCGTATCAAGGTCGTTGGTCGGTTCGTCAAGCAGCAGCACGTTGCCACCGGCTTTCAGCATCTTCGCCAGATGCACGCGGTTACGCTGACCACCGGAGAGATTGCCGACCTTCTGCTGCTGATCGCCACCCTTGAAGTTGAAGGCGCCGCAATAGGCACGAGAGTTCATATCGAACTTGCCGAGCTTGATGACTTCGGCGCCACCTGAGATTTCCTCCCAGACCGTCTTGCTGCCATCGAGCGCGTCGCGGCTCTGGTCGACATAACCGAGATGCACGGTGTCGCCGATGCGCACCGAACCGCTGTCCGGTTTTTCCTGGCCGGTGATCATCTTGAACAGCGTCGTCTTGCCGGCGCCGTTCGGCCCGATGATGCCGACGATACCGCCCGGCGGCAGCTTGATCGACAGGTCGTTGATCAGCGTGCGGCCCTCAAAACCCTTGGAGATAGCTTCCATCTCGATGACCACCTGGCCGAGACGCTCGCTGACCGGGATGATGATCTGCGCGTCGCCGGGACGCTGCTTCTCGGCGGCATCCACAAGCTGCTCGTAGGACTTGATACGCGCCTTCGACTTGGCCTGACGGGCCTTCGGGCTGGACGCGATCCATTCCTGTTCGCGCGAGATTGCCTTCTGACGGCCGGCTTCTTCGCGGTTTTCCTGCAGCATGCGCTTGGCCTTCGCCTGCAGATATGCGGAGTAGTTGCCTTCGTAAGGAATGCCGCGGCCGCGGTCGAGCTCGAGGATCCAGCCGGTCACGTTGTCGAGGAAGTAGCGATCGTGGGTGATCATCATCACGGCGCCGGGATAGGCACGCAGATGCTTTTCGAGCCACAAGATGGTCTCGGCGTCCAGGTGGTTGGTCGGTTCGTCGAGCAGCAGCAGATCTGGCTGCGACAGCAGCAGGCGGCAGAGCGCGATACGACGGCGCTCACCACCCGACAGCGTCGTGACGTCGGCCTCGCGCGGCGGGCAACGCAGCGCTTCCATCGCCATTTCGACCTGCTGCTCAAGGTCCCAGAGATTCTGGCTGTCGATGATGTCCTGAAGCTTGGCGCCCTCTTCCGCGGTTTCATCGGAATAGTTCATCATCAGCTCGTTGTAACGCTCGAGCACTGCCGTCTTGTCGGCAACGCCGACCATGACGTTTTCGAAAGCTGTCTTTTCAGGATCGAGATGCGGCTCCTGCTCCAGGTAGCCGACCGTCGCACCTTCAGCGAGCCAGGCTTCGCCGGTGAATTCCTTGTCCTGGCCGGCAATGATGCGCAGCACGGTCGACTTACCGGCGCCGTTCGGTCCGAGGATGCCGATCTTGGCATCCGGATAGAAAGACAGGTTGACGTTTTCCAGGATTTTCTTGGCGCCGTAGGACTTGTTGAGCCCCGACATATGGTAGATGAACTGACGTGCCATTGATGAAGTGCTCCGCGGGGGGGATTTTAAGTTTGCCGCTATGTAGGCGAATTGGCGCCCGGGAGCAACGCGCAGCGCCAAAAAACAAGACGCTTTCTGATACCTTCAATGGAATTCCACTCGGAAGGCGCTGGCGATTTCAGCTTTGAATGGTCGATCCGGAAAAGCGGGAGGGCAGTCGTCCTGGCGATCGTATGCTCTGAAGACCGGCCGTCGTCGTCGCCTGCAAGGGGCCATGGAGCGAGCCTTCTCTCGATCGGATCGAGGAGAACAGCCATCGTGCCTCGGCATCAAAATCCGGCCGCGTCAACGATCCCTTCATTGCAGCCGAACGATGTCCGACCGGCGCCTTGTATGAGGTCGCCAAGGCTGGCCCCATCGTCGGTTGTCGCCTCCTCCGAAAGCCCGATCGTCAATTCGCTGATGACGCGGTTTTGACCGGCGCGGCGGCAGCTCATCTTTATGCGGTCTCCGGCCCCCGCGCCAAAGCTCGTGTCGAAAGCCGTCTTGATCTCCTGCGACGTCACCGTCTTGCCGATCCTGGACGCGAAGAGATCGCGAACCGCAGAATCGTTCAATTCGCCCACCAGCCGAATCGCCGTGGAGAAATAATCATCGGCACTCATAGTGGTGCAGGTACCATGCTTGAGCCATTCGTGCCGCTCAAGTCCCGATTGCGTGCCTGGCATTGCCTTGTCGAGTGCGACCTTGGAGGCATCCGAGAGCGTCACGGCGGGCAGTTCGTTCCAGCTTCCGCCCTTGTCGGCCGCGCGCAGGTCGTCAGACACGCCGCAATAGTTCTCTCGCAGCGGCCAGAGACCGTGCAGTGAAAAATTGGTCGCGTCGAACCGCTCCTCCGTCTGGCTCGCGCACTCCGCCTTGCGATGATTGGTTTGGCAAAATGCCGGCTGCCAGCTCGCCGCAAGGATGAAACGCGTCCGTCCACCACCTGCCTCAGCACCGGCAGAACCGGCGGTGGCAACGACGATGATAACCACGGCCAAACGCAAGAACAGACTTCTCATCCTCACTCCACCTCACGGCTGCCAAAGAACAATGCATGAACAAATAAACACGCCAGACGTGTTTTCGCAAGCCGCAAGAACAGGGTGCTGAAATTCCCTCGGCACAAACATAAGGGCCTGTTGCATTTGGCAGCTGTTCTGGTCTTCTCGCGCGACGGAGGAAACAATGTTTGCAGAAACACAGCGCCTCGCGACGCCGGGGGCCAGGCTTGCCTTTCACCATCAGCCGGCCATCGGGCAAGCAAACGGGATCATTCTCGTCTGCCACGGGTTGGCCGAGCATTCGAAGCGCTATGCAGCCTTCGCGCAAAGCATGGCAGCCCGTGGCTATCACGTCTACGCCCACGACCATCGCGGCCACGGCGAGACAACGGCGCCAGACGCGCCGATCGGTCGCTTTGCGCGCCGCGAAGGTGCCCGGCGCGTGATTGATGACGTAGCAGCGTTTCGGGATCACGTCGCAGGACGGCATCGGGGGCTGCCGGTCGTGCTCTTCGGTCATTCGATGGGCGGCCTGATCGCGCTCAATGCGGCGGTCGCCTATCCCGACAAATTCGACGCGATCGCAGTCTGGAACTCCAACTTCAACCCTGGCATCGCCGGCCGCGTCGCGCAGGCGATCCTGCTTGCCGAGCGCGCCTTGAAAGGCTCGGACGTACCAAGCGGCATACTGCCGAAGCTGACCTTCGGCACGTGGGGCCAGTCGATCAGCGGCAGGCGCACGGACTTCGACTGGTTGTCTCATGATCCCGCTGAAGTGGACAAGTACATCTCCGACCCGCTGTGCGGCTTTGACGCTTCCGTGTCCCTGTGGCTCGACCTGTTCGAATTGACCTACCGCGCGCCGCAGAAGCATCATTTGGCACGGCTTTCCGTGCAAACACCCATCCATCTGGTCGGCGGTGGCGAGGATCCGGCAACGGAGGGAGGAAAAGCGATCGTCTGGCTTTCAAACCATTTGAAAGCCGCCGGTTTCTCTCGTATCACCACGCAGATATATCGGGACATGCGCCACGAGACTCTAAATGAAGTCGGCGCCGAGGCCGCCATTTCGGCATTCGCCGATTGGTGTGATGAAGCGCTCGCGACGTCCTGAAAGAAGGACGCACAATGAACAACGGCAGCTCCACCCTCCCCGCATCCGCCTCCTCGGAGGTCATGATGGGGCTCATGCTGATGTCCATCTCGGTTCTCGTGTCACCGATCATCGACATCTTCTCGAAGCTCGCCATCGCCACCATCCCGTCGGCAGAGATTACCGCCGCACGATTTGCGGTGCAGGCGCTCTGCATGCTGCCTATCGTGCTGTGGCGGAAGAACCTGGTCGATACGACGTGGAGGCAGAGCTTCTTTCACGCGATCCGCGGCGCCATCATCACCATCTCGATGATCTCCTTCGTCACCACCTTGAAGTACATGGCGGTTGCCGATGCCATTGCGATCTTCTTCGTCGAACCGATCATCCTCACCATCCTCAGCAGCATCTTCCTCAAGGAGGCGATCGGCTGGCGACGCTATACCGCCTGCGGTGTTGGCTTCTTCGGCGCGATCCTCATCATTCAGCCAAGCTTCGAAGAAGTGGGTTACATCGCCCTTCTGCCGGTCGTCAGCGCGGTCTGCATAGCAATCTCGGCGATGATGAACCGCGCGCTCGCCCAGCGCGAAGACCCGTGGGTGATGCAGTTTCACATGGGCTTGTGGGGTCTCCTCATCTGCATCGTCCTTCTGTATTTCGGCCACGGGACCGGCTCTGAGATCTTCGATCCTGTCATGCCGGATGGCCGCGCCTTTCTCTATCTGATCGGCGTCGGCATCACCGCGGCGATCGCCGGGATCCTTGGTGTCTATGCCTACCGATCGGCCCCTGCCTCGACGCTGGCTCCGCTGCAATATTTCGAGATCGTCTCGGCGACCATCTTCGCCTGGCTGGTGTTCGGAGACTTTCCGGATGCGCTCAAGTGGATCGGCATCCTCATCATCATGGGATCCGGCTTTTACATTATCTGGCGCGAGCGCCGCTTTGCATCGAAACCGGTATCCGATACATCTCAATCGACACGCGCACCCTGATCTGATCGCGGGAGGAACATGACGGACACCCAGCTTAGGAAGCCGCCGCTTCACGGCATCCGCGTCATCGAACTCGCCCGCGTGCTCGCCGGCCCGTGGGCCGGCCAGATGCTGGCCGATCTCGGCGCTGATGTTATCAAGGTCGAAAATCCCGACGGCGGCGACGATACCCGCCAGTGGGGACCGCCATTCGTTGAAAGCACAGACGGCGAAAACCTATCTGCTGCCTACTATCACTCGGCCAATCGTGGCAAGCGATCCATCACGGCAGACCTGAAGAGCGAGGAAGGCCAGACGCTGGTACGCCGCCTCGCTGCGAGCGCCGATGTCCTCATCGAGAACTTCAAGCTGGGCGGGCTGGCAAAATACGGCCTCGACTACGCGAGCCTGAAGAAGATCAATCCGAAACTCGTCTATTGCTCGATCACCGGCTTTGGCCAGACGGGGCCCTATGCCAGCCTCGCCGGCTATGACTACATTGTCCAGGGCATGTCGGGTTTCATGTCGATCACCGGCGAGCCGGAAGGGCAGCCGATGAAGGCAGGCGTTGCCATCGCCGACATCTTCACCGGTATCTACGCGGTTTCGGCGATAGAGGCCGCCCTCATCCACGCATTGAAAACCGGCGAAGGGCAATTGGTCGATATGGCGTTGCTCGACGTGCAATCTGCCGTTCTCGCCAACCAGAACATGAACTACCTGATCTCCGGCAGTCCGCCGACGAGGCTCGGAAACGCCCATCCGAATATCTCGCCTTACGAGGTCGTGCCGACGGCCGACGGCTATCTCATTCTGGCGATCGGCAACGACGGTCAGTTCGGTCGGCTGTGCTCCATCCTCGGCCTTGGCGCCACGCCCGACGACGAGCGCTTCTCGACCAACCGGGCCCGCGTCGCCAATCGCCATGAAGTACGCCGGCTGGTCTCGACCGAAACGCTGAAATGGCAAAAGGCCGACCTGCTGCGAGCCTGCGAGGAAACCGCGGTTCCGGCAGGCGCGATCAACACCATCGAGGAGATGTTCGCCGACCCGCAAATCGAGGCGCGCGGCCTGCGTATCGACCTCAAGGATGCGGCCGGCACCGTCATTCCCGGCGTGAGGACGCCGGTCGTGCTTTCGCAGACGCCCTTGCGCTACGAAAGGCCGAGCCCGAGACTGGGAGAGCATCAGGAGGAAGTTCTGGCGGAACTCGCCGAACTGGAGGGGAGGAGATCACCATGAAGAGAACTGGCGGGGAACTGATCGTCGAGGCATTGAAGGCGAACGGGGTAAAGCGCCTCTCCTGCGTGCCCGGCGAGAGTTTCCTCGCCGTTCTCGATGCGCTCTATGATAGTGACATCGACGTGGTCGTCTGCCGCCAGGAAGGCGGTGCGGCGATGATAGCCGACGCCTGGGGACGGCTCACGGGGGAGCCCGGAATCTGCATGGTCACCCGCGGCCCGGGCGCTACGAACGCCTCAGCCGGCCTTCACATCGCCCGACAGGATTCCATCCCGATGATCCTCTTCATCGGCCAGGTGCAGCGAGACGCCCGCGAGCGTGAGGCCTTTCAGGAGGTGGAATTTCGTCGCGCCTTCACCGAGTTCGCCAAGTGGGTCGGCGAGATCGACGACGCCGCACGCATCCCGGAGTTCGTGACCCGCGCCTTTGCGATCGCAACCTCGGGCCGGCCAGGCCCAGTCGTATTGTCACTGCCCGAAGACATGCTGCGCGATGAAGTCGAAGCGCCCCGCGCCAGGCGCTATGCGCGGGTCGACGCACATCCCGGAAGCGGCCAGATCGATGATTTCTACCTCCGCCTGCTGAAGGCTGAACGGCCGATGGTGATCCTCGGCGGCACCCGCTGGGATGCGGACGCGGTCGCCGATTTCCAGGCGTTCGCCGAACGTTTCAAGCTGCCGGTCGGCTGCTCTTTCCGCCGTCAGATGCTGTTCGATCATCTGCACCCGAGCTACGCCGGCGACGTTGGCATCGGCATCAATCCGTCGCTCGCCAAGGAGATCAAGGAGAGCGACCTCTTGATCCTGCTTGGCAGCCGCATGTCTGAAATGCCGTCCTCCGGCTATACGCTGATCGATATTCCATACCCGCAGCAGTCTCTCGTCCATATCTATCCGGATCCATCCGAGCTTGGCCGGATATACCGGCCGGATCTCGCGATCTCAGCGAGCCCGGAGGATTTCGTCGCCGCACTGGCCGATCTCGAAGCGCCGGCCGAACCGCACTGGGCGCAACGCACCGAGCGTATGCATCAGGCCTATCTCTCATGGTCGAAACCGCCGCAGACGGGCCCCGGCGACGTTCACATGGGGCCGATCATGGAATGGATCGAGGCCAATACGCGCGCCGACACGATCTTCACCAACGGTGCCGGCAACTATGCGACCTGGCTGCATCGCTTCCACCGGTTCCGGCAGTTCAACACGCAGGCTGCACCAACGTCCGGTTCCATGGGTTACGGCCTGCCCGCCGCGGTCGCAGCCAAGCGGCTGTTTCCAGACCGCGAAGTGATCTGCTTTGCCGGCGACGGCTGTTTCCTCATGCACGGCCAGGAATTCGCCACCGCCGTCCGCTACCGCCTGCCGATCATCGCCATCGTCATCAACAACGGCATCTACGGCACGATCCGCATGCATCAGGAGCGCGAGTATCCCGGCCGCGTCAGCGGCACCGATCTGACAAACCCGGATTTCGCGGCACTGGCCCGCGCCTTTGGCGGCCACGGAGAAACGGTGGAGAAAACCGAGGATTTCGCCTCCGCCTTCGAACGGGCCCGCGCCACCGGCAAGCCTTCGATCATCGAGGTGAAGCTCGATCCCGAAGCGATCACGCCGACCCGCACGCTGTCGGAGATCGCCCAAACAAAAAGCCAGTGAGCGAACCCACCGGCTTTCCACAATCGAGATGCGACGAGCTTAGATCGCAGCCGTAACGATGAACTCGACCTTGTACTTGGGCGCAGCAAGCTTTGCTTCGCTGGTCGCGCGAGCCGGCGTGTTTGCCGGATCGACCCAGGCTTCCCAGGCTGCATTCATTTCAGCGAAGTAAGCGATGTCGGAGAGGTAGATGATCGTCTGCAGAACCTTCGACTTGCTCGAGCCGGCAGCAGCGAGCAGGCGATCGACTTCACCGAGCGCCGACTTGCACTGCTCGGTTACACTTTCGCCTTCCCCGACCTGGCCTGCGAGGTAAACGGTGTTGCCGTGGATGACCGCGCCGCTCATGCGGGCGCCGACCTCGATGCGCTTGATGCTCATGATGTTCTCCTGGTTATGAAATGAAAGACGCCGCACAACGGGCGGCGCCTGCGATGCTCCGCGGCAAGAGACTAGGCGCGGATATGCTGCGTTTTTTGATAGATCGCCGTCGAGCGTGCGCCGGAACGGCAATAGCCGAGCATCGGGCGCGGGAATTCGTCGAGCGCATCGACCATGCCGACGACCGCCTCTTCCGTCACGCCCATCGGGCCGACCGGAACATGGGCGATATCGAGACCGAGCTCTTTTGCGCGCGCTTCGATAGCGGCAAACGGCGTCTGGTCCATGCTTTCCTGGTCCGGACGATGGCAGACGATGGACTTGAAGCCCATGGCCTTGACCTCGTCGAGGTCCTCGACCGTGATCTGGCCGGAAACCGAATATTCGTCATCGATCTGGCGAATGTCCATCGCTAATCCTCCTGAAATCATGGGCTGAATGACTACGCCGCCGGATGACCAGCGTCAACCGCGGATCATTCAAACAAAGGCGAAGCTGAGACCGTAGTTGCGGCTCTCGCCGGGCTTCAGCAAGACGAACTCCCCCGCGGCCTCCAGCTCGGATCGCGAGACCCACCGATGTGATACCGGCTCGATCCCAAGGACGTCGGCAGGCGCCTTCTGGTTTCGCCAGACCTGCAGATGCGGCAAGGTTTCAGCCTGTACACGCACTCTCAGCGTCTTGCCGCCGATCGCGGCGATCGGCCCCAAACGGACTTCGGCAAGGCCATCCACCGTTGCCGGCGCCTCGACGCAGAAGAGATCCCCGAGTTCGTCGCCGAACCGCCAGGGGAAGCCGCCGCCTTCCAGCATCGTCCCCTCAAGCCGCGTCGCGGCGTCGAACCATCTGCCGCCAACGTTCATATGGTACATCAGGAACGTCGGCACCGTCCGGTCGCTGGTATTTATGACCCGGTCGTTGAGATGCGTCTCACCGGTCTTGCCGTCAATGAACCAACGCCGTTCGATACGAGCCGGCAATCCCTCCACCGTGGTCAGGTCAATATCGGCCCGGCACTCCGCATTGCCGTTTTCGAATTTGGTCCAGAGGACGTTTGCGGCATGCCCGGCAGCAGACCCGTGCAAGGGGAAGACCTTGCCGTCGGTGCGGCCGGGTATGGGGTCACGGTGGCGGATGTGATCGGGCCCGCAGGTGAAGAGAAACCCCTGGACCGAATGCGATATGCGAGCGTCGCCATCATCCGGAACCGCGGTCTTCGGCGCGATATCGACATCTCCGAGGAGGCATCCGCCAATGTCCATCAGTGAGGTTTCGTCCAGCATCAGACGCGGCCCCGTGGCTGCGACAAACTCCATCATGATCTCATCTCCCCGGTTCTTCAGTCGGCGTAGGGTTAGGTTCTGCGCCATGTTTCGTCAATCGCGCAGGTGTTCTGGGCCAACCGACAATTTCAGTGGAACTGCCTGGCGGTCTCAAATGTTTATGAGTAAAGGGAAAATCACGAGTTTTTTATCTTTTGTTCAGTACGATTTCATAAATTCCACACTAGCGTCAAAATTCGCAGGTGTGTGTCGGCGCAGTCACTGAAGGATACGAAGACGTGAATCGCTTTCTTAAATCGGCTTTGTCTGGAATTGCAGTTGTGCTGGCCGTTGGGGCCTTGGCCCCGAACGCCGATGCGCAGTTCTATAGCAATCGCCAGAGCAGCGTCGTTTTCGTAGCACCGAACGGCGACATTCTCGACTATGTCCCTGCCGGTGCCGGCTATACCCGTGACCGTCGCGGCAATCGGGTCCTTGTCGATCGCTACGGCAACGTCATCGCCACGGAAGCGCGCGCGCGCGGCTATTATCCGCCGCCGCCCAGCCGCGAGGTCTACAACAACGATCCCTACTATGGAGACGACCAGTACGGCGATACACGCTATTCGGAACGCGGTGCCGTGACAGGGTCTATCCCGCGGGACGCCGCCATCGATCGCCAGCCGCTGGACAACCAGCCGTACCCACAGAACGACGGTGACTATGCCTCGATCGAGCCGGATCAACAGCAGCCTGACATGATGCAGCCGAAGCCGCCTTCGGAGCCTGTTATCACCCTCAAGAACAAGTCGAAGTCGGAGATCGTCGCACTTCAGGTCTTCCTCGACCGTGCAGGCATCTCTCCGGGTGCCATAGACGGCCACATGGGCACAAATGTCACCAAGGCGATTTACGCCTATCAGGAAATGACAGGCGAGACGCTGGATCCGAACAACACGGATGCCATTCTCGAGCAGCTCCGCATGTCCGGCGGCTTGCCGCTCGTGAGCTACACCATCACGCCCGCTGACGCAGCCGGTCCGTATGTCGCCGAAATCCCCGAGGATTACGCGCACAAGGCTGCGCTGTCGTCGCTTGGCTACACCTCCACGACGGAGATGCTGGCCGAGCGCTTTCACATGGATGAAGGCTTCCTGAAGGAAATCAATCCGGCTGCGGATTTCACGCTGCCCGGCACGATCGTCAAGGTGGTCAATCCGGGAGAGGTAAAGAGCGGCAGTGTCGCGCGTATCATCGCCGACAAGGGGAAGAAGCAGATTTTCGCCTACGATGCATCCGGAAGTCTGGTTGCCGCATACCCCGCCTCCATCGGCTCCACCGACACCCCCTCACCGTCAGGAACGGTGACAGTTGAGCGCGTCGCGTTCAATCCGGGTTACACCTACAATCCGAAGATCAACTTCCAGCAGGGCGCCAACGACAAGATCCTGAACATTCCGCCGGGCCCGAACGGCCCTGTCGGCACGGTCTGGATGGCTCTTTCGAAGCCGACCTACGGCATCCACGGAACCCCGGAGCCATCGAAGATTGGCCGAACGCAAAGCCACGGCTGCATTCGTCTCACAAACTGGGACGCGACCGAGCTGGCAAAGATGGTCAAACCCGGCGTTACCGTCGAATTCGTGGATTGACCGGACAGCATCACATTTTCACGGGTGGAAATTCGCTGAGATTGCCAAGCTGTCGCGATCAAATACGCAAGCAGGTGCAGCAACAAGAAATGCGCCCCCAGCGGATGGAGCGGGGCGGCGCATTATCTCAAAAACGTCGTTGGCTTTTACGCCGCGGAACGGACAAGCGGCCCCGTCATGCGAGCGGCAGCGGGAAGCCTGACCGGCAGCTTGCGCATCATCTCCTCGGCGAAACAGAGGGCATTCTCGCGGGCCTTGTCGAGGTTGCTGACGCGCGCCGGATCCATCGAATGCAGGGTCCCGCCGCAATCGAAGATGTCGCGGAAGGCGGAGCGCTCGATGATGGCCGTATCGAGGAGCGGTACCTGACGCTCGCTTAGCAGCGACTTGACGAGCGCCAGCGCTCGCGTGGTGACCATTGAGCTGACGCGGGTCAGCACAACCGAATGGCTGATCTTGATGCCCGCCTTTTCGTCGAGATATTGCAGCAGTTCCAGCACCTGCGCTCCACCACGCGCATCCATCGCGCAGCCCTGGATCGGGATAAGCACATGGTCGGAAAGGCCGATGGCGGTGGCAAGCAGCGGATTGCGCGCGCCCGGCAGATCGATAATGAAGTAGTCGGTGTTCTGCTTGTTCTCGGAAATATGTTGCGGCAGCGATGCCGAGGTCACGAAGTCGATCACGGCAACGTTGTGCACATGGCCGGAGACGTCATGCCAGCGTGAAATCCAATGCTGCGGATCGGCGTCGAGGATTGTCACCCGATAGCCCTTTTGGGCAAGCTCGGTCGCGAGAAGAAGGACGGCCGTCGTCTTGCCGGCCCCGCCCTTGGTGTTTGCAAATGTAATGACTGGCATGTCTAGTCCTCGAGGGGAAATTCACGAGCCCGATATCGCTCTGTTGCGCACTGTCGGAAGCATCGTGCGATCAACGCATCCTTTCCAATCATGGTTAACAATATCTAAAGATTGCAGCCGAAATTTCTGCGTGGATTTCTCGCATCCCTGATGCAGTTGCCCTAGGCGGCTTCTTCCGAAAAGCGAAAAAAGCCCGGAAAGCCAGTGCTTCCCGGGCCAAATATCAGGTCCGCTTTTTGCCTCAGAAGCAATCCTTGAACAGCGCCTTGGTGTTTTCCAGCGTCAATGCCACCGGGTTGCCGCCGGCGCTCGGATCCTCGATCGCCATAGCCGACAGCTCATCGATCCGATCCGGCGCAATTCCCATCGCTGACAAAGTCTGCGGGACGCCGAGTTCCGAGCGAAGCTTGAGGACGTAGTCGTAGAAGCCGTCGAAACCTCCCGAAATGCCGAGATAGGAGGCAGCGCGGGCGATCTTGTCCTCAATTGCCGAGCGATTGAAGCGAAGCACCGCTGGCATCACGACAGCGTTCGTCATGCCGTGGTGGGTGTTGTAGACGGCGCCGATCGGGTGCGACAGCGCGTGGATCGCCCCAAGCCCCTTCTGGAATGCGACAGCACCCATGGCGGCGGCCGACATCATGTTGGCGCGGGCTTCGAGATCTGTGCCTTCCTTGTAGGCACGCGGTAGGAACTCCTTGACCAGGCGCATGCCCTCCAGTGCAATGCCGGCAGACATCGGATGGTAGAAGGGCGAAGAATACGCTTCCAGGCAATGCGCGAAGGCGTCCATGCCTGTGCCGGCCGTAATGATCTTCGGCATTCCAACCGTCAGTTCCGGATCGGCGATGACGACGCCTGGCAGGAACTTCGGATGGAAGATGATCTTCTTCACATGCGTTTCGGAGTTTGTGATGACGCTGGCGCGGCCGACCTCGGAGCCGGTACCGGCCGTCGTCGGCACCGCCACGATCGGCGCAATGCCCTCGACACTCGCGCGCGTCCACCAGTCGCCGATGTCCTCGAAGTCCCATACGGGGCGCGTCTGGCCGGCCATGAAGGCTACGCACTTGCCGAGATCGAGGCCTGAGCCGCCGCCGAAGGCGACGACGCCGTCATGACCGCCATCCTTGAACGCCCTGACGCCGGCAGCAAGGTTCTTCTCGTTCGGGTTCGGATCGACGTCGGCGAAGATCGCGCGACCGAGACCGGCGTCGTCCAGGATGTCCAGCGCGTTTTTGGTGATCGCCATCGAAGCGAGGCCGCGATCGGTGATCAGCAACGGTTTCTTGATGCCGAGGCTCTTGCAGGCATCCGCCAGTTCCTTGATGCGGCCGCGGCCGAGCTTGAAGGCTGTCGGATAGCTCCAATTGGCTGTGATGTGCGCACTCATGCTGTAACTTTCTTCAGATGATAGGATTTCGGACGCGTCAAATTCTGGAAGCCGATGATGGAGAGCGAGCCACCACGGCCGGTTTCCTTGACGCCGGTCCAGCACAGGGCTGGATCGAGATAATCGGCTCGGTTCATGAAGACTGTGCCGGTTTCGATTTCGCGACCAAGCCGCCCCGCCCGTTCTGCATCCTTGGTCCAGAGCGAAGCCGTCAGCCCGTACTGGCTGTCGTTCATCAGTGCGATCGCTTCGTTGTCGCTCTTTACCTTCATGATGCCAACGGCCGGGCCGAAGGTCTCTTCGCGCATGAAGGCCATGGAGTGGTCGACGTCGACGAGCACCTGAGGTGCCAGATAGGCGCCGCCGTCATCGGCAGGAAAAAGCTTCGGATCGACCAGCGCCTTGGCACCCTTCGCAACGGCATCGGCGATCTGCTCGCGCACGACCTTTGCGAACCGCTTGTTGGCCATCGGGCCAAGCGATGTTTCCGGGTCGAGCGGGTTGCCGAGCTTGTAGTTCGACACCCAGGCGACTGACTTCTCGACGAAGCTGTCATAGAGCGACTCATGCACATAGACGCGCTCGATACCGCAGCAGCATTGCCCCGAATTGTAGGTCGCGCCATCCATCAGCGTATCGACGGCGGCATCGAGATCGGCGTCTTCCATCACGTAGCCCGGATCCTTGCCACCGAGCTCGAGGCCGAGACCGGTGAAAGTACCGGCAGCAGCCCGCTCCATCGACCGGCCGCCTTCGACCGAACCGGTGAAATTGACGAAATTGAAGCTGCCCGCTGCGATCAGCGCCGAGGTCGTCTCATGGTCCAGGAAGACATTCTGGAACACGTCCTCCGGAACGCCTGCTTCCACGAAAGCCTGTACCAGCCGCTCGCCGACGAGCAGCGTCTGCGACGCGTGCTTCAGCACGACCGTGTTGCCCGCCATCAGCGCCGGAGCAATCGTGTTGATCGCCGTCATGTAGGGGTAGTTCCAAGGGGCAACGACTAACACGACGCCATGCGCCTCGCGCTCGATGCGCCGCTCGAACTTGTCGCTCTCTTCCACGACGAGCGGCGCCAGCGCATCGGCCGCAATCGAGGCGACGTAGTTGGAACGCTCGTTGAAGCCCTTGTATTCGCCGCCGTAGCGGATCGGCCGGCCCATCTGCCAGGCAAGCTCCGGCACGACGACGTCCGACATCTCATTCAGCCGTGCAGCCCCCTTCAGCACGAGCTGAACACGCTCCTCGAGCGGTCGCTTTGCCCAGGATTTCTGCGCCTTGCGGGCACGCGCCACCACCTCTTTCGCCGCTTCCAGCGACAGCGCCGGACGCTCGGCGTAGACCGATCCATCGATCGGTGAAATGCATTGGATCATTGGCATGATCGTCTTCCTATGTTTTCGCGAGCCGAAGCGGGCCGACATCCCGCACAACCCACCAGTATCTGGAGATCGTATCGCGGGACGCCTTCCTGCTTTGCTATGCCTATTATGCTCTTTCGAAACCGCGCGCCACTTCCCAGTCGGTGATGCGGCGATCGTACTCTTCCTGCTCCCATTCGGCAGCGCGGGTGTAGTGGTCGATGACCTCGTCGCCGAAGGCTTTGCGCAGCATCTTGGACTTGGTCATCGTTGCCGTCGCGGCCCGCAACGTCCGCGGAATCTCCCGAACACGGCGAGCGCCATAGGCATCACCGACGAATGGATCCTCAAGCGTCAGCTTGTTCTCGATGCCGTCGATACCGGCGGCAAGCAGCGCCGCAAAGGCAAGATACGGATTGAGGTCGGAACCGCCGACGCGGCATTCGATACGGATTGCCTTGGTGTCGTCTCCGCACAGACGATAGCCGGCAGTACGGTTGTCCTTGCTCCAGACGGCCTTCGTCGGTGCGAAGGTGCCAGCCATGAAACGCTTGTAGGAATTGATGTAGGGCGCGAGGAAATAGGTGATTTCGCTTGCATGGCTGAGCAGGCCGGCCACGTAGTTCTCCATGAGCGGCGACATGCCGTACTTGCCCTTTTCGTCGAAGAACAACGGCGTCTTGCCGTCGGCGCTCCAAAGGGACTGGTGGATATGCGAAGAGCTGCCGGCCGCGTTGTAGTGCCACTTGGCGAGGAAAGTGATTGCCTTGCCCTTCGACCAGGCGATTTCCTTGCAGCCGTTTTTGATGATCGCATGACGATCCGCCATCGTCAGAGCGTCGGCATAACGAACGTTGATTTCTTCCTGGCCGGCGGAGGCCTCCCCCTTCGAATTTTCGACCGGAATTCCAGCTCCCTGCAGGCCTGTGCGGATCGCCCGCATCACCTCTTCCTCCTTGGTCGTCTGGAAGATGTGGTAGTCCTCGTTGTAGGCGCTCGCGAGCTTGAGGTTGCGGTAACCGGACGTGTGTGCGGACTCGTAGGTCTGGTCGAAAAGGAAAAATTCGAGCTCGGAGGCCATGAATGCCTTCATACCCATGTCCTCAAGCCGCTTGATCTGCTTCTTCAGGATGGCGCGTGGCGAATGCGGCACGTCTTCATGCGTGTGATGGTCGAGCAGGTCGCACAACACAAGCGCCGTTCCTTCGAGCCACGGGATGCGGCGCAGCGTCGAAAGGTCGGGCTTCATCGTATAGTCGCCGTACCCCTTTTCCCAGCTGGTTGCCTTGTAGCCGGAGACGGTTTCCATCTCCATGTCGGTCGCGACGAGATAGTTGCAGCTGTGTGTCTCCTTCCAGGCGCTTTCCAGGAAGAACTCCGCCTGAAAACGTTTGCCCATCAGGCGGCCCTGCATGTCTATCTGGCATGCCAGGACCGTATCGATGCGCCCGTCGGCAACATCCTGCTTGAGATCGTCGAGAGTGTAGATGCTCATGTCTAATCCGCCTGAACTTGGAATAGGGAAATCGGGGCAACGAAAAGGCATGCCGTGGCGCAAGCCTGGCCCGTCTGATGCATTTTCGTTGAGCCGGGAAACGGGGCCGCCAGAAGCAGCCCCGTCGTCGAAGAGGGAAGCCTCAGGCTCAGCTTTCGCCAACCGCCTTCTCGGCAGCGGCAATTTCGGCCTGGCGGCGAGCGACTTCCGCGCCGATCGGCGGCCCCTTGAAGCGGCGGCGTTCGAAGCCGAACCAGACGATGGCAGTCAGGACTAGGAAGCCGACCGTCACGTACAACGCCGGACCGTTCGGAGGCTGAACGCCGAGAACGAAGATCAGGATCATTGCAAGGATCGTCAGAACGGAGAACAGCTTGTACATGCCCTCGCCGATGTTCCACGGACCCATCTTGTCCCACTTGGACGTACCCCAGGCGAAGAGGCCGAGCGTGATCGGGATCGCGAAGGAGAAGAACAGGAAGATGACCGTGCAAGAGACGACGATCGTATAAACCGGCGTGTCGCCGATCGAGACGAGCGACGAGCCCCAGACGAACAGAACTGACAGGATCGAACCGGTCCAGATTGCGGCAACCGGCGTGCGGTGTTTCGGGCTGACCTTGGCAAGAGCCTTGGATGCCGGCAGGCCGCCGTCACGTGAGAACGCGAAGATCATGCGCGACACCGAGGTAACGGTCGCAAGGCCGCACAGCCACTGGCTGACGAGGATGGCGAAGTAAAGCACATCCTTGACGACAGGATTGACCTGGCTGTCCATGGCCCAGAAAAACACGTTCCAGCCCTGCTTGGCGGCATCGTCCATGCTCGGCAGCATCAGAACGAACGAGCAAAGCATGATGTAGCCGAAAAGCGCCGACCAAAGCACGGAGGCAACCATGCCGCGCGGAACGGAATGGGCTGCCTTGACCGTTTCTTCGGACGTATGCGCCGAGGCGTCATAACCGGTGATCGTGTAGATCGGCAGCAGCAGACCGAGCAGGAAGACCCAGGCCCCCGAAGTCGCCGGCCAGACGTTGCCGCCCGCTTCGCCGGAATAGTTGGCGAAGGTGAAGAGGCGCGCCACGTCGTAGGACGGTGCAGAAAGCAGGCACACCGCTGACAGAACGATTGCCGTTGCGAAGATCAGGTAGCCCGAGAAATCGGTGAGCTTCGCGGTTAACCCGATCCCCATGTGGTTCACGAGCGCCTGTGCACCAGTGATGATCACCAGGAAGACGATGCGGACCACCGTGGTATCCGTCAGGCCAAAGTAGCTCGTTCCGAAGGAGCCCATGAAGAAATAATAGGTCCCGACGTTGATGGCGCCAAGAACAGTGACAAGACCGAGCAGATTGAACCAAGCGGTCAGCCAGCCGGTAAAGCGATTGCCGAGGATCGAACCCCAGTGATAGAGGCCGCCGGCGGTTGGATAGGCCGAGCTGATCTGCGCCATCGCAACGGCAAAAACCAGCGAGACGAAGCAACCGACCGGCCAACCGATGCCGATCGCGGCGCCACCCGCACCGGCGGTCGCCTGCGCGAGTGAGTTGATACCGCCCGAAAGAATGCAAATGATGGAAAACGAGACGGCAAAATTCGAGAACGAGCTCATGCGTCGTTCAAGCTCCTGGGCATAGCCCATGGAGTGCAGGATGTGCACATCCTGCTTTTTGTCCAGTTCCGAGTAATCGGACATGACTTCCCCCTGTATAGCGATCAGCCGCGGGATTGCGGCCAATTATCCAGTGCCAAAGTGCCCGTGACGTTTTCGCCTACGGGCGGATCGCAGTTAGACTGCTCCCTGGGGTCTTGTTTTTTGTTGTCAGGCGTCCAGACTGTGCTGGAGCAGCCCCGTCAGATATCCGGCCATGACCCCTTGACCGGCTTCGTCTGAGATGAGGTCGTTGCGGACCTCGATCATTACATTGCGGAACCCGTTCGAAAGCCCGTGCAGGATCAGCGTGTGAGTCACGCCGTCCACGGGGCCATAGGGTTCGTTGCGTTCTACTTTGTAAAGCGGCTCACCGGCCGCGGCGATAGCAAGCATGTTGTCAGCAAGGCGGCTATCTTCGTCGTGCAAGATCCCGATTTCCACGGCGCGCGTCTTGCCGTGGTATACGGGAGTGAAGCTATGGACTGTTGCAATCACGGTCTCCTGCCCCCTCGCCTTGCGGTCGCGAATCAGCGCCCGGATGGCATCATGGAAAGGAATATACAACGCTTCGGTGCGCGCGTGGCGTTCTTCCGTGCTGAGACCAGAATTGCCGGGAATATCGTAGACCTCGCTCTTTTCCGGCATGGCGCCCGGAGAGTCTGGCGGCCTGTTGCAGTCGTAGATCAGCCGCGAAAAACGCTGGTACACAAGCGTTGCGTCAAGCGCTTCCGAAATGCCGCGCGCAACTGCCAGCGCGCCCGGGTCCCATGCAATATGACTGCTGAGCGCATCAGCTGAAAGGCCGAGCGCGCCATAGCGCTGGGGAAGCAGGCGGGAGGCGTGTTCGCAGACGACAAGCAATGGACTTCTGCCGTTCGGCCGTTCGACCGCTACGCTCTCGCCATCCGATTTGCTTAGGACCTCGAACTCAGGCACCACAGGCACACCATCCCAATCATTAATAAAATATTTATAAGAAAAGAATTCTTCAGGTTTGAGGCGCTGTCAAGCGCATACTGAAGAAATCTTTTCACAACAACAGTTGACATGGATTGTGACAGCGTTGTTAACTTTCAGTGGGAAAGTGGCTCAAGACCAATCCCGGGGAGCATGATCGCGTGACCGTTGCGTCGAAAACAGTTTCGGACGTAATCCACTCGCATTTTGGCATGCTCACGCGTGCCGAGAAGCAGTTGGCTGAAAGTCTGCTGGATAACTATCCTGTCTCCGGACTGGGCAGCATCACAACGATTGCCGAAAATGCCGGCGTATCGACGCCGACGGTCGTGCGCATGGTTCAGAAACTGGGTTTCAAGGGCTATCCCGACTTTCAGGCGCACMTGCATCTGGAAGTCGAAGCAACCATTTCCAATCCGATCGCAAAGCACGACCGCTGGGCTTCCAACGCCCCCGGCATGCACATCCTGAACCGCTTTGCCGACGCGATCATGGGCAATATGCGACAGACGCTGAACGGCCTCGACACGGCAACCTTCGACAGTGTCGCCTCGCTTCTGTCCGACCGCAAGCGTGGACTGTATTTCGTCGGCGGCCGCATCACCGGGGCGCTGGCCGAATATTTCTTTACGCATATGCAGGTCATTCGCCCCAGCACCACGCTGCTTTCGTCAAATTCCAGCAGCTGGCCGCAATATGTTCTGAACATGAGGCCGGGCGACCTGCTGATTATCTTCGATATTCGCCGCTACGAGCAGGAGATGGTGAGCCTCGCCACGGCAGCACGCAAGTGCGGCGCGGAGATCGTCGTTTTTACCGATCAATGGAGTTCTCCAGTCGCCAAACTGGCACGCCATACGTTTCGCGTGCAGATCGAGGCGCCATCGGCCTGGGATTCCTCCGTCGTCACCCTTTTCATCGTCGAGGCGCTGATCGAAGCGGTTCAGAACTCGACGTGGGATGAAACGAAGGAGCGTATGAAAACACTGGAGGGGCTGTTCGAGCAGACCAAGCTCTTCCGTAAACTTGGTTAGGAGGGAAAAGTAAGGCAGAAACATGACAGCGGGGCACAAGCGAAGAACGGTGTCGTAAATGAAACATCACCGCCAAATGCCTGCGATACAAAGAAAAATTAACGTCATTGAACTGTCATGAAAGCTTCACGTAACGTCAGTAACAGCATCGTCGGACACTGAAACCTGAAGGAGAACAACAGTGATCTCTAATATTTCTAGACTGCTCTCGCTTTCGACTGCAATTGTTGTGGCTTCTACTGCAATTGCCGCTGCAGAGCCAAGCGCCGAACTTATCGCTGCCGCCAAAAAGGAAGGCAGCCTAACGACGATCGCTCTCCCGCACGACTGGTGCGGCTACGGCGACGTCATCGCCGGTTTCAAGGCCAAGTACGGCCTGGAAGTCAACGAACTGAACCCGGACGCAGGTTCGGGCGATGAAATCGAAGCGGTCAAGGCCAACAAGGGCAACACCGGCCCGCAGGCTCCCGACGTGATCGACGTCGGTCTCTCCTTCGGCCCGTCCGCAAAGGCCGATGGCCTGATCCAGCCCTACAAGGTCTCGACGTGGGACTCCATTCCCGACAGCGCCAAGGATGCCGACGGCTTCTGGTACGGAGATTACTACGGCGTCCTCTCCTTCCTGGTGAACAAGGACCTCGTCAAGGAATCCCCGGCAGATTGGGCTGACCTGAAGAAGAGCGACTATGCCAACTCCGTAGCTCTTGCCGGTGACCCGCGCACTGCAAACCAGGCGGTTCAGGGCGTCTTTGCGTCCGGGCTCTCCGCCGCAGGCGGCGACATTGCCAAGGCTGGCGACGAGGGTCTGAAGTTCTTCGCCGAGCTCAACAAGAGCGGCAACTTTGTTCCCGTCGTCGGCAAGGCGGCACCTTTTGCTCAGGGCTCGACCCCGATCATCGTTGCCTGGGACTACAACGCGCTTTCATGGGGCGAAGGCCTGAAGGGCAACCCCCCGTTTGAAGTCGTCGTTCCGAAGACGGGCGTCGTCGCCGGCGTTTACGTTCAGGCGATCTCCGCTTTCGCTCCGCATCCAAATGCCGCAAAGCTCTGGATGGAATACCTTTATTCGGACGAAGGTCAGCTCGGCTGGCTGAAGGGCTATTGCCACCCGATCCGCTTCAACGATCTTGCCAAGAACAACAAGATCCCGAAGGACCTGCTCGACAAGCTTCCGCCGGCGGCTGCCTATGAAAAGGCAATCTTCCCGACGCTTGCGCAGCAGGCGGCAGCCAAGGAAACGATCACCAAGAACTGGGATTCCGTGGTCGGCGCCAACGTCAAGTAACTGAAATAATTGCCTCTCCGCTGCCTTTGTGGCGGAGAGGTCTCCCTATCTATTGCCCGATGAGGCTGTCGTATATGAGCAGTGTTACAACACCCGTGGCCAGCACCACGTCCCTGATAAATCGCGACAGGGTCATCGACTGGCTCGGCATTGCGCCATTCATGATTTTTGCGCTGATGTTTCTCATCGTTCCGACGGTCTATCTCGTAGCGGGCGCATTCCTGACGCCGGACGGTGATCTTACTCTCAAGAATATCGCCGACCTGTTCACGCCGTCGATCATGAGCGCCTACTGGATCAGCATCAAGGTGTCGGTTGCATCCGCTCTCGGCGGCGCGCTGATCGGCTTCCTGCTCGCTTGGGCAGTCGTGCTCGGCGGCCTTCCCCACTGGGTTCGTTCCGGCCTTCTGACCTTTTCCGGTGTTGCCTCGAACTTCGCTGGCGTACCGCTCGCCTTCGCTTTCCTGGCCACACTCGGACGAACCGGTCTTGTCACCGTTCTGATGCGCGATTGGTTTGGTTTCAATCTCTACTCGACCGGCTTCAACCTTCTAAGCTTCCTCGGCCTGACCCTCACCTACATGTACTTCCAGATACCGCTGATGGTGCTGATCCTGACGCCGGCGCTCGACGGCATGAAGAAGGAGTGGAAGGAAGCCGCGTCGATCCTCGGCGCTTCGAACGGCCAGTATTGGCGCATGATCGCCTTTCCAATCCTCTGGCCGAGCCTGATGGGCACCACCCTGCTCCTCTTCGCCAACGCCTTCGGCGCCATCGCGACGGCCTATGCCCTGACAGGAAGTGCGCTCAACATAGTGCCAATCCTGCTCTACGCACAGATCCGCGGCGATGTGCTGCACAACGCCAATCTTGGTTACGCGCTGGCGCTTGGCATGATTGTCATCACCGGCCTGTCAAACCTGTTCTATATCCTGTTGCGCATGCGCGCTGAACGGTGGCAAAAATGAAGACATCCCGCCTTGGCGCATGGATCGCCACAGCACTCGGCGCCATCTATTTCCTGTTGCCGCTGATCGCCACGATCGAGTTCTCGCTACGCATGCGGCGCGGCACGTATAGTTTCGACGCTTACGCCTCCGTCTTTTCCGATGCGCAGTTCCGGCAAACCTTCGGCTTTTCGATGCTGATGGCGCTGCTGACGATCGTTTTCGGCATGCTTCTCGTCGTGCCGACCGCCTACTGGGTTCGCCTGCGCCTGCCGCAGATCCGTCCCGTGGTCGAATTCATCACGCTGCTGCCCTTGGTCATCCCGGCCATCGTCATCGTCTTCGGCTATCTCAGGATGTACAACTCTTCATCGATGCTGCCGCTGACCGGCTCGACGACGGGCACGAACATCCTGCTCGTCTTCTCCTACGTGACGCTGTCCCTGCCCTACATGTATCGGGCGGTCGATACTGCAATGCGCGCGATCGACGTCCGCACGCTGACGGAGGCCGCCGAAAGCCTCGGCGCGAAGTGGACGACGATCATGTTCAAGTGCATTTTCCCGAATGTCATGAGCGGCGTGCTCTCCGGCGCCTTCATCACGCTCGCAATCGTCATGGGCGAATTCACCATGGCGGCCCTACTTAATCGTCCGGCTTTTGGCCCCTATTTGCAGCTGGTCGGCGCCAACCGCGCTTACGAGCCATCCGCATTGGCGGTCATCGCCTTCTCGATCACCTGGCTCAGCATGGGCCTGCTCCAACTCGTCTCCCGCTTCCACAGAGCCGCCCCGGCTAAGTCGTAAGGTATTTGGTTTTCATGGCTTTTCTCGAACTCGCAAACCTCAAGAAATCCTTCGGCAATGTACAGGTCGTGCATGACTTCAACATGCAGATCGAGAAGGGCGAATTCATCTCTTTCCTGGGCCCGTCCGGCTGCGGCAAGACAACGGTCTTGCGCATGATCGCTGGATTTGAAACGCCGACGGCCGGCCAGATCGCCATCGGCGGCAAGGAACAAGGCAATCTCAAGCCGAACAAGCGCAACATCGGCATGGTCTTCCAAGCCTACGCGCTGTTTCCGAACATGAGCGTCCACGACAACGTCGCCTTCGGCCTGAAGGTCGCAGGCGCTCCGCAGGCCGAGATCGACAGCCGGGTCAAGGAGATGCTGGGCCTCATCAAGCTCGACCATCTTGCCGATCGCTATCCCTATCAGCTGTCGGGCGGCCAGCAACAGCGTGTCGCGCTCGCACGCGCGCTTGCCGTGAAGCCTCAGGTCCTCCTGCTCGACGAACCGCTCTCTGCTCTCGACGCCAAGATCCGCGTGTCGCTGCGCGAGGAAATCCGCGCCATCCAGCAGAAGCTTGGAATCACCACGGTCTTCGTCACCCACGACCAGGAGGAGGCGCTGTCGATCTCCGATCGCATCGTCGTCATGAACGGCGGTCGCGCCGATCAGATCGGCACGCCGTTCGAGATCTACAACACACCGGCCACCCGCTTCGTCGCATCGTTCGTCGGTACGCTGAACATCATCGACGCCAAGGTGATCGATCCTGCGGTAAACCGCATCCAGATCGGGGATCAGGGCGTGACGCTGAAACAATCCATCGCCGCCTTCAAGGCGGGCGACACGGTATCGCTCGCCCTGCGTCCGGAGGCCGGCTCGCTGTCCGATACGATTGCCAGCGATACGGCACTAAGAGGTGAAGTCGTATCCGCACATTTTCTGGGGTCCGTCATTCGTACCCGCATGAACGTCGGCGGCAATGTCATTTCCTTCGACATGTTCAACAGCCCTGGCGTCAATCCGCCGGCAACAGGCGAAACCGTGACGCTGCGCTTCATGGCCGCCGACCTCCTCGTCATTCGGGATTGACAGGCTGAAGAGATACCACGAAGGGGCGCCGTCATTCACGGCGCCCCTTCGTGTTTGCGGCTTTGTCCAATGGCATACGCCGATCATCAACTGCCGCCTTGACATGCCTGCGCGGCTGGTCGTCACGTCATCAATGTCGACGTCGGCACCGAAGAATTGACCGGCCGGCTTGCGGCGCAGTCGCAAGCCATTCAATATCCGTCGACCGGGCGGGCGTTTCGCCCGCAAACCTCCCGCAAGAGATATTTCAATGATTACCTGCCATCTGCGCTACGTGCTCGACCCCTACAAGATTCCGGAATTTGAAGAATATGCCCGGCTCTGGATCCCGATCGTCAATCGGATGGGCGGCAACCACCACGGCTATTTTCTTCCATCGGAAGGCGCCAACAATATCGCCGTCGCGCTCTTCTCCTTCCCGAGCCTCGCCGCTTACGAGGACTATCGCATCCGCATGGCAGCCGACCCGGAATGCCAGGCAGCCTTCGAGCTCGACCGCCGCAACCGCAGCATCGTCAGCTATGAGCGCAGTTTCATGCGCCCCGTCCTCGGGTAAGCCGAGCCAACCGTCAGCCAAGGTGATTGAATCATGACGCCTGAACCTCGGATAAAAATCCTCGATGCCATCACCAACCCCGGCAATCCGGAAAAACCGAACGACGACCGTTTCGGCCACAACAATGCCTCCGCCTTCGTCATCGACGGCGCAACGGGTCTCGGCGACCGGCGATATATCGAGGAAGCAGCCAGCGACGCAGCATGGATCGTCGAGCGGTTTGCGCACGGATTTCAGGAGAATATCACCCGCGACAGCGAGATCCCGGACGTTGCGCGTGCTCTCTCCGTGGATGCGCTAGCAGCCTTTCAGGGCCGCAATGGCGACGTGCCGCGCTATGCCTGGCCGCTTGCGGCCTTCGCCATGGTGCACGCGACCCGCCGCGGTCTTTCGTTTATCGGCCTCGGAGACTCTTGCCTGTTCCTGCTGCAGGATAACGGCTCTGCGAGCCTGCATATGGCGATCCCCGATGCCTATGTGAACGAACAGATGCACGCCCAAAGCCACATCGCTCGCACCGGCGGCATCACCAAGGGCGGCGGCGCGCTCGGCAATCCGGAAACGCTTGCGGCACTGCGCCGACACCGGGAGAGCCAGAACACGGCCGATAGCGGTGTTTKGACGCTGGGTCTGGTGCCTGATGCAGCCGACCACCTCGTCTCGCAAGAGCTGCGGATCGAAGGCACGAGCCACGCCATTGTCTGTAGCGACGGTTTCTCTGATCTCGTCGTCCTCTATTCGGCCTATACGTCGGCAAGCCTGGTGCGGACCGCGCTCGACAAGGGGTTGGCGCCCATGGTCGACGAACTGAGGCGCTTCGAACGCGAGATCGATCCGGAAGGGCTTCGCTTTCCGCGCTTCAAGCAGAGCGACGACACCACAGCGCTGCTTGTCGAACTGACGGCCTGAACGACGCGATTTTCGATTCAGGATCAGCGAGTTAGCCGCCAGCCCTGAATCATTTTCTTCACGCCTTGAATCAAGGCATGAAGGCGCATCCGCTTAGGCAGCGTCCTCGATCTCCTCCTGCCGCTTGCGCGGCACATAGTTGAGCACCGGTCCGAGCCAGCGCTCGACTTCGGCGACATCCATGCCCTTGCGGCCGGCATAGTCCTCGACCTGATCGCGCTCGACCTTCGCCACCCCGAAATAGTAGGACTCGGGATGGCCGATGTAGATGCCCGAAACCGAGGAGCCGGGCCACATCGCATAGCTTTCCGTCAGCTTCACGCCAGCAGCGTTCTCGGCATCGAGGAGGCGGAACAGTGTTTCCTTCTCCGTATGGTCGGGCTGTGCCGGGTAGCCCGGCGCCGGGCGGATACCGGCGTATTCCTCGGTGATGAGCTGCTCGTTGCTGAGCGTCTCGTCTTTGGCATAGCCCCAATAGTCGCGCCGGACCCGCTCATGCATGCGCTCGGCGAAAGCCTCGGCAAAGCGGTCGGCAAGCGCCTTGACCAGGATCGACGAGTAGTCGTCGTTGGCGCGCTCGAAACGCTCCGCAATCGCGATTTCCTCGATACCGGCAGTGACGACGAAACCGCCGACATAGTCCTGCACACCGCTCGAAACCGGCGCCACGAAATCGGACAGCGCCACATTCGGGCGGCCGTCGCGCTTCGAAAGCTGCTGGCGGAGCGTGTAGAACGTCGCCAGTTCCTGGCTGCGCGCCTCGTCTTTGAACAGGTGAATGTCGTCGCCGACAGTCCCCGCCGGCCAGAAGCCGATGACGGCCCGCGGACGGAACCACTTCTCGTCGATGATCTTCTTCAGCATCGCCTGCGCATCGGCCCACAGCGCGCGCGCCGCCTCGCCCTGTTTCTCGTCTTCGAGAATGGCGGGGTAGCGGCCACGCAGTTCCCAGGTCTGGAAGAACGGCGTCCAGTCGATGTATTTCGCAAGCGTCTCCAGATCGTAATCCTCGAAGACCTTGGTGCCGAGGAAGCTCGGCTTCGTCGGCTTGTAGACGGTCCAATCGACTTTCTGCGCATTCTCGCGGGCGCGCGCGAGCGGCAGGCGAACCTTTTCGGCCTCGCTGCGTGCATGGGCAGCGGCGACCTTCGCGTACTCGGCGCGAATGTCTGTGATGTAGCCATCGCGCGCTTCGGGCGACAGCAGTGCCGAGACGACGCCCACGGCGCGGCTGGCGTCGGTCACGTAGACCGTCTGCCCCTTGTTGTAGCCCGGATGGATCTTGACGGCCGTATGGACACGACTGGTGGTGGCGCCGCCGATCAGCAACGGCAGATCAAGTCCCTGGCGTTCCATCTCGGCGGCAACATGCACCATCTCGTCGAGCGAAGGCGTGATCAGCCCCGAGAGGCCGATGATGTCGACACCCTCCGTCACAGCCGTTTCCAAGATCTTCGTCGCCGGCACCATGACGCCGAGGTCGATGATCTCGTAGTTGTTACAGGCAAGCACGACACCGACGATGTTCTTGCCGATATCGTGCACGTCGCCCTTGACGGTCGCCATGAGGATCTTGCCGGCCGATTTCCGCTGATCGCCGCCGGTGAGGCGTTTTTCCTCTTCCATGTAAGGCAGCAGCACCGCGACCGCCTGTTTCATCACGCGGGCCGACTTGACCACCTGCGGCAGGAACATCTTGCCTGAGCCGAAGAGATCGCCGACCACGTTCATGCCGGCCATCAGGGGACCCTCGATGACATGCAGCGGACGCGCCGCCTTCTGGCGTGCTTCCTCCGTATCTGCGTCGATGTATTCGGTAATGCCGTTGACCAGTGCATGCTCGAGCCGCTTCTCGACCGACCATTCGCGCCACGACAGGTCCTGAACGCGCGCTTCTCGCGTTCCCGCACCACGGAAACGCTCGGCAACCTCAAGCAACCGCTCGGTGCCGTCGGGCCGCCGGTTCAGCACCACGTCCTCGCAGGCTTCGCGCAGTTCCGGATCGATGTTGTCGTAGACGGCAAGCTGGCCGGCATTGACGATGCCCATATCCATGCCCGCCTGAATGGCGTGATAGAGGAACACCGCATGCATCGCCTCACGCACCGGCTCGTTGCCGCGGAAGGAGAAGGACAGGTTCGAAACGCCGCCGGAAATATGCACCAGTGGCATGCGCTGGCGGATTGTCCGCGTCGCCTCGATGAAATCGACCCCGTAATTGTTGTGTTCCTCGATACCCGTCGCCACCGCGAAGATGTTCGGATCGAAGATGATATCCTCAGGCGGGAAACCCGCCTTCTCGGTCAGGAGTTTGTAAGCGCGCGTGCAGATCTCGACCTTGCGGTCGTAGCTGTCCGCCTGCCCCGTCTCGTCGAAAGCCATCACGACCACAGCCGCGCCGTAAGCGTGCAGCAGGCGCGCCTGTGCGAGGAAATTCTCCTCGCCTTCCTTCAGCGAGATCGAATTGACGATCGGCTTGCCCTGAACGCGCTTCAGGCCGGACTCGATGATCGAGAACTTGGAGCTGTCGATCATCACGGGCACGCGAGCGATATCCGGCTCGGCGGCGATCAGGTTCAGGAACTCGATCATCGCCTTTTCGGAATCGATCAGGCCTTCGTCCATGTTGATGTCGATGACCTGCGCGCCGCTCTCGACCTGGTCGCGCGCGACGTCGAGCGCCGCCGTGTAGTCGGCGTTGGTGATCAGCTTGCGGAACTTCGCCGAACCGGTGACGTTGGTGCGCTCGCCGACGTTGACGAACGGAATGTCCTTGGTCAGCTCGAAGGGCTCCAGCCCCGACAGCGACATGAAGGGACGATGTTCCGGGATCTCGCGCGGCTTGTATTTGGCGACAACCTCGGCAATCGCGCGGATGTGCTCCGGCGTCGAGCCGCAGCAACCGCCGACGATGTTGACGAGACCCTCGCTCGCAAAGCTTTCGATCTGGGCGGCCATCAGCTCTGGCGTCTCGTCGTACTGGCCGAACTCATTCGGCAGGCCGGCATTCGGATAGGCGCAGACGAAGGTATCGGCAACGCCCGAAAGCTCCTGCAAATGCGGGCGCATGGCGTTGGCGCCGAGCGCGCAGTTGAGCCCGATCGTGAATGGATTGGCATGGCGCACCGAGTTCCAGAAGGCCGACGGCGTCTGGCCGGAAAGCGTGCGTCCGGAGAGATCGGTAATGGTGCCGGAGATCATGACAGGCAGACGGATGCCCTTGGCCGCAAAGCGTTCCTCGCAGGCGAAGATTGCCGCCTTGGCGTTCAGCGTGTCGAAGATCGTCTCGATCAGGATGATATCGGCGCCGCCGTCGATCAGGCCGTCAATCTGCTCGCCATAGGCAATGCGCAGATCGTCGAAGCTGACGGCACGGAAGCCCGGATTGTTGACGTCGGGCGAGATCGAAGCCGTTCGGTTCGTCGGGCCGATGGCGCCGGCAACGAACCGGCGCCGTCCGTCCTCGCGCTCGGCGCGAAGCGCAGCACGGCGAACGATTTCGGCACCTTCCTTGTTGAGGGCGTAAACCTCGCCCTCCATGGCGTAATCTGCCTGGGCGATGCGCGTCGAGGAGAAGGTGTTGGTCTCCAGAATGTCAGCGCCGGCCTTGGCGTACTTGTAGTGGATTTCCTCGATCGCATGCGGCTGCGACAGGATCAGGAGGTCGTTGTTACCCTTCTGATGGCAGGCGCAGCCGATGAACCGATCACCGCGAAAATGATCTTCGTCGAAGCCGAGCCCCTGGATCTGCGTGCCCATCGCGCCGTCAAGAACGAGGATGCGTTCGCTTGCCGCTTTCTTCAGGGCTGCGAACACGTCACCGCCGTCACGCGTTGCCCCCTGGGGACCAAAAAGATTGTCAAACACGGGCAGGCTCCTTGACGTCGTTAAAGACCAGCGCTTCAAATCACATAAAGATATCTTTATGTCAATATACGCTTGTCGAAACCGCACCGAACAAGGTTGCCGGGTGACAGACTCGAACCGCCCCTATATAGGCGCTTTAAAAGGCATTGTGCACGCAATCGGAGGAGTACCATGGCACCTGCAATCGGCGACGCCACGCTTGGAAACTGGACCACTCGCAGCTACCACCGCAACTGGCTGCTAGGACAGGCAAATGCCCTGTTCGATTTCTTCCAGCACGATTCCATCAATCCCAAGGGCGGGTTCTACGACCTGGACGATACCGGCAAGCCGCTCGACGCCGAGGGTCAGGTGCGCGGCGTCCATATCGCCGCACGTGCCGTCCATTGTTTCTCGATCGGCGCCTTGCTCGGCCGTCCCGGCGCTGCCGAAGTGGTGGACCACGGCATGCAGTATATCTGGAACCACCATCGCGACAAGAAGAACGGCGGTTACTTCTGGTCGCTCAACAATGATGGCCCGGTCGATTCCACGAAGCAGGGCTACGGCCACGCCTTCGTGCTGCTCGCCGGCTCGTCGGCCAAGACAATCGGCCACCCGCTGGCAGATGCCATGATCGCCGATGTCACCGAAGTGCTGAACAACAGATTCTGGGAACCGCGCCACGGCGCGATCGCCGAAGAGTTCAATGCTGATTGGTCGCTCATCGACGGCGGCAGCTATCGCGGCCAGAATTCCAACATGCACCTGACCGAAGCGCTGATGGCGGCCTTCGAAGCCACCGGCGACACGGCCTATCTCGACAAGGCGCAAAGCATTGCCGATCTGGTCATCCGCCGTGCCGCGGGCTCCGTTGACTGGCGCGTCGCCGAGCACTTCTCATCCGAATGGGTCCTCGACAAGACCTATCGTGGCAACGAGATGTTCCGCCCCTCGGGCACCACACCCGGCCACTGGCTGGAATGGGCCCGCCTGCTGCTGCAACTCTGGTCGCTCGGCGGCAAAAAGCATGAGTGGATGCCGGATGCCGCCAAGGCTCTCTTCGCGCAATCGATGCTGCTCGGCTGGGACGTCGACAAGGGCGGCTTCTTCTACACGCTCGATTGGCAAGACGCGCCCGCCAAGCGCAACAAGCTGTGGTGGCCGGCCTCGGAAGGCGCGGCTGCGGCCCACTACCTCAACGAGCACCTGCCGAGCGATTACCACGAGGAAAGCTATCGCAAGATCTGGAGCGTGATCGAGCGCTGCTTCATCGACCACAACAACGGCGGCTGGCACGAGGAACTGACGGAAGATCTCGTCCCCGCCCACACCATCTTCCCGGGCAAGGGCGACATCTATCACGCGCTGCAAGCCTGCCTGATCCCGCTATTGCCGGCTACCGGCAGCCTGACGAGGGTGATCGCCGAGGCAGGCGGCAAGATCTAGTTCGATACAGCAGGCGGCGCCGTTTTATTCCGGCGCCGTTTCCATTCAGGCCAGGCGCAGCGCGTCCAGATCTTTTGCCAGTATCAGCGCCAGCGCTTCGACCGCCAGGTTGTGGTCGTCGCGCTGCGGCAAGCCCGACACCGTTACCGCGCCGATGCAGCCCGATCCCTTGACGTTGATCGGAAAACTGCCGCCATGCGGCGCATAGTCCGCGTCCGACAGGCCGTTGTCGGCGACCGTCTTTCCCTTTTCCTTGAGTTCGAGGCCGATCGCGTAGCTGCTCCTGAAATAGCGCAGCACCAGATTGCGCTTGCGACGTACCCATTGAACATTGTCGGGCGTCACGCCCGGAAGCGCCGCGTAGAATACCGGCATCGAATGCAGCGTGATGTCGATGGCGATGCCAAGGCCGCGTTCGCTGCCGAGTTCCTGCAGCAGCTTGCCGAGTTGCCAGGCCGTGCCCAGATCGAAGGCGTCGAAGCTCAACGCATTTTCCTGTTCCGCGATCCGCTTGAGGTCCTCGTCGGCCGTCATCATGTCTGTTTCTCTCCGCTATGCTTTTGGCTGAACATTCGTAACCCAAGCGGAAAAGTAAAGCAAAATCGTGGTGATATGGCTCGCGTCAGATCTTCGGCGTGAGCATCTCGAAGCGGTCGCGGATCGTGCAGCAGGTGTCGCCTCCAAGGCGCGCAATGGCATCAAGCGCTGCCGGATCGACACGCAGACGTGCCGGATCGACGACACCGTCGCGATAGTGGGCATAGGCGATCTTGCCCATGATGATCTGCCGCGACTTGCCGAGCTCCAGCGTCACATGCCGCTTGCACTCGAAAGCCGCCGGCGCCTGCGCGATCCACGGCGACACGACCTTGGTTCCGGGCATGGCCGTCAATCCCGCTTCCTTCAGTTCATCGACGCCGCGCGTGCTCAGCCTGCAGCGCGCATCGGCGAAAAGCCGCTCATCGCCCCGATGAAGGGCTTGACCAGCGGCGAGGCATAGGAGCCGCGCTTGCTGGTCGTCAATCCAAGCGACACCAGCGTCTCGGCTTGCTTGACGGCGGCGGCAACGCCGTCCACCACGGGCACGCCATAGGTCGCCTGCAGTTCGCGCGCCAGATCGGTCATGCCGGCGCAGCCGAGCACGATCGCCTCTGCCCCGTCTTCGCGGAGTGCCCGCTCGATCTCCGCGCGCAACTTCCCGATCGCACCGGACGCTGCATTCTCCAGTTCGAGCACCGGAATATCGGACGCCCGAACCTTCGCACGCTCCCCCATGCCGTAGCGCCGGACAAGATTCTCGATCAGCACCCGCGACCGCTCCAGCGTCGTCACGACGGTGAACCGCTGGGCAAGAAAGCCCGCAGTCGCGACAGCGGATTCGCAAAGCCCGAGAACGGGCACGTCGGCAAAGCTGCGCGCCGCATCAAGCCCGGTGTCGTCGAAGCAGGCGATAACGGCTGCGTCGTAGCCGCCAGCCTGCTGCTCCTTTAGTTCGCTGAGAAGCCCCGGAATGGCGAATGCGCCATCATAGTGCCCCTCGATCGAGACCGGGCCCATGCGTGACGTAGCCGAGATGATGTCCGTCCCCGCAGCAGCAACCGCCTGGGCCGCAAGCGCGGCCTTCTCGGTCATCGAGGCTGTCGTGTTCGGATTGACGAGGAGAATGCGCATAATGTCAGCTTATCTTTGCCTGGCGTCGGCCCAGCATGAGCATGATGCCGAGCGCGACGAGAATGATGGTGAAGGAGAAGAGCGTCGTGACGGTACCGAGCGCGTAGAGCACAGGCGTCGTGACGTTTGTCGTCATGCCATAGATTTCGAGCGGCAGCGTGTTGTAGCTGCCCGATGTCATCAGCGTGCGCGCGAATTCGTCATAGGAGAGCGTGAAGCCGAATAGGCCGACGCCGATCAGGCTGGGCGCAATCATCGGCAGCACGACGTGGCGGAAGGTCTGCCAGGAATTCGCGCCGAGATCGCGCGCCGCTTCCTCATAGGCCGGGGAGAAACGGTTGAAGACGGCGAACATGATCAACACGCCGAAGGGCAACGTCCAGGTCAGATGCGCGCCGAATGCCGAGGAGTACCAGGCAGGCCGCAAACCGCCCTGCTGGAACACCACGCCAATGCCGAGCGAGATGATGATCGACGGAACGACGAGGCTCGCGACCGTCGCGTAAAAAAGCACGGTGGAGCCGCGAAACCGCCGGCGGAAAGCCAACCCGGCGAGCAGTGACACCGCGACCGTCACAACCATGACCATGAAGCCGAGCGTGAACGACCGGCGGAACGATGCACCGAAATCCCCGACCGCCTGCTTTTCGAAAAGGTTGAAGAACCAGTGAACGGAAACGCCGTTCAGCGGGAACGTCAAACCACCCTCCGGCCCCTGGAAGGACAGGATCAGGATCGCCGACAGCGGCCCGTAGAGGAACAGCACGAAGACGACAAAGAAAGCCGCCAGCACATAGAATTCGAAGGTGCGCGTTTCGTGGCTCATCTCAAAGCTCCTTGCGGATGTCGACGACGCGCAGGATCGCCGCGACCATCATCAGGACGACGATCAGGAGCACCACGGCGTTGGCGGCCGCTGCCGGATATTGCAGCAGCGACATTTGGTTCTTCATCATGAGCGCCACCGATGCGCTCTGGCCGCCGGACATGACCTGCACCGTCGAGAAGTCGGCCATGACAAGCGTCACGACGAAGATCGAGCCGATCGCAATGCCGGGCTTTGCAAGCGGCACCACGACATTCCAGAGGATCTGCCAGCCGCTGGCGCCGGCATCGCGCGCCGCCTCGAACAGCGAGCGATCGATGCGCATCAGCGTATTGAAGATCGGCGTCACCATGAACAGTGTGTAGAGGTGCACCATGGCAAGCACGACCGCGAAATCGGAATAGAGCAGCCACTCGATCGGCTGCGGCACAATCCCCATGTTGACCAGCGCCGTATTGACCAGGCCGTTACGGCCAAGCACCGGGATCCACGAGATCATGCGGATGATGTTCGACGTCATGAACGGCACGGTGCAGACGAGGAAAAGGATCATCTGCGTCGTCGTGCGGCGGATGTGGAATGCGAGGAAATAGGCGACCCAGAAACCGATGAAAAGGGTCAGCACCCAGACGATTGCCGTGAATTTCAGCGTATTGAGATAGGTCTTCCACGTGACCCACGAGCCGAGCGTATCGGTGTAGTTCATCGTCAGAAAGGCCGGATAGAGGCCCGCGAAGTCGTAGTCCCAGAAGCTGACGACTGCGATCGTCAGGATCGGCAGGACGAAGAAGAAACCGAGGATGACAACAAGCGGCGTTGCCTGGATATAGGAGGCGGCCCATGGCGCAAGCCGAAAGCCGCCCATGCGAACCCGCACGGCCTTCTCATTTGTGTGCTCTGAAGCGATCGTCGCCATCCCCAATCCTTTCGGAACTCAAGCCTTCGTCCTTGCCGATATAAAGGGAGGCGCCGATGAAACCCCTCCCCAACCCTCCCCACAAGGGGAGGGAGTTTTGGCCGCGACGCCTCCGGGCGCCCTCCCCTTGTGGGGAGGACTGTGTGGGAAGCGGCAATCGCCCTAGGCAGCGATGAACTCGTTCCAGCGGCGGACCATGTAGCGGTCTTCATCCATGACGGAGTTCCAGCACGCAACATGTCCCATGCGCTCTTCGAACGAACCACCGTCACGAACGGCGCCGGCCTTCTCCATGATCTTGCCTTCCGGAGACAGGATATCGCCCTGCGCCGGCTTGCCTTCGATCCAGTAGCCCCATTCGTCGGCAGACATGAATTCCTTGGCGGTATCCATGGCAGCAGAATAGTAGCCTTGACGGTTGAGATAGCCGCCGACCCAGCCGGACGTGTACCAGTTGATGTATTCATAGGCTGCGTCGAGCTCGGCACCCTTGAGGTGTGCCGCCAGGCCGAGACCGCCGCCCCATGCGCGGTAGCCTTCCTTGAGCGGCTGATACTTGCAGGCGATCCCCTTGGAGCGGACCGCGGCAACAGCCGGCGACCACATGGACTGGATGACGACTTCGCCGGAAGCCATCAGGTTGACCGACTCGTCGAACGACTTCCAGAAGGCGCGGAACTGGCCGTCGCCCTTTGCCTTGATCAGGAATTCGATCGTCTTGTCGATCTCCTCCTTGGTCATGTTGCCCTTGTCGGCATACTTGATGTTGCCCATGGCTTCCATGATCATCGCGGCGTCCATGATGCCGATCGACGGAATGTTCAAAATGGAGGCCTTGCCCTTGAACTTCGGGTCCATGATATCGGCCCAGGTGGTGATTTCGCGGCCGACGAGATCAGGACGGATGCCGAGCGTGTCGGCGTTGTAGATGGTCGGAACCATTGTCATCCACTGAGTCGGCTCCTTGGCGAACGTCTTTGACCCCTGGCCTTCGACGAAGCCGACCGTGTGTGGCGCCGTACCCTGGGCGATGACGCTGTCGGCCTTCAGCTTGCCATTGATGAACAGCGGCACGATCTTGTCGTAGTATTTGAGCTTCTTGACGTCCATCGGCTGCAGCACGCCGGTCGGGTAGACCTTCTTGGCGATCCAGTATTCGATGTCGGCGATATCGTAGCTGTCGGGCTGCGTGACGGCGCGCTGTGCGGCGGCGTCGGAATCGGTCGCCGTCATCTCGAGCGTGATGCCAAGGTCGGCCTTGCACTTCTCGGCGATCGCATTGATGTTCGAAACACCGGTGCCGAACTGGCGCAGCGTGATGTTGGTCTTGGCCCAGATGGTGGGGAAGCCGGTGATGAGGCCAGAGCCGGCAATCGCGCCGGCCGCAGCAGCACCCGTCTTCAAGAGCGTGCGGCGGGACAGCCCATTGCCCGTCTTGGTGGATTTCGTTTCATCAGTCATGTCAAGTTCCCTCTTTTTGTGATGATGATGTTTCATGCAGAAACGCGACCGAGGAGGACGGCGTCCTCCAGGGCCCAACTCAGAGACACCGCATCGCCGACCGATACGGGTTTGGCGAAATAATCGCCGTCGCTCGCGATGACCGTGAAGTCGTCACTGCCCGCGCCGATGACGGTGATCTTCACCGAAGCGCCGCGATATTCGATGTTGGATACGACGCCGTTGAAACCGAGCGTACTGTCGGAGGCGCTATCGAGACGCACGCGGTCGGTGCGGATGCCGATATCGACGGCCTCATTGATCCGCCTGCCCTCGCCGCGCACGGAAAACGTCTGGCCTTCCGGCACCTCCAGCGTCACGACACCGTCCGTCGCCGATATGACGCGGCCCGAGAGAACGTTGTGATCGCCCATGAAGCGGGCGACGAAGGCAGTCGCCGGGCGCTCGAACACGTCGCGGGGGGCAGCGGCCTGCTCGATCTTGCCATCGTTCATGATCACGATGACGTCTGCCAGCGCCATCGCCTCTTCCTGGCTATGCGTCACATGCACAAAAGTGATTCCGAGCGTCTTCTGCAGCTTCTTCAGTTCGGCGCGCATGCGGATCTTCAAGAACGGATCCAGCGCCGACAGCGGCTCGTCGAGCAGCAGCGCTTCAGGATCGGTGATCAGCGCGCGGGCAAGTGCCACGCGCTGCTGCTGGCCGCCTGAAAGCTGCGCCGGGCGGCGCGGCGCATAGGCTTCCATCTGCATCAGCTTCAGCATGTCCATCGCCTTGGCGCGGCGCTCGTCCTTTTCGACGCCCTTCATCTTCAGGCTGAAGGCGACGTTGTCGACGAGATCGAGGTGCGGAAACAACGCATAGGACTGGAACATCATCGCCGTGCCGCGCTTGGCCGGGGGAAAGTCGGTCACGACAGTGTTGCCGAGACGGATGTCGCCCGACGAAATGCTCTCGTGCCCGGCAATCATCCGCAGCGTCGATGTCTTGCCGCAGCCGGACGGCCCCAGGAAGCAGCAATAGGAGCCCGCCGGGATCTTCAGGCTGATCGCGTGCACGGCCGTGGTGGTGCCATACACCTTCGAAACGGATGCTATATCGATCTCTGCCGCTTTCGACATCGTGTCTTCCCCTGTTCGAGAAGAACAATGCATCTGCCGTGCCAATCTCTATTGCACTGCATCAAACACTTGGGAAAGCTGGCATTTCCTGCAGCAACGAGCTTTGCTTCAATATTCAGCGCCCCTGCGCGCCTGCACATGAAATAGGCTATCGTCTGCAATTCATGCAAAAAATCGTATACAATTTAGTCGCCTCTTTGATCGCAAATTCCGGTTACCTTTTGCCCCAAAGACAGATATCATTTGCGCATAGAGAAGGTATTCCATTTCATGAAGTCCGCCGCAAACGCGCTCCAGACAACGGATGATTCCGCCGAAACCGGCGCCCAGCAGATCCGCGACGCCATCCGCGACGCGATCGTGGAGCGTCGGCTCTCGCCAGGAACCAAGCTGTCGGAAAATGACGTCGGCAATCTGTTCAATGTCAGCCGGACGCTGGCCAGGGCGGCTCTCCAGGCGCTTTCCTACGAAGGCCTTGTCAATGTCGAGAAGAACCGCGGCGCGTTTGTCGCATACCCCTCACCCGACGAGGCCCGCCAGATTTTTGCCGCCCGGCGCCTGATCGAACCCGGCATCCTGCGCGAAGCGGCAGCCAGGATAACGCCGTCCGAAATCCAGCACCTGAAGCAGCTTTTGCTGGAAGAAACCCGGTTGATGGGTGAACGCGGACAGACGGCCCGGCGTGCCGAAATCAAGGCCTCGGGCGACTTTCACCTGACGCTTGCCGCCATCTCGGGTAATGCGATCATGCAGCGCTTCATGGACGAACTTGTCGCGCGCTCATCCCTGGTGATCGCGCTTTACGGCCAGTCGACCGTCTCGAGCTGCGGCCACTCCGAACATGGCGACATCGTCACAGCGATTGAAGGCAAGGATCTCGACCGCGCCTGCCGTCTCATGCTGCACCACATCGCCCATATCGAGGCCGACCTCGATCTGCGAGAACGCAAGACACAGGGATTGAAGGAGGCCTTCGAGCCCTGAGGGTCATAGGACGCGCAGGCCAAATTGGAAACCCGCGGCCACCGATCGGCGGCCGCGAGAATTGAGCTCAACCGCGCGAGCGGCGCTCGGCCGGGACCGATGCAACGGCCACGATGTCAGGCGTACCAGTTGTATGAAGGCGTTTGCGCACAAGCACACCCATGACACGAGCGGCCGTCGAGAAAGTCATCTGATCGAGCGGCCCCTCGCCTTCCCATGGCTTCGTCAGCCGTTCGGTGACGGCGCCGACGATATTCATGGGAACGATGTCGTTGCACTGGCGCATGGCTTCGAAGACGCAACTGATGGGAACAACCCGGCCCTCGAAGGTCACGATCGGCTCCGTAAGTTCCGTGTCCCACTCTTCAAAGGCATAGAGCGCTTCGCGGAAGAGTTCCTGAAGGGTGAACGGGGCGTGTCCGTTGTGAAGTGGCGGCAAGGCATTCGTCATGTCTGTCTCCTCTTGTGGGGATAGTGCCAATTCCTCCTCATCGGCCGGCATGAAAGCGGGAACAGAACTCATGTTCCCGACCGGACCGAATAACACGATCAATGTTATAGTGTAATATACGTGTGATAAAGGCTTTTATCGACTCCGGGTCTCGCATCGCCGAGTCCAAAAGCATAAGCCGTTGATATCAAATATGATATCAACGGCCCAAGTTGAATCAACTTACGTTACCGAACGCCGAAACGACCTATTGGGCGATGGCAAAAGTCACGCTGACGGTGATGTTGTAGCTTGTTTCACCACCCTGGATCGGCACCGACGAGTCGGCTGCCTCCTTCATCATCGCCGCCCGGTAGACCGGCACGGGCTGCGGGCGCGGGCCGCTTTCGTTGATCTCGATAACGTTGCCGAGCTTGACGCCGGCCGCCCCTGCAAGCGTCTTCGCCCGGCTGATCGCATCCGCGACGGCATCCTTGCGCGCCGCCTCTATCGCGCTCTCTGGCTTGTCGTTGGTGAACTGGATATCGCCGCCTTGATTGACGCCGAGCGTCACCGACTGGTCTATGATGGCGCCGAGCTCAGACAGATCGCGGACGCGCACGGTCAGCGAATTCGACACCTGATAGCCGATCAGTTCCGGTGGCTGCTGCTGACCGTCGTTGTTTTGCGGAAACCGATATTGCGGCTGAACGGAGAAACCCGATGTCTGCAGATCTCGCTCTGCAATTCCCGCCTTCTTCAGCGCGGCGAGAACATCGCTCATCGCCTTGTTGTTCCCGTCAAGCGCCTCGCGGGCGGTCTTTTCCTGCCTGACGACGGACAGGTTGAGCACCGCCATGTCGGGCGCCATCGTGGATCGACCTTCGCCGATCACCGAAATCACTGACTGACGCGGCTGCGAATCAGCAGCCACGGCCGGCAGACTGGCCGCGGCCACCGCTGGCAGGCCGATCAGCAGACTAAAGACGAACCCCTTGGTGTTGCGCAATGGCATGTTTCACTCCCCGATTGTGATCTACGGCTATTCTCTTGCCGCTGGATTGTGAAGCTATTGCGGCAATGGCTTGTGACCGCTCAAGAATTGCGTTAGAGCGAAACCGCCCCGGCGAACCATTGCGCCGGACGCACGGCAGCCACTGCGGCCGCCCGGGCCTGTAGCTCAATGGTTAGAGCCGGCGGCTCATAACCGCTTGGTTGGGGGTTCGAGTCCCTCCGGGCCCACCATCTATTCCAGAGACTGCCGCCGCCTAGCCCGTTGTACCGGCACTCCCTGGGCAGCGGCCAGAGGTAATCTGTCCGCCACATTGCTCGTGCAGAATAGCACATTATTCCGTAAAAACAAAAAGTTGGTCGACACTTGATGGGCAGCGGCGCGTGTAGATCAGGCTGATAAGTCTGGCCACCGGTTCGGTAGCGTAGATGGGCGGGTTCGAGTCCTAGACTGATCGTCAGAACTAGAACGGGATATTGACCTACCAATTTTCAGCAATCGAATTTTGGGCAGCGCTCTGGGCAGCAATCAGGTGCGGTGAGTCGTAAAGCGAGTACAAGGCGGGCTGATTTGGGAGTTCGAGCTTTCAGACAAGCAGCAATGACTGTAGCCTCCAACTTTGGCAAAATCATAACTTTAATCAATGCCGCGCTGCGCAAAAGTTGCGGTAGCCGATCCCCGCGAACGCCGATCCCGTTTTCTCGTTCGACGAATATATCTCCTGTTCCACCGCTCCATGCTGCCGCAACCCAAGGGGGGTATATTCGGCCAATACCCGCACCCAAGGATCGCGCAACGGAACTGCGATCAGCGCCACCTTCCACGGCTGATCCCGACGGTCTGACAAGCGCGAGTAACTCGGTTGGTCCGCTTCGACCCCAAAGCAGCTTCAACTGTCCGTTTTGAAGCCGCGACGAAGCCGCACACCCGCCCCTAATTCGGTTTCTTCGTGGAGAAAAATGACCCCTCTTTCATAAAGGACCTCTCGTAATCGACTAGCCGACTGCTCATTGATCCTTCTAAGTTGGGCGCTCTCCAGACGAGCGATGACGTACCTGCCGACCCCAGAAGCCTCTGAAAGCTCATCCAGAGTGTAGTCCAGCATCGCCCGGGCTGGTCGCAGGCAGTCCACCCAGCCCTTTCCACTTGGCGTAGCCCATCTGACCCCCTCGCCTTCAGTCGCGGTAACATCAACCAACACTAAGCCGTACCGGAGAAGGGCGACCCGTACTTGAATAAGCGCAAATCGATCTGGGAGCTTTCGTCCGGGTTGCTCAAGGCCAAGTAAGACGCTCCGGGTGATCATAGCTTCGCGAGCAAGGTCGCTCTGTGTGAGCCCCAGCATCGAGCGTGCCGCTCTGATTTGACTGTGAGTTGGAAGCTCCGCCATGCCCCGGAAAAAATGCGAAAGCACAAAAATGTCAACATATCTGCACTGATCGCTCTTTCGCGACTTTATATGTATTTTTCCTACATTTGTTGCGCGAATCGGTTTGCATGTTGATGCAAGGAAATCAAAAATCGAATCGAACGAGGTTTCGCATGCACGACAGATGGCTTGGCGGTCCGCCTACCGTGATAATCCCGCGACTGCAGTCGCTTCTTGCTGACATACAGAGTCTTGCCTCACCCGGCGGCTTCGATGGGCCTGTTGATCCGGTCGTCATCCGCAACTGCATGCTCATCCAGCGTTCAGTGCCGTGCCTGGTTGGGGAGATGTCAGGTCACCCGCATATCAAAGAAGGTAGCCCAGGCATCACGAGCGAGCTTTTCTACCTCGATCAACAACGCAAAATCGGCAGAACCCTCAGCAGGTGGTATTATTTTGACCACGGGCTGATTGGTTAGCGACAATGTGGAGCGAACCAATGGACAAAGCCCTGACCGACAGCTTAGACCGATATATAGGCAAACTCCAGGAAGTCGCTGACCAGCTAAAAGGCGTGCGAACAAATGAGTTTCTGTTCACCAAGCGGTATCTTCCGCCAATTGCCCTCAAGTCAGCAACTGACTTTTTGGCCTACTGCGCTCTGGTAGCACTCTTCCGCAGAAACGTGGGCCGCCTGTCAGAACCGTCTTGCGTAGCCGTCATTGCCGTCCCATCGCATTGGCAACTGAACGACGTTTATGACGCAGCTAAGATTATCCTAAAGGATCGCAAGGGCGTCAAAATTTGCCTGCATCCCACATTTAAGAACCGACGCGCATGGGAAACTGACGCCGTTGAATTCCTTGAGTCGGGGGAGAAGTTGATCATCTTCAACCAGGAGGGCACCGTCCTTCATGAGGACTTCGAGCTTGCAGCCACCTTCTTCGACAGGCTTGTCTTATGTGATGTCCGGCACTTGCGAGCCCTCAGCATACTTCGCAGATGTGGCAAACTCACTGACGAGCAAGCAGCGGTGATTGCAGAACAACCATCGGAGCGAATGGAAGCGATCTTCCGCCGAGATCAACCGGCGAGCCGGGCCGCGATGAAGCTGTTAAAGACCGTACCAGTGGTTTCAGGAGCTGAACGTCTTCTCGATGTCAGTAAGGGGTTCGGCGAAGCCAGTCTGTGGGCTGAAACACTTAAGAGGGACCTTGAAGAATGGCGAAAAGGCAAACTTCCGTGGGCCGAAGTAAACAAAGGTTGCCTCTTATATGGGCCACCGGGAACCGGGAAAACGCGGTTTGCAGCCGCTCTTGCGGCCTATTGCGACCTGCATTTGGAGGCGACCTCAATACCCAAGTGGCAGGCTTTCAAAGACGGCGACCTGGGTGACATGTTGAAAGCCATGTATCAGGCGTTCACTGCTGCCAAGGAAAATGCACCGTGCCTTTTATTCCTTGATGAATTCGACGCCATTGGCGACCGGGCCAAATTTCCTAGCCGCCATGAAACTTATTCAACCACCGTCGTAAACGCTCTCCTGGAGTGCTTGGACGGAACGCACGGTCGTGAGGGCGTCATCGTCCTTGGCGCGTGCAACTATCCGGAGAGGATAGACCCGGCTCTTTTGCGAAGCGGTAGACTGGAAAAACACGTCAAGTTTCCTTTGCCTGATGCCGCAGCGCGAGGAGAAATCCTTGAGTTTCATCTGCCCACTTTGGCTGGCAACGCGGCACTCAAGGAAATTGGCGCACGACTGCCGGGCAAAAGCGGCGCTGATCTGGAACGATTAGCCCGCGAAGCGCGAAGGATTGCTCGCAAAGAAGCCAGGGATGTCAACATTTCGGACGTTAGGTCCCAAGTCCAAGTTCCACCGCCACTCGACGCCAAGACCTTATATCGCGTGGCAATCCACGAAGCAGGTCACGCGCTTGTAACCCGCGCCTTGCTATTGGGTAAAATCGTGCGCGTCGAAATCTACGACAACTTCGAGAACTTCGCGACCACATTCGACGCCAATGGTAGCATCCTGATAGAAACTCCTCACCGCGAGTTTCTGACCCGCTGGGACGCCATGAAAATGATCACGTCGGACCTAGCAGGAGCAGCAGCCGAGGACCTGATTTTCGGACATCGGTCCAACTGGTCGACAGGCAATGATGGCAGCGACTTCGCGAAGGCGACCACGCTGGCGATCCGGATGGTGACGGAATACGCTTTCGGAAATTCGTTGTATTATCTTCCTGGATCAGTCGACATGACTTCGCCTCCCAAATTATGGGAGGACCTCGCGCTGCGTGATGACGTCACGGAAATCCTTCAAGAGCAGTACCAACGAGCGAGAGATATGCTCGATGGCCTCAAGCCTACGCTGCTCAAGCTGGCCGACGCGCTCGTCAAGCACAAGCGCCTCGACGCTTCACAGTTGGAACCATACTGGCCAGGAGCGCGGAAAGTCCCTCCATCGACACCCCAAAGCCGAAGCCGCTGCCAACATTAGCATCCGATTACGCAAAGTCGAACTTATCGACCAACACGCGCCGTATCTCAATACGGCCGATGGAGGCCCCGTGAAAGCTTGGATCATCAGCGACATCCATGAAAGCCGCCTCAGCAGGCTGATTCGCGACCCGCCACAGGTTCCGAACGCAGACATCTGCGTGTGCGCGGGCGACGTCACGAACTTCGTCGATGACAGCATCGCTTATATCCGCCGGGTCGTCGAGCCAAAGATGCCGGTAGTCCTCGTGCTTGGAAACCACGATTACTATGGCAGCAGCATCAGTAGGGCACTGGAGCGTGCCAGGCGGCTCGTTGAAGGAAGCCGCATTCATCTCCTCGAAAACGAGACCATCACAGTCGGTGACTGCCGGTTCATCGGCGCGACCTTATGGACTGATTTCGCGGTGTCCGTTGGCGACGATGATCACATCCCGCCGGAAGAGCGGCGCGTCAAAGCTTTTAAGCTGGTCCTATCGCGCATGATGGATTTCCAATGCATTTTTCGCTCGGACCCTAGAAAAAATGGCGAAAACGGCATGGTGACGGCCTGGGAAATCCTCGAACGCCACAGAGAAAGTCGCAAATTTATCGACACGGCGTTGTCGGTCGATTTCCAAGGACGAACCGTTGTTGTTTCCCATCACGCGCCTTCAATGCGAAGCTTCGATCCCGCTTTCTTTGGAAACGTCACGAACGCTGCCTTCGCCTCTGATTTATCTGACCTCATCTGGCGGAGAAACCCGAGCCTATGGATTCACGGACATATCCATAAGTTTCGCGACTATATGGCCGACAAAACCCGGATTATCTGCAATCCGTTTGGCTACAGGGGCGAGCTATACACCTCTGGATTCCGCCCGAACTTCATAGTTGACCTGTAGACTGTGCGCTGTTGGTGGTAGGGAGTCCTCACGCATCGCCGTCTGAGTTCTGCGGTCACGGTACTCGATGAGGTAATGCGCAATCTCAACGATAGCTTCGGGGTCCATATCATCAAAATTCGAAGGCAAACTTTGAAGATGAGATGTCAGACGAGCCGCGACCTAATGAGCGTCCGGGCCGACGGCCTGCGGTGAGTCGACGCGAGGCTTCGCATCGTTTTCACAAGTGACCGAATGAACCGTCTCCTAATCTCCCGAAGCGACAAGGAAATCGTCTGAGAAAAGTGCCCGTCAAAGCAATCCCAGATAATTTCCTAAGACGCCCCCTCAGAAGGATAGGCAAGACGATGAATGACGATCTCTTCACCGCTTCTTTGGTCGTCGTGTTGGCCTTTGCCGCCTACCCTCTCTTCCTGTGCATCTGGAACATAATGGGAGCCTACACTTACCACTTTGCCCGTAGCGAATGGAAGCTTGACCCTGGCAAACCATTAAGCCTTGGCAGCTTTAAAACCCCAGTGCTGTCGGTCCTCATGCTCTTTGGCTTCGTTGCGTTCGCAGTGGTCCTCGCAAAGACACTTGTCATGCTTGGGCTTCGCCCCCCGTCCGCCTGAATTTTATCCGGCTTTCAACCCCGGTCGGAGGGCTCGAAAAGAAATTTAGGAGCTACTATTGCGGCTGTTAGCCCCACTATTCTTTCGTCAGCGTACCGTAGGCGGCCAGAAATCGCTGCTTCCAATCGTCTCCCCACACATCAATTCGTGCCTCATGTTGATCGGCACCTGCTAGGGCCGCGTGCCAACTCGACGATGCTGCAACGAACACCGGCGTATCAAAGTCCGCGAACTGGTCCGCCGTAATATCAATGATGACCTCTCCATCGGTCAACCAGACATGCGACGCATCGCCGTGTCGGCCACAGACATATCTATATGGCCCATAGCCATGGCGCGACAGGTGATGAGCGAGAAGTATCGATGCGTCTCCGCAGGCACCATTCGGGAACGATTGAAGCGTAAGACCGTGATCTTGATCATATTGCTCTAAACGAGCGCGGAAATCCCTGACTAGGCCGACGAGTTTTTTCACCTCGCTATCCTTCTATTTCTATCCTTGCCTGTGCGGGACTCACGGACAAGCGACGCGCAAGCAATAAAACTTCTAAAGCCCCCATCAAATCTCAATAGCAACCATCGTTGTCAGCCAACCGAACTTTCTCCTTCAATTATATAAAACCACTGGATGAGCATATATTTGATTGCGCCCCACTGCCATTTTGCGTTGCATCGCCTATCACTTAGAAAAGGAAATCCCAGAGGCTTAGGATGAGCACGCTTCCCACACCTTCCGAAATGATGCGCCTCAAGCGTCCAAACCTGTATTCCGACAGCCAGTTCGTTGACGCCTACAAGCTCTCTGAGTCTGAGTTCGGCCACCACTTGGAGACATTGACCGAACGGAATCAACACAAGGATTTCGAAATCTTCTGCCGCAAGCTCTGTGAGCGGGAGATATCGCCGAATCTGCGTCCTGCCACTGGTCCGGAGGGTGGCGGTGACGGAAAGATTGATAGCGACACCTACGCCGTTTCAGAAGCCGTTTCAGAGCGATGGTATATCGGTGATGGAGCGAGCGGAGACGAGCACTGGGCGTTTGCTTTTAGCACAAAGGCGGATTGGCTGCCGAAAATACGGTCTGATGTCAAAGCGATCATCGAGACTGGGAGGGGCTATGATCGTATCATTTGCATGACGGCCCGCGCCGCCAGACAGCGTGATCGTCTGAATTTGGAAGAGGACCTGAAAAAGACATACGGAGTACCGGTAACGATTTTTGATCGAGAATGGATCATTGATCGTGTTTTTTCACATTCTCATAAAGACTTGGCTTTCACCGAACTGCACGCAGGCTCTCATGAGCCGAGAGAGTTGCAGATCGGTCCAGAAGATTTTCGACGCCAGCAGGCTTTGGATGTTCTCGAAAACCGCATAGCAAAAATCGGAAGCAAGCCCCAAGACCAAACACAGATTGTCACGGATAGTTTTGAGGCAGCTCAATTATCCCGAGAATTGGAAAGACCGCGCTACGAAACCGAAGGCCGTTTCCGGCGAGCGATAAAGCTGGCAAAAAAATACGGAAGCACCAGCCAATTGCTGCGGGCCACCTACGAGGACGCCTGGACGCAGTTTTGGTGGTTCGACGACGCTGATGAGATGCAGCAACGGTACGAAGATGTGGAAGATATCGCATTTCCGACTGACCTTGCGGAACACGTTAGCAAGGTTTGCAATCTCCATCAGTTGCTTGTCGGTAGGGTACTCAATGGCTTCGAAACCGCCGAAGAGCTGTCACTGGTCGAGAGAACCACTCGACTCCGGTCGAAATTGTCCGAACTCACCGAGATTGCCCTGCGGCCGAGCAATGCTCTCCATGCGAAAACGCTGCTTATTTTTCTTGGGCTAAGCGAGCGCATGGCTCGCCGGGAAGCCGACTTCGACGACGTCTGGATTGACCTTGCTGTAATCATCGAAAGCGCCGCAGGCCTTGGAGAGTATCCGGTCGAAATGCTGGATATGATGATCGCGGCCATCTCAGATTTTGCGCCGGAAAGCGGCGCTTTCGACGCCCTGGTTGAAAAACTTGCGGAATTCATGTCTGAGCGACAAAAGGAGCTAACGGCTGGCGATCTCTACGTTCAGCAGGGCGAGCGTAAGCTAAAGGCCGAAAAGCCAATCGACGGGATTAAGTGGCTCGGTCGAGCAGCAGTCAATTATGCCAAGGACGAGAGCCGCGAAAAGCAGGCGGAAGCCCTTTATCTTCTGGCAATTGCCTATCAAGGTGCCAGCTTATTTTGGGCTGCTAGATCGACAGCGTTCGCTGCGCTAATGCAATATTTTGCACTTTCCGAAAGAGAGGGCGAGTTGCGGGTTGAGGCTATTCCGACCCTCGCGCTCATTGCAAGTGTTTCACTCCGAATAGGGCAAGTTGCGGATTTTCTAGACACTATCCAGTTTCTGAGATCACTGAAAGACGTACTGCCGCTTGATGAAGCAAGCACGCAACATCTTGAAGAGCAGCTAAGAGAGTTTGACGAGTTACTGGCTTGTTCTTTTGTTTCCAAATCTGATGATGAGATAGCCCGCCTATCGGGGCTTCCTGATATTCTCGAAAACCTTCTGCTCTTTAGTTCGCGGCTCGTGCTGCTCTATCGCCTTGGACAATCTCAAATCTTGTACAAGGACGGTTCCATTCCTGCCGACACTTCCGCGAAGGAAGTCGCAGAGATCATGACAGCGATAGCTGCCCAACCTGCGACGCACAGTCTTCAGCGTAATGTGATCATCGTAGACGACGGTTTCACTGGTATTTCGACCCGAGTGCTTGGCGTTCACATCGACATTCTGTCGGGTAGTGATCAGAATGGTTTCCTGGCCGCCGAGACGTACGCTGCGGCTCTAGAGGCATTCGCGGCGACCTTACTGAATGCTCGGATTTATCCTCATATCGAAAAGCTGACGATTAATTTAGCTTCGGAAGTCAGTGCTACCCTGCCGACGATCAAAGTCCCCAATGATCGGCCAGTCGTGGAGATTACGATCCCTGAAGCGTGGAACCTGACAGAGGTCGCGTCGACTCCTGACTTTAACGAACATCTGGTCGAAGCGATTGTCACGATTGTGGCGAGGATCGCGGTCATGCCAGACCCGGGACCGATCATGGAAATTTTCGGCACCGAACGCGTCTTTGATCGAGCCACCGTCCTCTCCCGCACCAGCCTATACAGACAGCGAGCATTCGGTGGTCCGGTCGGACTAATTGCCAACCTTCGACATCTTCAAAGGCGATCCTACTTCCCGACGGATGATCGGCCCCCTGTGCCATCTGCAGAGCAGCTTCCGTTTGACGATGAAAGCGAGGGGAATGAGGCTAACGCCTTCCGGGATTTGGATCGACACGATGAACTCGTAATCCGGTCAGTGATCGACAGCAATCTTTGGGATAAGGCCAAGTGGAAAGGACTAATGTTCGGGCAATCCCCAGGCATGCCCCCGATCCTAGCGCTAATGTTCTCCGATGCCGCGTATGGAGAGGCCATATTCCGCCAGTGGCATGAGCGATTTGGAAAAGACGATAGCGAGGACACCCTCAGGATTACCATCATTCGTGGAATTGATCGGAAACACCCGCACCATTACCGCGCACACATCAGCCACGAGCTTGACACGGCGTTGGCGGGCCTTGGTAAGCCAATAATGAACGTGGCCCGGATGACAACGATGATGCCGTCAGATTCGCGTAACCTTGAGCGATTTTTGGACCTCTATCGGCTGATGGGCATATATTTCTTAACCGCAGCCATTATCGGAAACGATGGCGCACCGGAGTTTCGTCTCGATCTCGCAATCACAAAACGCAAACTCTCCGTTAAAGATGCCTGGACGATTGGCGAGCACGATTTCGACGTCTCGGGAATTAGGTCTGAGGACGATCCAATCATACCAGATGGCGAAATCGACCCTCCAATTAGAAAGGTGATGGAACTGCGCTCAAAGTTCAAAGCGTCTTAAGCCCGGCCACGGCGCTGCGTCACCTTGCCGAGGCTCCCATCGCTCGTCCGTTGTTACGGTCACAGACTAGGGCGGCGAGCACAACGTGCGTGTGGAACACGGGTTGCGCACTAAGGGTAACGGACTGGGTGACCTTGCAGTTGGCGTCGGAATGGCGTGCAATACCTACGACGGATGGCATGAAAGGCATCTCGCCAAAAGTTACCGACTATTAAAGCCAAAAGACGAAATGAACCGAAAACTGAACGAGGAGGTGACGTTTGTTTGGCGCGTCCTAACCTTTCAGTTTCTGCAAGAACTTACCGTCTCAGCATATTACGGTGAAACAGTAGCTGTGAGGGCTCATGAAGCTCTCCAGATTGCCGTACTTGCATCGACAATAGGCTGCCCTCCGAGTTTTCCTAGCGCCTCGGTATATGATCGAAATGCCATTTTGCTGAAATTAAACGCATCTCTATAGTTGTCGAAATTGAGGGGTCTGCTGCATAGCTCAACGGTGAGAAAGAAAACTTGATCGAAGTATTCATGGGCACTAATGATCAAGTTCTCCGTGAGTTGATCTTTTTGTGCGCTATGAACAATAGAGTTTCTGGCTCGATAAATTCGATGAAGCTGCTGTTCGGCTTTCACCAAGTGGTTCTTGATCTGAAGCTCCGCGTTCTTTCCGTCTTTAAACCTGCGGTTCAGATCGAAGATGCGGTACCGCAGCAGTGGAAAGTCGTCCATCGACTTCAACAGCGATGAACAAAGGTCGCCATGCTCGGGACTGGTAATCAGTAAGAATGTCTTCTCAACGATCTCGTTCCCATCGTCGACCGATGCCAGGGCATCTTTAAATCGCTTATTATTCCAACGCTTGATGTCTTTCGCAGCATTTAGGAAAAGCCGCTCGATGTACTGCAGCCCAAGAAACGGAAGCACCCCGTCACAAACGCTGCCGATGATACTTTTTCCCTTCACAGCTGGAGCGATTGTCTCCAAGGAAGTCCATAGGTTTATGAGTTGATTTTCGGGGATAGTGGAACTCAAGCTCATGCCATGGAAGTCGACGACCCGGAAGAATTTTTCGCGGTCGGCTCCTTGAGGAAGTCTCAACGACTTTATCATCGTTTCAAGCTTGCGAGCAGCGAGGGTCTTGTGGTTATCCGAAATCAGTTGCATCAGATTTCTATCTGCTTTTACAACCATCGAATTGCTAGGCTCTGACACCTGTATAATTAAGATGTTCTGTCCTAGCTCATTGGAGCCTTTATGGTAAAAGAGCCCAAGTAGATCATGAAGTCTAACAATACCACGTTTGACATTTTTCGCTGCAGTTAGGTGATCTGGAGCTTTGATATCCCTCATCAGAAGGAATGCGCTTCCCGCGTTATCGGCCGCAAATTCCTCGGGTATTATGAAATCTTCGGGAAGGCGCTTAACGTATTCGCTTCCAAAAATCTTGAGAATTTCAGAATTAATGACACCAAGACTGGTTCCGACCGGAACGACCGCTGAGAATGTTGGAGCCCCCCCCGACTTCAACCGCACTGCGCTGAAGAAATGATTCAGCATGTCGTCGCATGACGCATTTCGGTCATCAGGAAAGAAAATGCCGCAAATCTTCTGGTATATATATTCTTGGCTGACACCTACATTCACGAGGCAGCAAACGAGTTCGGTAGCTAAGAAATCAATTTTCGACTTCTCATTTGGAGCGCAACTTTGAAGTTGGGTGATTGCTTGGTCGATATATCGCAAAGGCCTGACCTCCATCTTGAATACTCGCATCGAGTCTTCCAGTTTGTGCAGATCATCCACGCCGCTCTCAAAGTAGGATTCCAACGGTACGCCGATTAACTCCTTGACGATGGAGTTATGAAAGCTCCTTCTTTTCAGCTCTTCCAGAACACGTTCGATACCGGCTGGGTTGAGGCCAAACTTATTGTGGTCTTCGATTACCGTTAGGAGTTCTCTTGCTAGGAAAGGTACAGTAGTTGTTGAAACTCGATAGCTTTCTTTGGTGTACTGAAACGTTAGTTCCGCGACCCGTTGGGCAAAAAACAGCTGCCCTTGCTTCGAGGAATCCAACAGGCTATCCGGGACAGGCAGTTTAAGCACGCGACATCTCTCCCCAAAAACTATCGAGGGAATATCAACAACCTGCGGTGTTAACAATGCATTTAATTAGTTGAGTGCGTCAACTTTTCATCGGCATTCCGCCGCCGGTACAAAGCAGGGGCCGGCAGTCTCCAAACTCGTCGATTTCGTTGCCTCAGCGAAGTACCCGCCAGTCTACGTTTCGATCTCTGGAATGCCGAAGGGCAGCACCAGCTTCCTGCGTGCTGACGTACCTTCGAGGTGCTGGATGCGCTCTCGAAGCTCTGAGATCACAAGACTTGCCGCGCCATGCGCCAATGGACCATGCAAGCGTCAAGTTTCGAACGCACCAAGCTGTCCAGGCTCATCGGGCGCGACAAGATATACCATTTGCTTCTCCTGCATCCTGGTGCCGGATCGTGAGCTGGCAGTTACAAGGTCCTGAAGGTGTTTCTTCGATGACTCAAAGAACTCTTCGATTTTACTCAAATGTGGCAGCTTCACCCTGACAATGCTGTGCGCGAGGTCAGATTTTTTCCTGTCGCGCTCATGAGGTTTCAAGCCGTCCCAAGTGGCCAAGAACGCGCAATCGATATCTATTGGCGCGGGATCAAAGGAGATTTCCCACGACGAAAGGCAGCTGTGGGCGAACACAAAATCGCTTGGATGCTTCAGAAAACCGGCCCATCGACGGATCACTCGATCAGCTTCGGTCTCCATGTAGATTGCGCCCTCTTGCCTTCTGATCGCAGCAACCATGTACTCACGCAATACATCTAAACGGAGCAGCAGAACCTCGGTCATTTCCTCGCAGGCTACATTCGACCGTGGCAGGCAAAGAATACGCTCAATTGATTTGATCACGCTTGCGATATTGCACGCCTCTGCGACATGTAGAGGCAGGTGTTCTCCGTCCGGCATGACGAGCGTCAGCAAACCATGAGAATTGTCCGCCTCATGCAGCCTGCATGATATCGGCTCCCCGTTTGCCACAAGGCTATCTCGAAACACCTCGCGAAGTCGCAGAAAGTCAGCTTTGTTGTAGGCCATCGATCATCCCGTGTGCAGACAGTTTCGGCGTAGGTAAGAGCCTCATTTTCATCAGAGCACTTACAGACCGAGCCAATCTGTCAAGCGCTTCCAAATCTTGGCAAAGAACCCAAGTTCTGCGGCCTGACGCCGAGCATGTACCTCGGCTGAAACGCGCAGATCGTGTTCCCGATTGGACTGAATCTGAGCCACCGAAAATGCTCGCTCCCATCTGACCTGATTTCGCGAGATGATATAGTGCGACTGACAGGCCGAACTCCAGTTTCCGATTGACGGATGAAGAGAGACGAATCCGCTGTCGTTTCTCATCGTCCATTTCCCAGGTTTCAGAGGCGTGATGATCTTGGTACCGCAGCCGCAGCAGCAGTTATGTGCCGCAGTGCCGAACTCCTCCGAAATGTAGAGGACACCCTCATCCATCGTCTTCGGGATTCGTTTGACGAACTCGGGCCTAATCGACACGATCTTTGTCATAGATGTCATCTTTGCTGAGAAGGCTGTTTCCAATGGTGTAGGAGATGAACCGCTCGTGACCAAGGTCGAAGTAAAAACCCTTTGACTTCTTCCAGGCAATTACGGCCAGGCAGGCATTTAGCGCGTTTAGGTCCGCAACCTGGATGTTCCGGTCGTACTCGTTATGAGCGTCATCGGACGCGAAGGATATTCGCGAGCGAGCTTCGGACCGCCGATCAGTGAGGCTGAGGACTGAGCGCAATATCCCACCAATGCTGTTGCGCTTCGAATAGAGACCCATGCCCACGTCGACAAATGGGATTTCAAGCGCCTCAAGCTTCTCGATAATAGCCCGCTTCTCCGGTCCGCTTTCCATGCAGAGAAAGACAAACGACATACCCTGCAACTGATCGACGTTATCGCTCGTCAGCCTCTCTGGATGCGACACTATTCCGCGATGCATCCTGGAATAGATTCCAGCAAGGTATTCGACCTTCTTATATCGACTGCGAAGGTCTTCGAGTGAAGCCGCACCTGGCGCTCGAAAAGCGTTGTGCGTCAGAAAATCATCGGCGTCAAAAAGGTGGATTTTCTTTGCGATTGTCTTGGCAACGAGATCAAGGACGTAAGACCCGGTTCCACCCAAACCTACTATCGCGATTGCCTCTTCAGCAAGCTTCGCGGCCGCCTCGTTTATCTCCGCCCTGGAGGACGCGGTGTCGAGGTAATTATGGGGCGACACATCTGGGTCGCCTTCAACGATACGATAGGTTCGCGCTGTTGCGTGCGGGTCGATGAGAGCGACCTCTTTTGCCAACAACGCAATGTATGTCGTCATCTTCTCGTAATAGTCCTCGTAATACCCGCACGGCGGCTTACGCGAAAACGAATGGTCGGCCTTCAACCGGCTTCCGAGAGCGAATTCCTGTGTCTGGTGCTGCAGGATCAGCAGCGGACTGCCGTTCCTGTCGCAAGGGTAGTCGCCAGCGAACTTGGCCGTGTGATCCTGCGGGCGCACTGTCTGATCACCTGCAAGGTCCAGGTTCGAGGCGAAAGCCCCGATCCCTATTGTGCGGTCGCTCCTGACGTAAGGAACATCTTTCACGACGAGGAAATTAGCGTCCGTAATCTGGATATTGTATCCCTCGTCACGGAGGCGCTGCAGGTCGGGGCTACGAGCGATTAGTGTGTGCGACATCGAAAATCGTCCCATGCTTCTTAACGGTTACGGTACCACCTTCCGGGAGATCGCCGTGGTGCGGCTTGCTCTTCGCGTGCTCGAAGCTGACGGTGAAGGCGGGGTCCAGGCCGGTCGGCGGCTCGGGATAAGCAAGCTTGACAAGCTCGTCGAAGGTCAGCTCGTCGTGATCGACCACGAAAGGGTCGGTGTTGACGATGATGACGAAGTGCTTCTGCGGGGCTTCCGCACTGTGGAAGTGCTCGTCCTCCTTGAGATGGATCGTCGGTCGGTCAATACGGATCAGCTTGTCCTCGCTGTCACCTGTGACCTCTCGGTAGAGCACGAAACCTTCGCGCACCCGCCCAAGTTCATAAAGGTCAACCCCGCTGGTGGGGTTAGGCGATTGATAGGGCTTCTGATCGATATGAACACGAATCTTACCCTTGCTTTCTTCGCTCATTTTTCTTCCCTGTAAGCACATGCCCCGGTTTCCAAGGCGTTCTTACCCTTGAACGGCAAGGGCACCGTCGCCAATTGCGACTCTGGAAAAAAATTGCTAGAGTGCAATTACTCGCTATATTGTGAGAAAGGAATTAAATTGCAAGAGTGCAATCAGCCATGACCCCGAAAAAGTTCGATGGTGAAGGATTCTTCGCTGCGTTGGATGCTGAAAGGCTTGCCCGAACGGCCACATGGAAAAAAGTAGCGGAGGAAGCAGGCGTTCCCGCCTCAACTTTAACAAGGATGTCGCAAGGTCGTCGTCCCGACGTCGATACCTTAGCAGCACTGTGCCAATGGTCCGGTCTTGAGCCCGCAAAGTTCACTGGGCAGGCCGACACAATGCCCGGAGGAGCGTCAACACTTTCCGAGATCACGACTTTGCTTCGAGGAGACAAGCACCTTTCAAAGGAAGGCGTCCAAGCCCTGGAAGCAATTCTGAAGACTGCATATGCGCAATTCGCAAAAGATTAAGTAGTGGGTTAGAGGTCGATGGCCAAAACGCAGCTTCGTCGCGGTTTCAAGGCAGAAGCCAGCTGGTATTCCAAGTCGGTTCGCGCTGAACTCGGCTTGAGACCTCATGACCCGATTTGCCCCTGGACCCTCGCTGGGCATCTCGACCTGCCGGTGATCAAGGTGTCGGAGTTCGCCACCGTCGAACCAGAAGCCGTCGCCTATCTCCAATCCGCGTCCGGTCAGGAAGAGTTTTCCGCAATCACTGCTGACCTTGGCGGCGGTCGTGTCATCATTCACAACGATGCGCACGATCTAAAAAGACAGGCCGCAGACATCGCGCACGAGATCGCGCATGGCCTGCTGCTTCATGTGCTTGCGCCGCTCACCGGCGCAGGTGGGAAGAGAAACTATCACCGCGACATCGAGGACGAGGCAAGTTGGCTCGGCCCTACCCTCCTCGTTCCGGACGAAGCTGCTTTGGTTGTAGCTCGCCGCCTGCATCAAGGAGAGACGACCATCCGGGAAGCCACTGATGACTACGGCGTCAGCGAGGCTTTGCTGCGAATGAGGCTCAATGTCTCCGGGGCGTACATTCGCGTGGCTAGGCGCAGGGCAGCTTGATCCGACCGCGCCCCACACATTCGATAGCAAGGAAATGACTTTGTCGCCGAAAGGAAAAGGTCCGAGTTCGGTCTTATCGGAGGCCGAGCTTTTCAGTTCGCTCGTAAAAAGCGCGTTCGAATTCCTGTCGAAAGCGATTTCCGAGTTTGAACAATCCGCGAAGTTCTCGACAGTCCACTTCGCCATCGCAATCGAGCTTTTCCTCAAGGCACGGCTCATGAGCGAGCATTGGTCTCTATTGCTGGACAAGCCCGACCAGGGTGACAAAGCAGGGTTCTTTCGCGGGGAAGCCAAAACGGTCACACCCGACCAAACAATCGAAAGGCTACGCAAGATCGCTGGCGTGGCGATCCCTCAGCATTCTCGTGACGTGTTCATCAAGATTGCCCAGCATCGGAACAAGATGGTGCATTTCGTCCATTCTGATGATCGCGCCGACACTCCCCAGGCCGCTGCACAGATAGTTGCGGAGCAGTGCGAAGGATGGCTCTCCCTTCGAGTATTGCTGGAAAGCTGGTCGGAGTTTGATGAGTTCCGGAACGAAATTTTCAACGTCGGCCGCCAGATGGAACGTCATCGCGCGTTTCTCCAGGCGAAGTTCAAGTCAAAGGCTGAAGCTCTCCAAAAGCACCTTGATGACGGTAAGCGTATAGTGATCTGCCCAAGCTGCGGCTTCGACGCTGTTCGGCTTGATGATGCCCATGGCCTCATCTCTCCAGGATCGTGCGTGGTTTGCCGGTATAACGGCTCTCACATCGTACTTACCTGCCCCAACGATGATTGCGGCGCAGAGATCGAGTGCAATTCGTATGAGGGACCGCCAGGTCAGTGCCCTACTTGCGAAACGTCGATTGATGAGGACTTCCTGACGGAAACTCTGAACACAGGCGATGCCGTCACCTATGACAATTACTACGACCACACGGACATCAACTGCCCGCAGTGCACCGGATATCAAAAGGGTGTGCAGCACACCGATCTCTTCGTCTGTGTGCAATGCTTAGATTCATCAGACGTCATGGAAATTTGCGAGTGGTGCAACGAGGGCCAGATCGGTGGGGTGCCGGAGAATAGCTACGTGGTCGGCTGCGAGTTCTGCGACGGCAGCGCTGGGCGATACCGCGACGATTGAAATTCTGCCCGTTGAAAAGATCATTAGAGCAATCGTCTCAACCGGCCGGTGTCAGTCGTCACCTCTGTCGGTTTGATCCCTTCCATCTGCCGACGGCAACTTCAATCCCATTTTCTTGGCAATCGCGATTACGTCTTTTACGTCGATGCCAAGGCTGAGGGCGACAGTGGCCATTGTAATCAGGCCAGCCGACCAGCTCTCTACAATCGCTCGTTCGTAAGGATTCCGTCGACATCAGCCCTCCTCGATCTCAACCCGTTTACGAGTTCACGCGCCTGTCGCAAAACGCCCTTTCTGGCCAACGGCTGCATTCGCGCATCGAGATCGACATATTTCGATGCCAAAAGCTTTTCAGACGGAGGGCTGACTCCCCTCTCCTTCGCGAGCGCGAAGACCTCCTCGTGGGTCATTTTCGTAATCCAGGCGGCCTGCCCGACGGCTAGGTCGGCGGCGCTCCAGAGGTACAGGATTTCTGTCCTGCCCGGCGCGGTGGGTGATGTCAATGTTGTATGGGTACTGAGCTGGCATCAAGGCCCTCAAAATATGGGATGATCGACGCGTTCGGGTACCGAACAATGTGCCAAAATTTGCGTCCCCTTGGCGCATTGTCATCTGGCTCGTTCACAGGCCCAGTGTGCACAAATTGTAGCGAAAGTGAAATAAAAGTCGCGCTATCGCACATCTGTTTCCGTTAGGTTGACCACGCTTTCAAACAGTATCCAATATCGCTTTTCGGTGCCGAGAAGCCAGAAGTCTCGGCTGGAGGGTCGTCGGACGGCGATTCAGTGCCACAGAGCGGGGGAAACGAAATGTCTTACGATGGGTTCTATACACTGCATCAAGTGATTGAAATGAGCACCATGTCGGAGTCGACTATACGGCGGATGACCGAGGAAAAGCGCTTTCCGCCACTGGTTCCTATTTCAAAAGGTAGGGTCGGCGTCCACAAACGCGATTTTCACCGGTGGGAGGCTGATCCCTCCGGTTACCGGCCGTCGGACGAACGGGAAAACGAAGATCACAAAGGCTAGGGCAAAGGCCGTAGCCGTTCCCGGACCCTACTCAAGAAAAATAACGTCCTTCCTTTCGCAACCTCGTCACGAGGTCCAGAGCGCCCAACCTCAGCGCGTTCACGATTTCTTCAAACCTGCTGTCGAGGAGGTCCTTAGTTGTTTCAGTCCAACTGCGGGACCAAGGAACCCCGTGGAATGGACTATAGCCGACGAGCCTCAATCGGCCGGACGGCAGGTCCTTTTTCGATGACCAGGTTGGTCCAACATGCTCCGATTTGCGGTACTCGCTTTTCCGTATAAAACGTCCATCACCGACATACTGCATTTCTACGCGTTCGCTTGTTTCAACAATCGACAGCCCTATCGGTACTCCATAGATGTACGCCACGGTAGAACGACGAGGTGAATATGTAAAAACGTGTTCCCTTCCTCCGACTTGACCCTCCAGCACATCAACGGGTAATCGGATCAGCTCTTCGGAGGCTGAAGCGATCATGACGCGATGCCCCGCCTGTTCCATTCTCAAAAACAACTCGTTGGCGAAGCGTAGGGATTTAAGAAGGGTCTTCCGGGATGACCCTATGTCGACAAAGAGCTTGCTGCGCAGCTTGAGATAGCCATCAACTCTAGTTTCCGCAGTTTCAAAATCTTTTTGGGCGTCGTCGATCAGCCGATGTGTGCCTGTCGGCCTTCTCTGTCGCTTCTTAGGGGGGCCGAAGTCCCCCTCCGGTCGCAGAGCTGGTGTAGCAATAATTGGTCGGTGAGGTTGCCTTCCCGCCTTTCCCTTCGACCACACTTGGTCGTTTCCGGGTTCCCATTGTGGGAGGGGCGGCGTAGGAGGCGCGGCACCGACCGCACGCTTCCGCCAGTAGCCGCGCGGCGGGCGGGGAACGCCTAGCTTCCGACAGACTCTAGCGATGTAAACATCCGAAACGCCGATCCGCTTCGCAAGTTGTGCCCCGGGTATTGACCAAACCAATTCGTACAACTCTTCTCGGGTGATCACCCAAGTCGTCCTCCTTCAATCGTCGATTTCCTCTTCGGCCGGATCATCGACCCAATCGAGTGCGAAACCATCAACAATTGCAAGCAACCTTTCCGAAAATAGCCTCAGCGCCAGCCGCGACTGTGGTAGAAAGTCGTCTACATTGTAGATCGCATCCATACCCTTTTGCTTATGCCCAATAATGTATTCCGCGACTGAATCTGTGACCCCCATCGCGGAAAGGGCGGAACGAACTACCCGGCGGGTGTCGTGCAGCACGAACGCTCTCATGTGATTTTGTGGTTCAAGTTTCTGTAGTTCTGCCTCGGCTTTCGCGCGGAAGTTATTCATCGCATGCCCAAAGTGCGCCGAAATCGGCATTTGTCCATTCGTCGTGCTGAAGATGTAGTCTCCATGCCCTTCGCACTGATTGTAACGCAACTCATCCAACAACCTTCGGGCTTGCAAGGTCAGCGGGATCGTAAGATCGCCCAGCGAATCGCCTAACTTCCTTCGGTCTGCAGGAATGGTCCACACGCGCCTAGTTAAGTCCATTTCGGACCAGCGTGCCCCGACCACCTCGGACTTACGCCTTCCTCCGAATAGGAGGACGGATTTGAAGTAGGGCCCGTAAGGATAAGGCATGGCGTCTGCAGCAAGCCAGTATGCCCTGACTTCAAGAGCGTTGAGCTTATGACGGCGCTTACCCTTTTGTAACCCGAGTCCCCTCGCTGTGACGTTGGACATCGGATTGCTCACCATTCCGTAATCTAGGCGCAAGTCTGGTGACGTTGCCCACGAGAAAAATGTACGAAGATGGCACAGAACTGCCATGGCCTTTGCCCGGGCGGGCCGGTCGCGGATCGCCTTTATGAACCTATGCAAATCGCCGTCGGTGACCTCGCCAATCGGCCTGTCAAGAAGCTCATCGTTGGAGGGGTCGAGGATGTCGTGGCGAATTGCAGCAGCGTCTGCGGCGGCATGTCGGTTCCTTATTCTAGATGGAAGATGGGCGAGGTAGTCATTAATCGCCGACCGGAAAGTCCGCCGCGTCTTGAGCCTTTCCAGCCTCTCTTCACTCTCTTTTTCTTTCTTTGGGTTTAGGCCGCGACCGACCTGACGGTTCCACTCCTCAGCGATCACTCGTGCAGCGTCGAGTGTCATTCCCGGAAAAATGCCGATACTCAGGCGTGTGGTATTCTTCGCTCCCCCAAACCGAGCCGACATTACGAAGACCTTCCTCCGCCTGCCTACCCGTACAAACAGGTTAGCTGTTAATCCGTCGGGGACGTCATATCGGTCGCAATCATTCGGGGCGGGAAGCGCCGCGATCCTCTCATCAGTCAGTTTATGCGGTCTCTTCGTTGTCATAGTCGCGCTCCAATTCGGGCGGCGATTTGGGCAGCATATCGCGGTAAAACGACGCTTGTTCTAATGCTAAAGAAACACCGGGGATGCACTAAATCAATGATTTCGCTGTGTTCGAGTGCTCCTGACTGTTCTTGACGGCCTGTCAAAGACACAACGCCTGCGGCTCATAACCGCTTGGTTGGGGGTTCAAGTCCCTCCGGGCCCACCATCTTGCTCTCGTTCGTCAGACTCATGGTTTTTTTCGTCCTATCGTTGGTTCGGAATGGCGGGCGGCTTGGTTACCGCTTGGAGGTCCTTCGGGCAGTTTCGGATGCCTCATCTTGTGATCGTCTGGTCCGCCTGATGACTGAAGTGACGTTAAGTGCGGAATCGATCAAAAATCAACTGACGTATAAAGGTTGAAGAAAAGCGTTATCTGCGGCGAAGCTTGTGGTTGACATCGAAAATATATCCATTATTCTGGATATATGGAATCTAAGAACGCTATAGCGGCGCTGGCCGCCCTCGCCCAAACGACAAGGCTCGAAACGTTCCGCCTGCTTGTGAGAGCGGAGCCGGATGGCATTCCGGCGGGCGAGCTCGCTCGTATCATGGACGTGCCCCAGAATACGATGTCGGCACATCTGGCAACCCTGTCGCGCGCTGGCATCGTGAAAAGCGAACGCCAAAGCCGCTCAATCATCTATCGGGCGGACCTCGAAGGCTTCCGGGCGCTCACGTTATTCCTGCTTATGGACTGCTGCGGTGGAAACGCCGAGCTTTGCGCTCCTCTCATCGCCGATCTGACTCCATGTTGCTCTCCGGAGTCCGGGCCATGTGTGAACTGACGCTCGCCCCCATATCGGCCGCCGAGGAGTTGAAGACGGCGCTTGCCGCCGCCGGGCTCCCGATAGACGATCTCGATGAACCTGACAGAACGTACTTCCGGCTCGTCGACGACGAAAACCGGGTCGTTGGCTATTCAGGTATCGAAGCGGCCTCGGATGACGCCGTCCTCCTGCGATCCATGGTGATCGTGCCGGCCTTCAGGTCACAGGGGTATGGGCGGCATCTCACGGAAATGACACTTGCCCGAATACCTGTGGCATCTGAGGTCTATCTCGCCACCACGAGCGCCTCGTCGTTCTTCGAGAGCGTCGGCTTCCAGGTTATTCAACGAAACCATGTGCCGCAGACAATTCTTTCCACCCGCCAGCTTTCGGGCATCTGTCCCGCGTCGGCGACGATCATGAAACTCAACAGGCCTCCGACCTAACCACGGAACACGACCATGACCGACAAGACCTATAACGTGCTCTTCCTGTGCACGGGCAATTCCGCACGCTCTATTCTCGCCGAGTCCATTCTGAACAAGGAGGGCGGCGGCCGGTTCAAGGCATACTCTGCCGGCAGCCAGCCCAAGGGCGAAGTCAATCCGCACGCGATCAAGGAACTGGAGGCCTTGGGCTATCCCTCGACTGGCTTCTCGTCCAAGAGCTGGGACGTGTTCGCCAAAGAAGGCGCACCGGAGATGGATTTCATCTTCACCGTCTGCGACAGCGCCGCCGGCGAAGCCTGCCCCGTATGGATCGGCCATCCGATGACCGTCCATTGGGGTGTCGAAGACCCCGCCGCCGTCGTCGGGACCGAGGTCGAAATCCAGCGCGCCTTCGCGCAGGCGGCGCGTTTCCTCAAGAACCGCATATCCGCCTTCATCAATCTTCCACTCGCGTCCATCGACCGCCTGGCGCTCCAGCAGCATGTTCGCCAGATCGGGTCGCTCGAAGGCGCTTCAGTCAAATCCGCAAAGGCCGAATGAGATGTCCACCTTCGAACGATATCTGACCGTCTGGGTCCTCCTCTGCATCGTTGTCGGTATCGCGCTCGGGCATGTAGTGCCCGGCGTCTTCCATGCCATCGGCTCGGCCGAAGTTGCCAAGGTGAACATTCCCGTGGCCGTGCTTATCTGGCTGATGGTCATCCCGATGCTGCTGAAGATCGACTTCGGCTCGCTGGCGAAGGTCGGCGGCTATTGGCGAGGGATCGGGGTCACCCTCTTCGTCAACTGGGCGGTCAAGCCGTTCTCGATGGCGCTGCTCGGCTGGCTGTTCGTCGGCTGGATTTTCCGTCCCCTTCTCCCGGCCGATCAAATCGATTCCTATATCGCTGGCCTGATCATCTTGGCGGCCGCCCCCTGCACTGCGATGGTGTTCGTGTGGTCGAACCTCACGAGAGGCGAGCCGCACTTCACCCTGTCTCAGGTGGCGCTCAACGACGCGATCATGATAGTGGCCTTCGCGCCGATCGTAGGGCTACTGCTGGGTCTGTCGGCGATTACCGTTCCGTGGGATACCCTGACGATATCCGTCATCCTCTATATCCTGATCCCGGTAGCGATATCGCAGGTCGTCCGCAAGCTGCTCACCGCCGCCGGCACAACTCGTTCGCTCGACGCCCTTTTGGCGAAGCTGCAGCCGCTCTCGCTCGTCGCGCTGCTCGCGACGCTGATCCTTCTCTTCGGCTTCCAAGGCGAACAGGTTATCGCACAGCCGACGATCATCGGCCTGCTGGCGGTACCGATCCTCATCCAGGTCTACTTCAATTCGGGGCTTGCCTACCTGTTGAACAGGATGTCAGGCGAACAACATTGCGTCGCCGGGCCATCGGCCCTCATTGGGGCCAGCAATTTCTTCGAACTCGCGGTGGCGGCCGCCATCAGCCTGTTTGGTTTCCAGTCGGGCGCGGCCCTCGCCACCGTCGTCGGCGTCCTGATCGAAGTCCCGGTCATGCTGTCGGTCGTCTGGATCGTGAACCGCAGTAAGGGCTGGTACGAGGCAGCACCAGCCGTCGCTCGAAACACCGTAATCGAAAGGACATGACCATGGACGTCACGATCTACCACAATCCCGAATGCGGGACCTCGCGAAACACTCTGGAGATGATCCGCAACGCCGGCATCGAGCCGACCGTGATCGAATACCTCAAGACGCCGCCCTCGCGAGATGAGTTGACGAAGATGATCCGCGATGCAGGCCTGACGGTTAGGCAGGCGATCCGCGAGAAGGGAACACCCTACGATGAGCTTGGTCTTGCAGACCCAGCACTCACCGACGACCAGTTGCTCGATGCAATACTGAAGGACCCTATCCTCATCAACCGGCCGTTCGTCGTTACGCCACTCGGCACCCGCTTGAGCCGGCCGTCCGAACTCGTGCTCGACATCCTGCCTGACACTCACAAGGGTGCCTTCACCAAGGAAGACGGAGAGAAGGTCCTCGACGAGGAAGGAAAGCGCATTGTCTGACACATTTCCCGCTCTCGAAGAGCGGCATCTACGCCAGCCTGACCTAGAAGCGCTCCGCCCGCAGTTCTCGAGCCACAAGCCGCGTATCCTGATCCTCTACGGATCGCTCCGCGAGGTTTCCTACAGCAGATTTCTCGCCCACGAGGCGCGTCGTCTTCTCGAGCGCATGGGCTGCGAAGTCAGGGTCTTCGATCCCAAGGGCCTTCCCCTGCCCGATGAATCTCCTGCTAGCCATCCCAAGGTTCAGGAATTGCGGGAGCTTTCCGAATGGTCTGAGGGTCAGGTGTGGGTTAGCCCCGAGCGCCATGGCGCGATGACCGGCGTCATGAAGTCTCAGATAGACTGGATTCCGCTCGCCGTCGGCTCGGTGCGGCCTACCCAGGGAAAGACGCTCGCCGTGATGCAGGTGTCGGGCGGCTCGCAGTCGTTCAATGCCATCGGCCAGCTCCGCATCCTCGGCCGCTGGATGCGTATGATCACCATCCCCAACCAGTCGTCGGTCGCCAAGGCCTATCAGGAGTTCGACGCCGATGGACGGATGAAGCCGTCCTCCTATTACGACAGGGTCGTGGACGTCTGCGAGGAGCTGGTGAAGTTCACCTTGCTGACCCGTGACGCCTCGCCCTACCTGACCGACCGCTACAGCGAGCGGAAGGAAGACGCGGACAAGCTCGAACAGCGAGTGCAGTTGAAGTCGATCTGATCAGCCAGCGGCGACGAGGCTCCGCCTTGTCGCCATCGCGACGCTGACGAATGCGGCCATGCCGACCGTCCCAAGCGCGGCCGTGGCGAACAGCGATAGACCGATGCCGAGCTGTTCCATCGCCATTGCGAAGACAAAGGGCGCGGCGGCTCCCAACGCAAGCCTCGCCGCCGCCATCTTGCCGGTTATCGCGCCGTAGCCATCGCTGCCGAACAGATACAGCGGCAGGCTGCCCTGCGCGATCGAATTGATCCCCGACCCCAGGCCAAGGCAGATCGCGAACGCGACGGCACCCGGCAGCCAGCTGCCGCTCAGGCCGAGGATCACGATGCCAACGACCATGAGCGCAGCCGAGATTACCGCAAGCATAGGCGGCGACAGGCGTGTCCCGAAGATCATGTTGATCAGGCGGCTCAAAACCTGGGCGGGTCCGAACAACGAACCGATGACCAACGCGGCGGTTCCGAGACCGAGACTGCCGAGCATCGGAACCATGTGCGCGAGGATCGATGCCAGTGTAAACCCGAGGATCGCAAAGGCGGCGGAGACGACAACCATGGCACCCCGGCGTGCTTCCGGCGGGATCGCGCCGAACACCCGCTCGCGTTCGCGGATGGCTCCGTTGGCGCTCGCCGCCCTTCCCTTCCGCATCATCCAGAAATGCAGGGGCATGCAGACGACCAGATTGAGGGCCGCGAACACCAGATAGATTTCCCGCCACGACAGGTATCCCATCAGAGCGGCCGAGATCGGCCAGAAGATCGTGGAGGCAAAGCCGCCGATAAGAGTGAGGTATGTGATGCTCCGGGAGGCCGTCTTGGGATCGCTTTCGACGAGGGCCGCGAAGGCTGCCTGGTACTGGACCATCCCGGAGGATATCTCGAGCAGGACGATAGCGAGCGCGAAGACGGCGACGGACGGTGACCAGGCGCAGAGGGCGAGCGTCAGCGCCGAGAAAAGCGAGCCGACGGTCAAGACGGTCGCCGCACCGATCCTGTCTATTTGCTTCCCAATGACCGGAGCGGAAAGCCCGCCAACGAACAACGAAGCCGAGAAGACCCCGAACACCTGCTCGAGCGTGATGCCGAGGTCCTTCGCCATGCCCGGCGCTAGGATCGAGAAGGAATAGTAGAGCGTCCCGTAGCCGATGATCTGGGTCAGGCCGAGGGCGGAGATCGTCGCGAGCGAAATCGCGTTCCAGGCGTCACGCATGCTGGTTCGCTTCCGGCGTTTCGGCGGAGCAGCAATCCCCGTCGGTTTGGGGAACTCCGAGAATCCGCGGATGGCCGGCGCAGCAGTCGTGCATCAGAAAAGTCACCAGACCCGAAAGCGCGTCGTAGTTGGCGCTATAGAGGATCGAGCGGGACTCCCGCCTCTGGGCGATCAACCCCGAGCGCTCGAGTTCCTTGAGATGGAAGGATATGTTCGACGGAGAGACGCCCATCTTCTCGGCAATAGCGCCAGCCGCCATTCCTTCCGGACCAGCGACGACCAAAGTGCGGACGACCGCGAGGCGCGTTTCCTGCGAAAGAGCCGTGAAGGACATGAGGGCTTGACGATCATCCATATTTCAATAATCCTTGAAGTATTGAAATAGAGGGATAGCGCAGATGAACATGATCGACAATAGCCTTCCCGCTCCGACCGACATCACGCTCGGACAGCTGCTAGGCCGGATCGCTTCCAAACCCGGTCTCGGTCTCGCATTCGAGTATGATGGCAACACCATCAAGCCTGGCTATCACGTGACCGAGGTGAAAGCGGGACACTTCTCGGCTCTTGACTGCGGTGCAAACCCGGAAGCCTGGTCGGAAATTTTCGTCCAGCTATGGGATGTCGATGAAGGTGGTCGCACCCATATGGCAGCTGGGAAATTCGCATCCATAATCCGAAAGGTTTCAGAACACGTCGGGCTGGACGGCTCGGCCAAGCTGACCTTCGAGGTGAGCGACGGAGTTCGCCCAATGCAACTGTTTTGCGCTGGCGATCCTGTCGAGACGGAAGGTGTCCTTCGCGTTGCCCTCGCGCCCCGGCCGGCAAGCTGTAAACCCCGAGATCGATGGTTGGCCGAGCAGAACGCCAGGGAATCGTCCTGCTGCGGTCCATCAGTCAATACAAAGTGCTGCAGCTAATTTAGCGAGAATCGCGCGAAGTCGTGAGCGGCGACTTTTGCGGGTATTGGATCGCGAATTGCGATAATGCCGATTTCCTCTGACGGCGTTGCCGCGGTGGGTTTTGTGTTGGTCCAATCGGGTGTCAACTGAACGATGCTGGACGTCGAGGATGGCAAAGCGTGCGACGAAGCCATCACGTTCCGCTCCTCTCCCACATGCGGACGAAGGCTCACTCTTCTTGACGCGCCAACGACGAGAGCCAGCGAATTCCCGGGCGCCGGACGACTGTGATCCTTGCACCAGATACTTCTGGTGGACAGCGGATCCGGCACATCCCGGGCTTCTGCCCCTAGCCCTTACTGCCTCTGGGAAAATGCCTCGCCTATTGGGTCGGATCTCGTCCGCCACGGCATCAATTGATAGCCTGCTCGCTCTCGCGCGCCCCCCTACGTTACAGTCGTGGACGTGGATCAATTTGTGCAGTAGGTTACAGTAGATACAACTAATAAAATCTGAGGTAGACGCATCCCTCGAGAGCGGGTGAGGAAGAAGCCATGCAAGATGCCTTGGAAACCGAGCGCGATGCTGCGCCAGCATTTTCGCGCCCTCCCCCCAGCCAGGACGACATTGCAGCTCAGCTTAAACGCATCCTGACCAGCCCGGAATTTCCTCATATCGGCCGGAGCGCTGCATTCCTGACCTACGTGACGGAGGAAGCGCTTGCAGGTCGCAGCGACCGGATAAAGGGCTATTCCATCGCCATCGAGGTGTTCAAGCGCGATGAAGGATTTACTCAGGACGACCCGGTCGTGCGCATCGAGGCGGGCCGCTTGCGGCGGACGCTTGAGCGCTATTACCTTGTTGCCGGGCAGAACGACGCGGTCCGAATAGACATCCCCAAAGGCGGCTACGTGCCGGCGTTTAGCTGGAACAAGCTGATTTCGGACGCGCCGCCCGACATGCCTGGTCCGCTCGCGCCTTCAGAGGCTTTGCGGCCGTCGAACCCTCTGCGCCGGCGCGGACTGTCGATGATCGCGGTCGGGCTGGTCGCCGTGGTCAGCGCTGTGGGATTGACCGTCCTTGCCGCTCGGCACTTTGCGGCGTCATCCAGACCCAGCGTCAACCTATCGGAGTCGGAGGGTCCTTCGCTTGTCATCGCCCCGTTCGCCAACCTTGGCGAGGGTCAGAATGCCGAACTCTACACGGACGGGCTGACGGAGGAGTTGTTGACCGCCCTTCCCCGCTTCAAGGAAATCAGGGTGTTCGGCCGCGAGACGTCGAAGTCGTTGCCGCCGGAGGTCGGAACCTCGCAAATTCGCGGCGAGCTCGGCGCACGCTTCCTTCTTGCCGGCGCTGTCCGCATCTCCGGTCCACGCGTGCGCGTGACGGCACGTCTCCTCGATACGGAGACAGACGAAATACTCTGGTCCCAAACCTATGATGACGACTTGCGCACCCGCGATCTCTTTGCCATCCAGTCAGACGTTGCCAATAAGGTCGCGACTGCCGTGGCACAACCCTACGGCATAATGGCGCAGGCGGATGCCGCCAATCCGCCGCCCGACGACCTGGGTATCTATGGCTGCACCTTGGGCTTCTATGCCTATCGCGCAGAGTTGAGCACAAAGCGCCATGCGGACGTGCGAGATTGCCTCGAGAGCGCCGTTGCCCGCTATCCGGCTTTTGCGACCGCCTGGGCGATGCTCTCAATCACCTACCTCGACGAGGATCGCTTCAAGTTCAATCCGAAGCCCAATTCGCCGGCACCGATAGAGCGCAGCCTTCAGGCTGCCCGTCGCGCCGTTCAGCTGGACCCCGGCAATACCCGCGCCCTTCAGGCGCTGATGACTGCCCTGTTCTTCAGCCAGCAGGTTCCAGAAGCACTCCATGTCGGCGAACAGGCCCTGGCCACCAACCCCAACGACACCGAGCTCCTGGGAGAGCTTGGAACCCGCCTGGCGATGAGTGGGGAGTGGCGGCGCGGCGCCGCGCTGCTGGACCGAGCGCTCGCCCTCAACCCTGGCGGCGCCGGCTACTATCACGGGACGCGTGCGCTCGCCGCCTACATGCTGGACGACGACAGGACGGCTGTCATCGAGATCAAGCAGGCAGACCTGCAGAAGTTCCCGCTTTTCCATGCGGTCGCGGCAGTCGTCTATGTCGACGCGGGATTGATCCAGGATGCCCGTCTGGAAGCGTCGCGTTTCAACGAGATGAGACCCGATTTCATTCCCAACATTGTAGCCGAGCTCAAGGCGCGCAATTTCCAGTCAGCGGATCGGGCACGCCTGATTGCCGATCTCCGAAAGGCGGGGTTGCCGGTACTCGATGAAGTGGAGTCGACGATGCTGCTGCCGATAGATCGCACACCGGGTCTTCAACCGCGTTAGCGCAAAGCCGCTAGACAGCAATTACAACGCGATGGGCACAGAGCATACCCGATGTTACGGGCGTTCGTCGCCCTCTGGATGTAAACGTCAATGGCTGGCAGATGCTCGTTCGCGCTCGCGACACCTGGAGCAAATCGTGCCGGTTCAATCGGATCAATCCAGGGAGGGCACGCCCGATGACCAAACGACCTCAACGAGCCTTCTGCCGTATTGCCGGCGCGCTCGCGTCCGTGGCGCTTGCCCTTGTCATTTCGGGTTCCCTATTGCCTGCGAATGCCGACGAAGCCGACGCCAAGAGGCTGGTGAAGGCGATGTCGGACTATCTCGCCGCCCAGAAGGCGATCTCATTTACCTATGACACCAATCTCGAGGTCGTCACCCCCGAACATCAGAAGWTYCTGCTRGCAAGTTCCGGCAAGATTGAAWTGGGCAGACCGGACAAGATCCGGGTGACCCGATCCGGTGGGTTCGCGAATGTCGAATTGACGTTCGACGGCAAAACGGTAACGCTGCTGGGCAAGGACGCCAATCTCTATGCACAAGCCGAAGTCCCCGGCACGATCGATCACCTGATCGACGAACTGAGGGATAAACTGCATAGACCTGTTCCGGGCGCAGATCTGCTGTTGCCGGATGCCGACAGCGAACTGATGCGCGACGTCGTCGATATCAAGGACCTTGGAAGCGGCGTGATCGGCGGCGTTGAATGCGACCACCTGGCGTTTCGCGCCAAGGAAGTGGACTGGCAGATATGGATCGCACAAGGCGACCAGCCCTATCCGTGCCGATACATGATCACCGCCAAAGAGGTCGATCAGGGACCGCAATACAGTATCCAGATCAGCGACTGGAAGACCGGCACCGGCGTTGTCGCAGAGGATTACGGCTTCAAGAACACCACCAACGCCAAGAAGGTCGATCTGACGAAGCTTAAAGACATCGACGAGCTTCCGGATAATCTCGCCAAGGGAGCGAAGAAATGACCATGTTCCGACGATGCAAAATTCTTCTGGTCGCCGCAGCGATCGGGCTTTCCGGCGTTGAGGTGGCAGAGCGACTTTCGATTCCGCTGACGGATGGGATCGTCACGCCAGCCGAAGCCAGGATCGGCCGGCCGCTCACGCCCTACAGCGTGGCGGGGGTCGCACGTCGCACAGTCCGACGTTGCGCGGTTGGCGTCTACTACTGCTAGTTCAGGCCTCTATGGAGGCGCTCAGGCACCGGCTGCACGCCGGTGTCGGCGGGCGCGTGGGAATGCAACCGAAGGAAAGAGCCATGAAGCTACCTAGCGTCAAATCCTTCTCCCTTGCCGTCGCGTTGGCAAGCAGCATGTTCGTGCCTGCCCAAGCCGCTGACAAACCAAATATCGTCGTCATCATGGGCGACGACATCGGCATCTGGAACATCGGCGCCTACAACAGGGGCATGATGGCGGGACGAACCCCCAATCTCGACAAGCTCGCCGCCGAGGGGATGCTCTTCACCGATTATTATGCCGAGGCTAGCTGCACGGCAGGACGGGCGAACTTTATAACCGGCGAGCTGCCGGTGCGCACGGGCATGACCACCGTCGGCCAGGCGGGCTCTCCCATCGGCATACCGGCAGCTGCGCCGACCATTGCCACGGCACTCAAAGCCGAGGGCTACGCCACCGGCCAGTTCGGCAAGAACCACCTTGGCGACCTCAACGAGTTCCTGCCGACAGTCCACGGCTTCGACGAGTTCTTCGGATATCTTTATCATCTCGATGCGATGGAAGACCCGGCTCATCCCGGCTATCCGCAAGACATGCTCAACGTGGTCGGCCCGCGCAACATGGTCCATTCCTGGGCCACCGACGTGGATGATGCCACGGTGATGCCGCGCTGGGGCAAGGTCGGCAAACAGAGGATCGAGGACGCCGGCACGCTCTTCCCGAAGCGGATGGAAACCGTCGACGACGAAATCCAGGCCCTTTCCTTCAAGTTCATCGACAAGGCCAAGGCCGAGGGCAAGCCCTTCTTCCTTTGGCTCAATCCGACGCGCATGCACATCGTGACCCATCTCTCGGAAAAATACGAGAAGATGCGCAACTCCGAGAATGGCTGGACCATTCATGAAGCAGGTATGGCGCAACTAGATGACATTGTCGGCGCAACCATGCAGAAGCTGAAGGACATGGGTGTCGACGACAACACCATCGTCATGTTCACCACCGACAACGGCACCGAGAACTTCACATGGCCCGATGGCGGACAGACGCCGTTCTACGGTGGCAAGGGCACGACGTTCGAAGGCGGCTTCCGTGCTCCGGCGATGATCCGCTGGCCCGGCCACGTGCCGGCAGGAGCGATTGGCAATGGCCTGATTTCCGGCCTCGACTGGTTTCCGACCTTCCTGGCCGCTGCCGGCGACCCGAATATCATCGTCGAACTGAAGGCCGGCAAGGAACTAAACGGTCAGAAGTACAAGGTGCATCTGGACGGTAGTGACCAGACAAGCATGATCACCGGAACCGGACCATCGAGCCGGCATGAGATATGGTACTTTGCCGAAAGCACACTCGGTGCGGCCCGTGTCGACGACTACAAATACACTTTCAAGGTTCAACCAGCCGGCTGGCTTGGCGACACCATCACTCTGGGTGCACCGACCGTAGTCAACCTGCGTCTCGACCCCTTCGAGCGAACCACGTTCCAGGACGGAAACAACGGCTCTCTCGAATATTTCGAATGGTACAAGTATGAATTCTGGCGGTTTGTCCTCGTTCAGCAGAAGGTCGAAGAACTGGCCAAGTCAGCGATCGATTTCCCACCGATGCAGGCGGGCGCAAGCTTTGGCCTGAGCGCGGTCAAGGCACAGATCGCCGAGTCCATGAGGAAACATGCCGGCGACTAAGGCTGGGCAAAGCGGAGGCGGCGCGGCTGATCCCGTGTCGCCTTCGTCTTTTGACCGTTCGTCATGGCTAACGTCCCGCGGCGTTTAAGGTCCTCGCGCTATGCGCAATGGACAGCCCCAACTGCCAATGAATCTTGGCGAGCTATTCAAGCCAGTTCGCGACCTCGTGCGGAACATCCGCGCCGCCGAAGGAGCAATGGCATTGCTTCACCCTTTGCAAGCCCAGCGCAAGCTCATTTTACAGCAGGCATTGATTATGCGCCGGATAGGGACACTTAACCCATAGAGGGAGCTTGGCCATGCATCCAGCCGCAGAGACAATACTCAAGAAGCCGTCGGCACTGTCGGTCACCGAAAGACGTGCGCTCATCGACCATCTCGCGACGACAATTGTAAAGCTGACGCACGGCTTGGCGGAGGCTGGCCAGCTGGAGCTCTTGCCCGCGATGCTGGAAACGAAAGAAACGCTCCGCAAATTGACCGACGACGTCGCAGTTGCGAATACGGATTATTCCGACAAGATCATCGCTGGCGCCGTCCAGCTTGTCGCGACAACAGAGGCGCTGCTCGAAGACAAATACGTCTCCTACACCATCCATTGAATGCCGAACGGACTGCCATATAGGCGATACTCAGCGACAGATGAACTCTGTTGTTGTTAAACGCCCAGCAAAGGCGCAGTAATATACCGGAGACGGAAAAGTCGCCTTAGATGTCGCGTTGGACCCAATGCCGAACCGACCGATCGATTGACGAACGCGCGCCGTTCGAGATCGCGATCCACTGAATGAGGATCGTTTCCACGCCTCAAATAATCGCGCACGGCATTGGCGCTTCGCCACCAAAGGATTGGACTGCAATGGCGCTTATCTTCCCCAATAGAAGCCGCAGTTTTGACGAAACGAGACAAGGTGTGCGCTTTCTCGGATACGACGGCATGTTCGAGGTGAGGTTTTTGGTCGAAGCGGAGGTGTTGAGAAGCGCCACCGAAGCGGCATGCCTGAATGCCTTCGATGCAACACGACCTTCAATCCAAGAGGCTGCGTCCAGGGCCTACGCGCGTCGGCGGGGAAACAATTTCACCCTTACGGCTCAGGATTTTCGCTGATCGGATCCGCAGCCCCTCGCTGCACGTGATCGCACTCCGACAAAAGCAAATAGCTGGCGGTCTCGGCCGTCAAGTGATGAACGCTGTCGGCGTTCGCAAGAAATGAGCGACCTTGTGGCGCCGGTGCCAACTCCCCATATTTATGGTGGTGGCAGCATGTGAACGGGCGCTGCTTTCAAGGGTGGCGAGACGTCCCCAGCCCCAACCAAAGGAGGACGTGATGTCTTCCGCAGCAAGCATCCATTCCTGGAAGAAGACGGCACTGTATATCGGCCAGTTCCGGTATGTTGAGTTCTTGATCAAATCGACGCCGGCGATCAGTCTGGCGTTCATCGTCTATATCACGCTCAAAGGCGTTCTTTGGTAGACCTTCGGCGATGGTCATTGGCAGCGAAACAGCATGAGCCCGGCGCAATCGATTTCGTCGCCCTGCCCTGACGAAATCGCGATACACGGCTGTGTGGTAGGTATAGGGTATCCGTCGGCAACCACCGAAACGGGCGTTGCCGCTTGAGAGCGAGGGTTCTCGCCCCAGTAAGGGGAGTTAGGCCATGTCCCTTCCATTTGATCACAAAGGAACGCTTTCGCCCTACGATCTGGGTGGTCTGCGAGCCGAGTTCGATGCATGGTGTGGAAGGGACCGAGGCGTCTGCACCGGGCCGGTTGCCCGGCCCATCGACGACGAAGTTCGCGTCAGAAATACACCGTCGACGCTTCAGTATATGCTTCGTTCGTTCAGAACAGACACGGTAGCCGACGCCGTGCGGCCTTGAGGTTCCCTCATTTCCTGCGATCACTCTCGGTCGAGATCCCAAAACGCGGCCAGTCTGCCGGCAGATGTCTGCCGAGCCACAAAGATCGGCCAAATGTCGCAAAGGAGTTCACTGTGTATAACGCTAAACGTGACGGTTTCGGAAACGGAGCGAGCCTCGCCATTCCGTCGATGGGTGAAATAGAGGGCCGCATAACTGTTCTGGAAGTCGTCGCGATGACCTCCTTGGGCCTTCTCGTAAAAGCCGGCGACAAACACGACGCCCGGCAGGCCCTTTCCGCCATTCGCCGCGCGATGCGGTCGAAATGCGAGGACATCAAGCTCTCGCCTTCGGATGCGAATTCGGCAATTGCTTACGCGCAGGAGCTCTTCGAGGCGACACTCGAAAACATCAACCGCAACCCAGGGGAGATAGTCGTTCCGCGCTTGGCCAAGCACCGAATACCGCGACGCTCCATCCCAGTGGACCACAGCGACGGGGATGGCACCCATGGGCGTTAGAGACATGACGGAACGCGAATGCAGGGAACTCCTGGCACGGGGAAACGTCGGACACCTTGCCTGCGTTCATGACCACCGACCTTACGTTGTGCCCATTCACTATGCCTTCGATGCGGAGAAGGTCTATGTCTTCTCGCTGCCGGGTCAGAAAATAGATTGGATGCGCACCAATCCAAACGCCTGCATTCAAGTGGAGGAAACCGGCGAACATCACCTATGGAAGAGCGTCGTCGTGGTGGGCACCTTCCAGGAACTGCCCGACACGCCGCATCAGCACAATGAGCGTATTTACGCCTGGCAGTTGTTGCAGAAACGTTCGCTGTGGTGGGAGCCTGGCTCCTCCAAGCCGGGCACGGGCTCCGCGGAGACGGAGATCCCAATCTTCTTCGCTATTTCGGTGGATCAGATATCGGGACGGGAGTTGTTGGCGCCGGCAGCAGACGTCTAAGACGCTCGACCGTCACAAGATCCTTTGTGAGATGGAACCAAACCGCCTCTCCCTTCGTTATGCGAAATCGCCGCATTGTGGCTTTGGGAGATGGCGCGAAGAGCGTCAGGGGACAAATGGCGCGTCAAACCTATTGGAAGGGCTATCTCAAGCTCTCGCTCGTCACCGCGTCAGTATCGTTGACGCCTGCGACCACGGATAGCAACCAGATTCGCTTCCACGTCCTGAACCGAAAGACAAAAAATCGGGTCGAAAGCCGCTATGTCGACAGCGTCACCCACAAGCCGATCGCGGACAAGGATCAGGTCAAGGGCTACCCGCGCGGCGAAGACGATTATGTCATTCTGGAAGACGAAGAGATCGACGAAGTCGGGCTGGAAAGCACCCGCACGATCGATATCGACACCTTCGTTCCGCGTGGCTCGATCKACTGGATCTGGTACGACAAACCGCATTTTCTCGCCCCGGAAGACAAGGTGGGCGTCGAGGCCTTCTGCGTCATACGCGAGGCGATGAAGGCGAACGACGTCGTTGGCATCGCGCGCCTTGTCCTCTATCGGCGCGAGCGGGCGGTTCTGCTCGAACCACAGGGAAAAGGCATCATCCTCTGGACGCTCCACTTCGGCGACGAAGTCCGTCAGCCTGCGGCAACGATCGACAGGCAAAGCGACGTGGATACGACGATCCTTGCGATGATGAACAAGCTCATCAAGGACAGAACCGGCGATTGGAAGCCGTCCATGGTTCAAGATCCCATTCAGAAGCGGATCAGGGCGATGATCCGGGCGAAACAGAAGAACCTCGTGAAATCCTCACCGGCCGCTGCCAAGCGATCCGCGGCCAAGCCGACGGGCAACGTCGTCAACATAAGGGAGGCACTTAAGAAAAGCCTCGCCAAGGATAGCGAAGGGCCGAAGTCTATCTGACTTTCCCAGCAATGCCGATCACTTCGGTTTCTGCAGCGGCACCGCTGCGGAAAAGAACTCCGCCCAGGGATCCTGAGACAGGGCCTCCATGCGCGCGGGTACATTGTCGACGGTGAAATACGCCGGACCGATCTCGTCTGTCAGTTCGTGCCAGTCGAGCGGCATCGAGACCGCAGCGCCCGGCCGAGCACGCGTCGAATACGCCGCAACCGCGGTGTTGCCGCGTCCGTTGCGCAAGTAGTCAATAAAGATCTTGCCGCTCCGTTTCGCCTTCGTGGCGGTCGCCAGATATTTGTCCGGCTGGTCTTTCGACATTGAGGCCGCCAGCGCCTTGGCGAAGGTCTTCACCTGAACCCAGCTTGCCCTTGGCTGCAGCGGCGTCACCACATGGAGACCCTTGCCGCCCGACGTTTTCACGAAGGCCGCCAGCCCGGCGCCTTCAAGGCGTTGCTTCAGCTCCAGCGCTGCGCCGATCACCTCGCCCCACGTCACATCCTCGGCCGGATCGAGATCCATCGTGATCATGTCCGGCTTTTCCCAGCTATCGGTGGTTGCGCCCCAGGGGTGGATTTCCAGCACTGCGGACTGGACGAGCGCGACCATGCCGTCGAAGTCGGCAATCCGCAGCAGCTTCTCGCCGCCCCGGTCCTTCGGATCGGCGATCTGCTCGATGTGCAGGTTCATGCCTTTCCACGCATGCTTCTGGAAGAACCGCTGATGCCCGCTGATACCGTCCGGGCACCTTAGCAACGCCAGTGGCCGTTTGACCACATAGGGCTCCATGAAGCGCCAGACCTGCGCATAGTAGCTCACCAGTCCCTGCTTGGTGACACCCTCGTCCGGCCAGTAGATCCGGTCCGGATGCGTGAGCGTGACGCTGGACTGCGGCAGCTCCCGAGCAGTCGTCTTCTCTGTTTCACGCATCACGTCCCCTGCCGCCTTGTCCTCGCGAAGCCCCCGAAAAGCCGCGTGCCGCAATTTCCCGTCGCTCGACCATGCCTGAAACTCCACCTCCGCGACAAGCCGCGGCTGAACGTAGACGAGACCGCGCCGTTCTTCCGTTGTCAACGCATCATCGAAAGTGCTCTTCTTCTGCTCGATCGCAGACAACCGATTGTAGAGCATCTGCGCCGTCGAGACCGAATAGCCGGTTCCGACCCTGCCTGCATGCTTCAGCTTGCCGTCCTTATAGTATCCCATCGCGAGCGAACCGATCGCGCCCCTCGTCGCAGTCGACGGCACATATCCTCCGATCACGAACTCCTGGCGCTCCGAGCATTTCGACTTGACCCAGTCGCCTGTACGCCCGGAGGTATAAGTGCTGCCACCACGTTTGGAAATAACTCCCTCAAGACCGAGCCGCCGGGCGTGATCGAGCACGCGTGCGCCGTTCTCGGTAAAATGGGTGCTGTAGCGCAGTGTCTCGCCATCTCCCGACAGCAGGTTTTCCAGCAGGTTCTTGCGATCCGTGAGCGCCGCCTCCCTGAGGTCATTGCCGTCGAGATAGAGAAGATCGAAGGCATAGAACACGAACCGGTCGCTGCGACCCTTGCTGAGCTCGTTCTGCAGCGCAGAAAAATCGGACACGCCGTTGTCGCGCTCCACGACCACCTCTCCATCGATGATCGCCGTGTCGACAGGCAGTGCCGAGAACGCATCGGCGAGGCCCTTGCCGAACCGATCGGTCCAATCGAGGCCGCTGCGGGTGAGCATGGTCACCTTGCCTTTGGCCAGCCTGATCTGCAGCCTGTACCCGTCGAATTTGATCTCGTGGATCCAGCCATCGCCCGCCGGAGGCTTCGGCTTGAGCTTGGCAAGCTCCGGCTCGATAAAATCGGGCAGCTTTGCCTTCAGGGCGCCATTTGGCGTGGCGTGTGACAGCGCCTTTGCACGGCTTGCCTTCGATTTGGCGGCAACGGCCTTTCCGTTGCCCTTCGGTTTCGACTGCCAGGTCGCGTCCGGCTTCTTCGCAACCTCCTCGATCTTCCGGCCGGTTTTTGCCGATTCCGGGCGCAGTTTCAGGATATCGCCCTTGTGGCGCGCCTCCTCGTCCTGTGCCTTGATCAGCAGCCAGTTCTCATGCTTCTCGTCCGGCTTGCCGTGGATCCGCACCAGGTGCCAGCGCCCCTTGAGCTTCTCGCCGTCGAGGTCGAACTCCATGTGACCTTTCTTGTAGCCCTTGTGCGGATCGCCATGCGGCGTCCACGTCCCGCGGTCCCAGACGATGACCGTACCGCCGCCGTACTGCCCCTTCGGGATGATCCCTTCGAAATCTCCATAGGCAAGAGGATGGTCTTCCACATGCACGGCGAGGCGCTTGTCCTCCGGATTGAGGCTTGGGCCGCGCGTCACTGCCCAGCTCTTCAGCACGCCGTCCAGCTCGAGCCTGAAATCGTAATGAAGTCTTGTCGCATCGTGCTTCTGGATAACGAAGCTGAGCGCATTGCCGCCGCGCGCTGTCTCGCCCTGCCCCCGGCCTCGGGGCTCGGACGTAACCTTGAAATCGCGCTTCGCCTGATAAGTCTCGAGAGCCATGGTCAGCCCGCTTTTTCCGACCGGCTAACAGTACGGGCCTTGCCGGCAGGCTTTGCGCTGGCCTTGGCGCTTTGGCGAAGCGCCTCCATGAGGTCGATGACCTTGCCTTGGGTCTGTGGCTTCCTCTTTGGTGGGGCCTTGCCCTCGATCTTCGCTTGCACCAGTTCGGCAAGCGCCGTCTCATAACGGTCCTCATACTCCTGCGGCTTGAAGGCGCCTTTCTTGGTGGTGATGATATGGCCGGCCAGCTCGAGCATTTCCTTGTCGAACTTCATCTCCGGAATATCCTTGAAGACGGTTTCCGCATTGCGCACTTCGTAGTCGTAGCTCAGCGTGGTCGCGATGACCGCATCATTCTGCGGCCGGATCAATACGGTCCGCTGCTTGCGAAAGAGCACGGCCTCGCCGATCGCTGCCACCTTCTGGTCGCGCATCGAGCGGGCAATCAGGGCAAGAGCTTCTTCGTCGTCGTCACTCACAGGTGCCAGATAGTAAGGGCGGTCGAAATAGAGCTTGTTGATTTCGTCGTCGGGAACGAAGCTCTGCACATTGAGAATCTTGTCGCTTTCCGGCACGAACTCCGCAAGCTCTTCGCCCTCGATCACGATATATTCGCCGTTGTCCAGCCGATACCCCTTGACCTGATCGTCACGCTCCACCGGCTTGCCGGTTTCACCGTCGATGAATTGGCGCTCGACACGATGGCCGGTCTTTCGATTGACGATGTTGAACGAGATCCGGTCGGACACCGAGACCGCCGTGTAAAGGCCGACGGCACACACCAGGTCCCCCACTTTCAGATGGCCTTTCCAGCTTGCCCGTGCTGCCATTGCACTCTCCCCTCTAGGTGTCGTCCCGCGCTCTGCGTCGCCGCCGCTCGTCCAAGGCAATGATCTTCTCGACGGATGCGATATCCTCGCCTGTCACCACCGGCACTGGATCAGCCGCGATCGCCCCCAGCACTTCCTTTGAAAGCGCGCCATTGCGGATGACCCATTCCAGCGTCTCACGCGTCTGCCGCTCGGCCTTGAGCTGCGCATAGAGCGAAACGATCAGCCGATCGCGTCCGTCCATCCGGCTGTTTTTTTGATCGAACCTGCGGATGTGCGGCATCGAGCCCGCCCTTCTGGTGATGAAAGGCCTTAACCGCTCAGATGGCGAAAAGTTCCCGAGCTTGCGAAGGCGTCATCTTAAAAGCGGGTACACCGCCGCGGCGATCGATAGCCATCGTGAGGTGTCGCAATCCTGAGACAGTTTCGGCACCGCAGCACCTATACATGACGGTGCCCTTCGGCAGGCGCGAGTTGCCAACAGCTGGGGTTTCCGCCACACTGAACGGACAGTTGGTGGGAGGAGCCAATGCACGAGCAATCGGCTCATGCGGAGCACGTCTACACGTGCACACAGAGAGATTCGGCCGCGGCAAGTTCTTCGGTCGTCGCTTCATGGCGCCGCTGCATCGCCATGCACCAGCTTGCTCCCGAAGACCGGCGCACGCCACTGCGCCTGACGGATCACGAATTCAGACGTGCCATAGAAGAATCCGAGCAGCTGATCGCCAGTGCTTCCGACGAACTCGACAGGCTGTTCACGACCACCGGCAAGGCCGGCTGCTGCCTTCTGCTGACCGATCGCAACGGCATCGCGCTCGAGCGGCGCGGCGCGGCAGGTGACGACAAGCAGTTTCACGATCTCGGTCTCTGGATCGGCTCGGTCTGGACCGAAGCCAGCATCGGGACGAACGGCATAGGAACGGCGATTGCCGACGAACGCGCGATCTCGATCTTTCGCGACCAGCACTTCTTCTGCTCGAACATCAACCTGAGCTGCACGACTGCGCCGATCCGCGATCACCGCGGGCAATTGGCGGCCGCGCTCGACATCTCAACCTGCCGCGAGGATGTCAACGAGATGACGCTCGCCATAATCGCCCAGATGGTGCGCGATGCCGCGATGCGCATCGAGATCAATCTCTTTCGCAGTGCCTTTGCCGGCGCCCGGTTCCTGATGGTGGCGGCGGGCACGAACCCGGCTGCGGCCCTGCTTGCCGTCGACCGGCACGACCTGGTGCTCGGTGCAACGCGGGCCGCCCGTCTTGCCCTCAAACTGGATGACAGGCGCATAGCAGCGGGCATCCCTGCAGCCGATGCCCTGCATGAAACCCGCCTTTCCGACGACGAGGACCTCCTCGATGCAGAACGCGCCGCCCTGCTGCGGGCGCTGTCGCGCTCGGGCGGCAACGTCTCGCAGGCCGCAATTGCGCTCGGCATCAGCCGCGCAACGCTGCACAGGAAGATAAAGAAGCTCAACCTTCACTGACCGGTTTGCAGCCGCCCGGCCTGTCGCAAGGCTGCGACACTGTGCGGTGCGGTATCAATTTGCAGACCTGTTTACCGACGCAAAAGGCGCGCAGGTTTCCTCCCATGGGTCCGCTTCCGGGCCCGGCTCATTCAAGGGAGGATGACATGCTGCATCAGAAAATCGTCGAATCGCCGTTCAAGCTGAAATACGGCAACTTCATCGGCGGCGAGTGGCGCGAGCCGATCGAAGGCAAGTATTTCGACAACATCACGCCCGTCACCGGCGGCAAGCTTTGCGAAATTCCGCGCTCCGGCGAAAAGGACATCAACGCCGCCCTCGACGCCGCGCACGCTGCCAAGGACAAGTGGGCGCGCACCTCGGCCGCCGACCGCTCCAACATCCTCATGAAGATCGCGAGCCGCATGGAGGACAAGCTGGAACTCCTGGCGCAGGCCGAGACCTGGGACAACGGCAAGCCGATCCGCGAAACCCTGGCCGCCGACATTCCGCTGGCGATCGACCACTTCCGCTACTTCGCCTCCTGCATTCGCGCCCAGGAGGGCTCGATCGGCGAGATTGATCACGACACCGTCGCCTATCACTTCCACGAGCCGCTCGGCGTCGTCGGCCAGATCATTCCCTGGAATTTCCCGATCCTCATGGCCGCCTGGAAGCTTGCGCCGGCCCTTGCCGCAGGCAACTGCGTCGTCATCAAGCCGGCTGAACAGACCCCTGCCTCGCTTCTTGTCTGGGCCGAACTGATCGGCGACCTTCTGCCGCCGGGCGTGCTCAACATCGTCAACGGCTTCGGTCTCGAGGCGGGCAAGCCGCTCGCCACCAGCCCCCGTATCGCCAAGATCGCCTTCACCGGCGAAACGACGACCGGTCGCCTCATCATGCAGTATGCCAGCCAGAACCTCATTCCGGTGACGCTGGAACTCGGAGGAAAATCCCCGAACATCTTCTTTGCCGACGTGATGGCAGAGGACGACGATTTCCTCGATAAGGCGCTCGAAGGTTTCGCGATGTTCGCGCTGAACCAGGGCGAGGTCTGCACCTGCCCAAGCCGTGCCCTCATCCAGGAATCGATCTACGACCGCTTCATGGAGCGCGCGGTAAAACGGGTTGAAGCCATCAAGCAGGGCAATCCCCTCGATAGCGCAACGATGATCGGCGCGCAGGCTTCGAACGAGCAACTGGAGAAGATCCTCGCCTATCTGGACATCGGCAGGCAGGAAGGGGCCGAGGTTCTCACCGGCGGCGCGCGCAACGATCTCGGCGGCGACCTCGCCAACGGCTACTACGTCAAGCCGACGGTCTTCAAGGGTCACAACAAGATGCGCATATTCCAGGAAGAGATCTTTGGCCCCGTGGTCTCCGTCACGACCTTCAAGGACGAGAAGGAAGCCCTGGAGATCGCCAATGACACCCTCTACGGCCTGGGTGCCGGCGTATGGAGTCGCGACGCAAACCGCTGCTATCGCTTCGGCCGCGAAATCCAGGCCGGCCGCGTCTGGACCAATTGCTACCATGCCTATCCCGCCCACGCGGCCTTCGGCGGCTACAAGCAGTCCGGCATCGGCCGCGAGACTCACAAGATGATGCTTGACCACTACCAGCAGACGAAGAACATGCTGGTGAGCTATAGCCCGAAGGCACTCGGTTTCTTCTGAGAAAAAGCGGTGACGCATAGGCCAACGACCCGCTCCTGAAGGGGAGCGGGTTCTCGCCCGGGGAGGAAAAGAATCATGGAAACCACCGTCAACGGACAACCCCGCGTCCTTGCCACGGATGACGCCATCGGGCTTATCGATGACATAAGGCTAGACCACCCGGACATCCTGTTTCACCAGTCGGGCGGATGCTGCGACGGCTCGTCGCCGATGTGCTATCCCGCCGATGAATTCCTCATCGGCAAAAGCGATGTGAAACTGGGGGAGATCGCAGGCGTGCCCGTGTACATCAGCGCGAGCCAGTTCGAAGCATGGAAGCACACGCAGTTGATCATCGACGTGGTTCCCGGCCGCGGCGGCATGTTCTCACTGGACAATGGACGCGAGAAACGGTTTCTCACCCGCTCCCGCCTTTTCGGAGGCGGCGAGGCCTGTGCCGTTCCAGACGGGAGGAGCCGCCGCTAGAGTGTTTCCGGACCTTGCCAGTCGGAATGGTCGACGCCGTGATCAATACCGGATCGCTTGCCGCAAACCAATCCCCAGCCCCGGTTGCTGATGGAGGAATGGGCACCTGCCCGCGAAGGCTCCGGCGCGCAGTTTCGCGACGGTCAAAAAAAAGCCACCGCGTGAACGGTGGCTCAAATCGTGAAGGTCAAAACCTCCAGAGGGGAACGGTTGTCTCGCCGACCGGGAGGAATGGCCGACATGCATGAAACAACTGTAACTAATATGGAGCGCCCTGCGCCCCCCTTCAATCAATCGTCGCCTGAAATAACATCCGCAATGAAATCTTCTTTCCAGAGTTTGTCGGAATGGCGCGATATTCTACCGGACGGCGTTCAGCGACCGCCCGGCGAGCTGCACGCGCTCAAAGTTGAAGCTGTCGGAATGGCTCTGTCGATTCGCGCAAAATGAGCTCGACTGGCCACAACTCGTGGATTTCAAGCGGCGATCGGCCCGACAGAAGCTGGAGGACGAGGTCGGCGCAGCGCGTCCCGGCCGCGCGCATCGACGAACGTGTGGCAGACAGGGACGGCACCATGTTGTCGGCGGTCAGATAGGGAAACACATCGTCGTGGGCGATCACCGACACGTCCCGTCCGATCTGCAACCCGAGCGATCGTGCCGCGCGGTAGACGCCCAGCGCCGTCATCATGGACCCTGCGACAATGGCCGTCGGCGGGTTTGACTGTTCGAGAAACGAACGGGCAAATCGAAAGCCGAGCTCGTCGGTGAAGTTGCCGCTCGCCATCAGCTGTGGATCGGGCTCGATCCCATGGCTTTGCAGGGCACTGCGGAACCCGCTGTCGCGATGAAGCGCGTAGGTCGCCCCAGGGCGGCCGTTGATCATCGCTATCCGCCGATGGCCGAGATCGATCAGATGCGACGTCGCCCGCCGGATCGCCCCTTCATTGTCGATGTCGAGCCAAGCATGCGGCACATCGATATCAGAGCGGCCGTGAACGAGAAACGGCATGCCGAGTTCGTGCAGTAGCGCAATGCGTTCGTCGCTGGGCCTCGGCGAATGCACGATGATTGCGTCCACGCGTCGGCTCTCGACGAGGCGCCGATAGTGCTGCATCTCGTCGCTCTGGTCTGGATCGGCCATCGGAATGACGAGGATATCGGTGTCCTCGGTCACCAGCCGCTCCGCCATGCCGGCCATGAATTCCGCGAAATGAAACTCGCCGGCACGGCCCATGACCACGCCGATCGCACCGGCGCGCCCGGTCTTCAGGCGTACTGCATTGACGTTCGGCCGGTACCCCAGCCTGATCGCCTCTTCGGCGACGCGGGCCCGGGTCGTTTCGCTGACTTCGGGATAGCCGCTGAGCGCCCGGCTGACGGTCGTCGGAGACAGCCCGACTTGTTTGGCGAACTCTTTAAGTTTCATGCTCCGACGCGTCTTTCGTGATCAGCACTTCAATCATTTGTACACCGTAAACCACTGATCCTCTTATGTCGGAACAGCGGAAAGCTGCAATCAACCAAATCGATTTCAATTTTATTTATTGCTCGTACTGAACCAACGGCAGGCCGTCCACAGGCAGAAACAAGACCATCTACATGTTTTTGTTTCGATTAACATGGGTTCTCGATGCATTCCATCGCTGTTTTCGTTGCCCACTTGACACCATATCGCCCTTCTGACAATTTTTTCCAGCCAAACCGATTTCAATTCTCAAGTCATTTGGTTCTTTTTGGGAGGAAGATATGAAGTTTCGTTTCACTGCGGTCGCCGTTGCGGCCGCTCTTTTCGGCATTGCGCAGCCATCCTTCGCAGCCGACATCAGCATTTCGGCAAGCTCGACCGGCAAGAACCTGGACCTCTTGCGCAAACAGCTTGACGCCTTCGAGAAGGAGACCGGCAACAAGGTCAGCATCGTGACCATGCCGTCGTCGTCCACCGAACAGTTCTCGCAATATCGCCTGTGGCTTGCAGCCGGAAACCAGGATGTCGACGTCTACCAGACCGACGTCATCTGGGCGCCGCAGCTGGCCGAACAGTTCCTCGATCTGAAGGATGCCGCCAAGGATGTCGTGGGCAATTTCTTCCCCTCGATCATCGCCTCGCAGACGGTCAACGACCGTCTGGTCGCATTGCCGCTCTACACCGACGCTCCGGCCTTCTTCTATCGTAAGGATCTGCTCGATAAATACGGCAAGCAGCCGCCCAAGACCTGGGACGAAATGGCGGTAACCGCCAAGGAGATTCAGGAGAAGGAACGCGCAGCCGGCCAGAAGGATCTCTGGGGTTACGTCTTCCAGGGCAATGCCTATGAAGGCCTCACCTGCGATGCGCTGGAATGGATCAAGTCCTCTGGCGGCGGCCAGATCGTTGAGACCGACGGCTCGATATCCATCAACAACGAAAAGGCCGCAGCCGCCATCGAGCGCGCCAAGAGCTGGGTCGGAACCATTTCTCCGTCCGGCGTACTCGCCTATCAGGAAGAAGAGTCCCGCGGCGTCTGGCAGACCGGGAACGCCATCTTCATGCGCAACTGGCCTTACGCCTATGCACTGGGCAATGGCGCCGACAGCGCCGTCAAGGGCAAGTTCGACGTGACCACGCTGCCGGTTGCCGCTGAAGGCGACCAGCCCTCCTCGACGCTCGGCGGCTGGAACCTCGCCGTCTCCAAATATTCCAAGAGCCCTGATGCCGCCGTTGCCCTGGTGAAATTCCTTACCTCCAAGGAAAGCCAGAAGCAGCGCGCCATCGAGCTTTCCAACCTGCCGACCCTGCAGGCTCTCTACGACGACAAGGACGTTGCTGCAGCCCAGCCGTTCATGCCGAACTGGAAGCCGATCTTCCAAAACGCCGTGCCGCGCCCCTCGGCGACGACCAAGGTCAAGTACAACGAGGTCTCCTCCAAGTTCTGGACTGCGGTACACAACACCCTCTCGGGCAGCGGAACGGCGAGCGAAAACCTCGAGCTTCTGGAAGCAGAACTGACAACGCTCAAGGGCGACAGCTGGTGACAGATCGAACCGGCAGCGGCGGCCTCCGCCGCTGCCGTCGCCGACATGCCACTACCCCACATCGCCTCCAGAAGCGGGTATCTCACTCATGACTGAAGCCGCAGTCTCTCAACCCCTCGGGTCGCAGGTCCGCGCCACCAGACGATTTTCGCAATTGCGCTCGGAGCGCGTCCGGTCGGCCTGGATATTCCTGGCGCCGACGCTGTTCATTCTGGCCGTCGTTGCCGGATGGCCGCTCTTCAGAACCATCTATTTCAGCTTCACCAATGCATCGCTGACCAGCCTCGGCGACGCTCAATTCGTAGGCTTCAAGAACTACCTTTCCTGGGTCACGCTGAAGAGCGGCCGCACCGTCTACAGCGGCCTTCTCGCCGACCCCGCATGGTGGGGCGCCGTCTCGAACACGCTCAAGTTCACCGTCTTCTCGGTCGCTATCGAAACCACCCTCGGCCTGATCGTGGCTCTGGTGCTGAACGCCCAGTTCCCGGGGCGCGGGATCGTCCGCGCCGCGATCCTCATTCCCTGGGCTATCCCGACCATCGTTTCCGCCAAGATGTGGGCGTGGATGCTCAACGACCAGTTCGGCATCCTGAACGACATCCTGCTGGGCCTTGGCCTGATCAGCCAGAAGATCGCCTGGACGGCCAATCCGGACACGGCCATGATTGCAGTGCTGATCGTCGACATTTGGAAGACGACGCCGTTCATGGCGCTGCTCATTCTCGCCGGCCTCCAGATGGTTCCGGCCGATATTTATGAGGCGGCCAAGATCGATGGCGTCAATCCCATCAAGGTCTTCTGGCGCCTGACCCTGCCGCTGGTCCGYCCGGCCATCATGGTCGCCGTCATTTTCCGCATGCTCGACGCCATGCGCATCTTCGACCTGATCTACGTGCTGACGCCCAACAATGCCAAGACCAAGACGATGTCTGTCATGGCGCGCGAAAACCTGTTTGATTTCGACAAGTTCGCCTATGGCGCAACCGCCTCAACTGTCCTCTTCCTGATCATCGCGACCGTGACCGTGCTCTATATCTGGCTTGGCCGTGTCAATCTTGGCGGAGGCGAACGCTGATGCTCCTCACTGCCACAAAGAACACGTTGTTCTACCTCCTCGTCGGCGCCATCGTGATCATCGCCATCTTCCCCTTCTACTACGCGATCCTGACGAGCTTCAAAGCCGGCACCGAGCTGTTTACCGTCAACTACTGGCCGACATCGATCTCGTTCACCAACTATGCGAGCGTGCTGACGACGGGCAGCTTTATCCGCAGCCTCGGCAATTCGCTGCTGATCGCCTGCGTCGTGGTCGCAGCGTCGCTGCTTCTTGCCGTCACCGCATCCTTTGCGCTGGCTCGCGTGCATTTCCGCGGCCGGGCTCTGCTGATGCTGACGATCCTCTCGGTGTCGATGTTCCCGCAAATCGCCGTGCTGGCAGGCCTCTTCGAGCTCATTCGCTGGATCGGCATCTTCAACACGCCGTTTGCGCTGATCTTCTCCTACATGATCTTCACCCTGCCTTTCACCGTCTGGGTGCTGACCACCTTCATGCGGGATCTGCCCATCGAAATCGAAGAAGCGGCGATCGTAGACGGCGCGTCCCCCTGGGTCATTATCACGCAGGTCTTCATGCCCTTGATGTGGCCCGCTTTGGTCACGACGGGCCTGCTGGCCTTCATTACGGCCTGGAATGAATTCCTTTTCGCCCTAACATTCACCTCTTCGGATGCGCAGCGAACGGTGCCGGTCGCGATCGCCCTGCTGTCGGGCGGGAGCCAGTTTGAAATCCCCTGGGGCAACATCATGGCGGCATCCGTCATCGTCACGGTGCCTGTCGTTGTCCTGGTCCTGATATTCCAGCGTCGCATCATTTCCGGGCTGACAGCCGGTGGCGTCAAAGGTTGAAGAAAGCAAGATATGGCACAGATTCGACTCGATAATATCCGCAAGAGCTTCGGCGCGTTCGAAGTGATCAAGGGCGTGACCATGGACATTCGCAAGGGAGAGTTCATGGTCTTCGTCGGCCCCTCCGGCTGCGGCAAGTCAACGCTCCTGCGCCTGATCTCAGGGTTGGAGGACATAAGCTCCGGCACGCTCTCCTTCGACGGCGAAGCGGTCAATCACACCGCTCCCTCCAAGCGCGGCATCGCTATGGTCTTCCAGTCCTATGCGCTCTACCCGCATATGAGCGTCTTCGAGAACATGGCCTTCGGCATGAAGCTCGCAGGGCAAACGAAAGACGAGCGCAAGATCCGTGTCGAGCAGGCAGCCAACATGTTGCAGCTCTCGCCCTATCTCGCGCGCCTGCCCCGCCAGCTCTCGGGCGGGCAGCGCCAACGCGTCGCCATCGGCCGCGCCATCGTGCGCGACCCCAAGGTCTTCCTGTTCGACGAACCGCTGTCGAACCTCGACGCAGCGCTGCGTGTCGCGACACGCCTGGAAATCGCCAAGCTCCATCGCAGCATGCACGGCACGACGATGATCTATGTCACCCACGATCAGGTCGAAGCGATGACGCTGGCCGACCGGATTTGCGTGTTGCGCGACGGTGTCGTCGAACAGATCGGCACGCCGCTCGAACTCTACGAGACGCCGAATTCGGTGTTCGTCGCTGGCTTCATCGGCTCGCCGAAGATGAATTTCCTCGCCGGCTCGTTCTCTGCTCCCTACGACGCGCACACGATCGGCGTGCGCGCCGAGCACATCGAGGTCGTCCAGCGCACGCCTGCATGGAGCGGAACGGTTATCCACTCCGAAATCCTCGGCTCGGACAGTTTCGTCTATATCGATATCGGCTCCGGCGAACCACTTGTCGTCCGGCAAATCGGGGTGTCCAGCCATCAACCCGGCCAGACGCTGGGGGTAGCACCCATCGACAGCCGCATTCACCGTTTCGATCAATCCGGCCGCGCGCTTGAAAGGACGCACCTTAAAGGCGCTGCCTGACACCCACCCAATCCACCGATCGGCCAGCTTCCCACCGGCTGATCAAACATCCGCATGAAGGAGTAACGACTTGTCCATTCGCACCATCGTCTGGGGTGAGAACATCCACGAAACCACCAATGCCATCGTTCGGGGCATCTATCCCGACGGCATGCACACAACCATCGCCAACGCGCTGAACACCGATCCGGCGATCAAGGCGACGACCGCGACGCTTCAGGAGCCCGAGCACGGCCTGACCGAGATCCGCCTGGCCGAGACCGACGTCCTGACCTGGTGGGGTCACAAGGACCACGGCGCCGTTTCCGACGACGTTGTCGAACGCGTCGCCAAGCGCGTCTGGGAAGGCATGGGGCTTCTCGTGCTGCATTCCGGCCATTTCTCGAAGGTCTTCAAGCGCCTGATGGGCACTCCGTGCGCGCTCAAGTGGCGCGAGGCCGGAGAGCGAGAGCGCCTGTGGACCATCAACCCGCGCCACCCGATTGCAGCAGGCATCGACGAGAACTTCGTGCTGGAAAACGAGGAAATGTACGGCGAGCAGTTCTCAGTACCGGAGCCGCTCGAAACGGTGTTCATCTCCTGGTTCCAGGGTGGCGAGGTCTTCCGTTCGGGGCTGACCTGGCGCCGTGGCGCCGGCAACATTTTCTACTTCCGGCCTGGCCATGAGACCTATCCGACCTATCATGATGCGAACGTCCAGAAGGTGCTCATCAACGCCGTGAAATGGGCCTATAACCCGCAAGGCGATCTGAAGAGCATCACCGATGCCCCGAACGTTCCGGTCGAGAAGGCACATGAGCCGATCGTCGAACGCGGCCCGAGACTGCATCAGGCCGGCGAAGCCGGTTACCGCTGAGGAGCATGAGCAAATGCGTCTACTCGTTCTTGGAACAGGCGTTATGGCCAACAACCAGGTTGCCAACTTCCTCGCCATCGATGGCGTGGAAGTGGTCGGCGCCGTCGACACGGATCAGGCTCGCCTCAATGAATTTGCCGATCACTTTCACATCGAAAAGCGTTTCCGCACGCTTGAGGAAGCGATCGCCTGGGGCGAATTCGATGCCGCGACCAACGTCACGCCCGACCGCATCCATCATGCGACCAGCCTGGCTCTGATCGCTGCCGGCAAGCATGTGTTCTGTGAAAAGCCGCTTGCGGAAAACTACGCGGAGGCACTGGAGATGACGGAAGCGGCGGAGACCGCCGGCGTCATCAACATGGTCAACCTCACCTACCGCAACGTCGCACCGCTGCAGCGTGCCCGTGAAATGGTACTGGCCGGCGAACTCGGCACGATCCGCCACGTCGAAGCGTCCTACCTGCAAAGCTGGCTGGTTTCGCGCGCCTGGGGCGACTGGCGTACGGAATCGCGCTGGCTGTGGCGCCTGTCGACCGGTCACGGCTCGAACGGCGTGCTCGGCGACGTCGGTATCCACATCCTCGACTTCGCAGCTTATGGCGCCGCGACCGATATCGACCATGTCTTTGCCCGGCTCAAGACATTCAACAAGGCACCGGGCGGCCAGATCGGCGAATATCTGCTCGACGCCAACGACAGCTTCACCATGTCGGTCGACTTCACCAACGGGGCACTCGGCGTCATCCACGCCACCCGTTGGGCGACCGGCCACCTCAACGAACTGAAGCTGCGCATCTATGGCGAAAAGGGCAGCCTGGAAGTCGTGCATCGCCCCGATGGCTCGGATCTGCGCGGCTGCTTCGGCGAGGACATCGAAACGGCCACCTGGCGCGACATCGACGTTCCCGCCGTGCTGACCAACTACCAGCGTTTCGCCGAGGCGGTCAGAACCGGAAAGCAGGACGACCCGACCTTCCGCCACGCCGCGAACCTGCAAAAGGTCATCGACCTCGCGATCGTATCGGAGAAGGAACGGCGGGAACTCAATCTGCTGGCTGCTCAGGAACAGGAAAGCCCACAGGACAAGCGCATACCGCCGCTGACGATCGTGGTTTAGAGCACGAGGGACTGCCAAGGCTTTTCAAAACCCTGCTACGGCGATGGTCTGCTTTGGCGCCCTCGTCTCTGTCCTCGCCACAGAGATACAGCGCGTTCAAGTCCTTGAACGCCAAAGACTCTTCCCACGGCGCAAACGCGCCGTGGCTGGATTCCTGTCACAAGGACTGCAACGAGGAAAGGCCCGGAGACCTCATTTGTCAGATCGGACATTGCATCACCGCAGGCCATGTCTTCTCCGGAGCGAATCTATCAAAACCAGCAGATCTTGAGACGGGTCACCCCAGCCGCTCGGCCAGCCGCCCGATCGAGGCCGCGTCGGCATTCGCGAATGCGAGCCGAAGATAGCGGTCTTGCCCTTCCCCGAAGTAGCTTCCGGGCAGGCAGACGACGCCGGCCTCCTTCGCAAGCCTTTCTGCCACAGCCGATGAACTCAGCGCTTCGAATGGATGGCGGATGAAGGCAAAATAGGCGCCAATGGCACCGATCTCCCAGCCAGCCAATCCAGCCATGACCGATGTCAGCGCATCCGCGCGCCGTGCGATCTCCAGCCGGTTGCTGGCGCGCCAGTCCGCCAGAATGGGCATCGCTTCGGCAACGGCAACCTGTGCCGCCCGCGGCGCGCAGATCTGCATATTGTCCATGACCTTGGTAATCTCGGCGATGACGTTTACGCCGGCCGTGATCGCGCCGAGCCGGTGGCCGGGAATGCAGAAGGACTTCGAGAAACTGTAAAGCAGGATGAGCGTGTCTGCCCAGCCTGGGATCGCCAGCAGCGCGTGCGGCGCGCCGTAGCCATCCGGCAGAAAGTCGCGATAGGTCTCGTCGACGATCAGCCAGGCGCCATGGTTCCGGCAAAGGACAAACAGCTCATGGAGCAGCGCCGGTGGATAGATCGCTCCGGTCGGATTGTTTGGCGTCACGATCGCAAGCGCCTTCGCGCCGCCTGCCAGGGCCCTTTCGGCGGAACGAACATCCGGCAGGAAGCCGTTCTCGGCGTCGCACTCGATCAGCACGCGCTTGATGCCAAGCATCGACAGCGTTGTTTCCTGGTTGAAATAGAAGGGATTTGTCAGCGCAACGGTATCGCCCGAACCCGCAAGCGCAATCGCCGCCGACATGAAGGCCTGATTGCAACCGGCCGTGATGTGGACATTTTCCGCCGACACCGGCGCGTCATAAAGCGCCGACATGTGCTGCGCATAAGCCCCGCGCAGCACGCCCTCACCCTCGATCGGTCCGTAGCCCGTGTTTTTTGGCGACGCCGCCGCGGCTCCGAGCAGTCGCAGCATCTCGGGATGCGCGGGATAACCGGGCACAGCCTGCGAAAGATCGACCAGCGGCCCCTTGCCTCCCCCGTATTCGCGCGCCCACGCGAGAACGGAAGGAATCGGCGGGGGAGACAGTCGGGAAACGAGCTGGTTGGCTTGCGCAGCGGGCATGAACGATCTCTTCTGGAGTAGTGGAAGCAAGATGGAAGCCAGCACTCCTGCACAAAATGGGTGGCCTCGGCAACACGCATTCGATCGGCGTCCCGCGCATCCCGTCAGGATCCGCAGCAAGCCCTGAGCTTTGAAAGCCGCGGCACCTCGATATGCCTGTTGGCAACAATTGAGACGATCCCGTCGGTCTTGAGCCTGGATAGCTGGCGCGACACCGTCTCAATCGTCAACCCCAGAAAGTCGGCAATATCGGCGCGCGATAGAGGCAAGTCGAAACGGCGGCTATCGCCTTGCGCCTCGGGGTCGAGGTGAGTTGCGATGAGCAACAGGAAGCTTGCGACTTTTTCGGCTGCCGTCTTTCGTCCGAGCGTGACCATCCACTCTCGCGCCTCGTCGAGCTCGCGCAACGTCTGCGCCATCAGCCGCTCAGCGAGAGCCGGATTGCTCTTCACCATCCGCTCGAGAGCTGCCTTCGGAACGCGACAGAGGTTCACATGTGACGCCGCCTCGGCCGAGACCGCATTTTCTTCGGCATTGAGCCGCCCGAGAAAGTCCGGAGCGAATTGCAGGCCGACGATCTGCTGGCGGCCGTCTTCGAGCGTCTTCGTCAGCTTCACCACGCCGCGAATGACTGTGGCGTAGGATTCGGCCGGCGTCTTCTCGCCCGCCAGTTCCTCGCCGGCATCGTGATTGACGAGCCGCGTGTGCGCCGACAGTGCCAAAAGCTCGTCTGCGTTGAGCGCGCCGCACATACCCTTGTGGCGAACCTCGCAGCTTACGCAACGTACTGGTATGTTTGAGTTATGTATGTCTTTGCGCATCAAATCAGCTCCTCGCAAAGCATAGACTACCGCTGCTGCCGGAGAACAGCGTTTTCTTGATCAAGATCAAAGTGCGTGCGTTCGCGCTTGGCTATTCCTCACCCAAAAGGCCCCCGCCATGAACGCCGAGATCATCGCCCACTACGCCGCTCCAGTGCCCCCGCTACCGCAACGCCACATTGCCGCAGCCAACACTTGCCGATTGTCCTCAGCACAGACGCAGCTATAGTAATTTCAGAAATTTCTGAAATTACAGACATAACGGAAAACACAATGAACCTCCCGCCGCTTGTTCAATCCTTTGTCCTGCATTTCGGCGAAATGGGTTCGCGGTGGGGCATCAACCGCACCGTCGGGCAGATCTACGCCCTGCTCTACGTCTCGCCGTCCCCGCTTTGCGCGGAAGAGATCGCCGATTCGCTGGGCATCTCGCGTTCCAACGTGTCGATGAGCCTGCGCGAACTGCAGACGTGGAACCTCGTGCTTCTGAAGCACAGGCCGGACGACCGTCGCGATTTCTTCACCACGCCTGACGACGTCTGGCTGATTCTGCGGACGCTGGCAGAGGAACGCAAGAAGCGGGAGGTCGATCCTACCCTTTCTGTTCTTCGCGAGATCCTCATGCAACGACCGGTAAGCGAGGCCGAACGCCATGCGCAGGAGCGCATGAGTGAGATGCATGCCCTGATTGAACAGCTAACGCACTGGTATGAAGACGTAAAACAGCTTGAAACTGAACGGCTTGCGACGTTACTCTCGCTGGGAGCGAAAGTGACGAAGCTGTTGGAGGCCAAGGACCGCGTCGTTTCGCTCGGCCGCAGCCGCCGGCCCAATCCTGCGAACAAGAGTTAGCGCCATGACGCGTGCTTACTTCGACGCAAATGGAAAGCAGGCTTCTGGCGAGCCGGGCAGATCCGTGCGCAAGCCTTCCGGCTTAAGAAAGGCCGCAGCTGTCCAGACGCTTGCCGCGCTATTATGGATTCCGCAGGCAGCATGTCTTTCCATTGCCGTCGGGCGCCTGGCAAACGGCGGCACGGTCGGTAGCGTTCTCTGGCCGGCCGCCTTCATTGCCCTCCTCGGCATCGCAAAAAGCTGTCTCGATGCGGCTGGCGGCCGCATCGCCTTTCGGGCGGCCCGCACCGAACTCACCATCCGCCGGGCAGCAGCCGTCGCAGCGTTGGCGCGGCGCTCGCCGGTGGACGCCACGCGCGCTGCCTCCGGGCAGGCGGCCAGCATACTGGGCGAGCAGGCCGAACTGATCGTCCCCTATCTGTCCCGCTTTCAGCCCGGCCGTCTCAAGGCGAGCGCGGTGCCGCTGGTGATCCTGGCCTGCATCCTCCCCTTTTCATGGGTCGCCGCATCGGTGCTCCTGATCGCGATGCCGCTCATTCCCGTCTTCATGGCACTCATCGGATGGAGCGCCCAGACCGCCAGCGAGAAGCAGCTCGCGGCAACCGGCAGCCTCAACGGCTTTCTGCTCGATCGCCTGCGCGGGCTCGCGACCATCCGCTCACTCGACGCCGTCGATGCCACGGCTATCAAACTGAGAGCCGATGCTCAGTTGCTCAAGACCCGGACGATGGCAGTCTTGAGGATCGCCTTCCTGTCGTCGGCCGTTCTCGAACTCTTTGCGGCGCTCGGCGTCGCGATGGTCGCGGTCTATGTCGGCTTTTCGCTGCTTGGCGAGATCCGCTTCGGCGCGTGGGCAACCGGCCTCGATCTGACGAGCGGCCTCTTCGTCCTGCTGCTTGCACCTGCCTTCTTCGAGCCGCTGCGCGAACTGTCCGCCATCTGGCACGACCGCGCCGCCGGCGAGGCCGCCCTCAACGCCCTCGACGCCCTGAGCGAGGAGGGCATGATGCTCGCCGCGATGCCCCATCCCCCGGTCACAGGAGCCGGCGCCAGCGACCTGAGGCTCGAAAACGTGAGCTTCCGCTATGGCGGGCAAGCCCCGCTCGCCATCGACGCTTTCGATCTTCATATCGGCGCCGGCGAACACGTTGCGCTTCTCGGCGCCAGCGGTTCCGGCAAGTCGACGTTGCTCGCCCTGATGGCCGGCCTTGCACCCTGCGAAAGCGGCAGTATCACGCTCGGCAGCGAGGCCGCCACGACAACCGCGCGACAGACGATTGCCTGGATCGGCCAAAAACCGCACATCTTCGCAGGGACGATCGCGCAGAACGTGGCGCTCGGCCGGCCGGAGGTTTCGCTGCGCAAGGCTGCTGAGGCCCTCGACTTTGCCAGACTTGGCACGGTCGCGTCCGCCTACGGCCACCGGCCCCTTGGGGAAAGCGGCATTGGACTGTCCGGCGGAGAAGCGCTGCGCCTCGCCATTGCCCGCGCGGCAGCCAACCCCGACATCGGCATCATCCTCGCCGACGAGCCGACAGCCCACCTCGACGCAAGGACGGCCAGCGAAATCACCGAACGCCTGCTTGCCCTTGCAAGCGGCCGGACACTTGTCGTGGCAACCCACGATCCGCGCCTTGCCGCGCGTATGAGCCGGACCGTAAACCTGGACGCGGAAACAGCGCGGGAGGCTGCGGAATGAGTATATCGCCTTCCCATCTGAAGCCCGTAATCAACCTGTTTTTCTCCAACCAGCGGCGCGGCCTTCTCATCGGCGCGGCCCTTGCGGCGACCACGGTTGCCTCGGGCATAGCGCTGCTCGGCCTCTCCGGCTGGTTCATCACCGCGAGCGCGATCGCCGGAATATCCACAACAACAGCCGTCACCTTCGATGTCTTCGCGCCCTCGGCCGGCATCCGTCTCCTCGCCCTCGGGCGCACAGCTGCACGATATGGCGAGCGTCTGACGACGCATGACGCGACGCTCGGCGTGCTTGCGAGCTTGCGCGAACGACTTTTCCGCGGCTGGGCTCAGGCCGGTGCGGCAACAGACCTGATGCGCCGTCCGGCGCGCCTGCTCTTCCGCCTCACCAGCGACATTGATGCGCTGGACTCTCTCTATCTCAGGGTCCTCGTGCCGGCTGGTGTCGCCGTTGTTGCGGCATTGGGGACGAGCATCGCCCTTGGCCTCATGCATCCCCTGTTCGGACTGCTGGCCGGTCTTTGGCTGCTGGCCGCCGGCCTCGGTATCCCGCTGTTGGCTGGCCGTCGGGCTGCCAAGCATGCCCGCCGCCGAACCCACGGCATCGAGGCGTTGCGCGCGCGGATGATCGATCTCGTCGCCGGCCAGACAGATCTGCTGATGGCCGGACGATTGCACGCCCAGCGTTGCGCCATCGCCGCGGCCGATCGATACGCAGCCGATGCAGACGATCACCTCAATCGCATCGAATCCGGCGTCACCATCGGTTTCGGCTTCGCCTCTACGGCGCTACTGACGGGTTCGTTGCTCGCCGTCGCAGCACTTTGCGGATCCGGCGCGATCACTCCGCCGGTTGCAGCACTCGGCGTCCTGATTGCATTTGCCGCCGTCGAGCCCTTCGGTGCGCTGCGCCGCGGCGCCATGGAGCTCGGCCGCACGCTTCTGGCGGCCAGCCGCATCGCGCCACGCCTCTCGATCGATGCGGCGACCTATCGAAACGCTATGCCGGGCTCTGGCTTTGCAGCGCAGCTTGCTAGCGTCAGCGCGCGGTATGAAGCCTCTGGCAGACTGGCCGCCGGAGAGGTCACGCTGGACCTCGCAGACGGTGAACGGCTGGCATTGGTTGGAGACAGCGGCGCCGGCAAATCAACGCTGCTTGCCCTTCTTGCGGCCGAAATGCAGCCGGTCGAGGGGACCGTTTCAAGCCTGCCGACCACGCTGCTGACGCAACGCACGGAACTCTTCCAGGATACGCTTCGCGGCAACCTCCAGCTGGCAAAGCCTGACGCCACCGATGACGAGCTTTACGCCGCGCTAGATGCAGCCGGTCTGGCCTGCGATGTAGCGCCCCTGCCGCTCGGCCTCGACACGCCGCTTGGCGAAGGCGGCATGGGCCTGTCCGGCGGCCAGGCGCGCCGCCTCGCGCTCGCCAGACTGTTCCTGCGCGACACGCCGCTATGGCTGCTGGATGAACCGACAGAAGGCCTCGATGGCGCCGTTGCGCGCGATGTGATGAACCGACTTGCAGGCAAGGCAGATGGCCGCTCGCTCGTGATCGCCACACATATCCGCCGGGAGGCAGCGATCGCCGACCTGATTGCCGTCCTCGAAGGCGGCCAGATCAAGGAAGTTTCACGCCGTGGAGAGGCGGCGTTCGAAAGGGCTCTGAACCGGCTGAGACCGGACTGAGCCACAACAGCACAACCGCCACGCAATCCGGCATGGCGGAAAACTCTTCGTACCCGTGGGGCCGTGGGAGAAAGACAATGGAACTAGACATAGTCGCGCTATCGCGCTTCCAATTCGCGTTGACTGCGCTTTATCACTTTTTGTTCGTGCCGCTGACGCTCGGCCTGTCCGTGCTGCTTGCGATCATGGAAACGGTCTACGTCATGACGGGTCGTCACATCTGGCGGCAGATGACGAAATTCTGGGGCATACTGTTCGGCATCAACTTTGCAATCGGGGTCGCCACCGGCATCGTCATGGAGTTCCAGTTCGGCATGAACTGGAGTTACTACAGCTATTATGTCGGCGATATCTTCGGTGCGCCGCTGGCGATAGAAGGGCTGATGGCCTTTTTCCTCGAGGCGACGTTCGTCGGCCTGTTCTTCTTCGGTTGGGACAAGCTGTCCAAGGTCGGCCATCTCGTTGCGACCTGGTGCGTAGCGATCGGCTCCAACTTCTCGGCGCTCTGGATCCTGATCGCCAACGGCTGGATGCAGAACCCCGTCGGTTCGGCGCTCAATCCGCAAACCATGCGCATGGAGATCACCAGCTTCTTCGACGTGGTCTTCAACCCCGTCGCCCAGGCGAAGTTCGTCCACACCGTGTCGGCGGGCTATGTCTGCGCATCGATCTTCGTTCTCGGCGTCTCGGCCTGGTACCTGTTGAAGGGACGGCATATCGAAATCGCCAAGCGGTCGATGACAGTTGCCGCATCCTTCGGCCTCGCCTCCGCACTCTCGGTCGTCGTGCTCGGGGATGAAAGCGGTTACCTCGCAACAGAGAACCAGAAGATGAAGCTCGCTGCGATCGAGGCGATGTGGAAGACGGAACCGGCGCCGGCAGCGTTCACGGCCTTCGGCTTCCCGGATCAGCAAGCGCGAGAAACGCATTTCGCAGTCCACATTCCGTGGGTCATGGGCTTGATTGGTACACGTTCGCTGACGACCGAAATTCCGGGCATCGACAAGCTTGAACAACAGGCCGAAGCGCGCATCCGCGACGGCATCAAAGCCTACGATGCGCTGATGCAGATCCGCTCCGCGCCTGCCCAGGATCAGGTCGCCCAGCAAGTCCGCAGCTCCTTCGAGGAACTCGGCCATGAGCTTGGCTATGCACTCCTTTTGAAGCGCTACGTCGATGACCCGCGCCAGGCGACGGACGAACAGATCGTCCAGGCGGCACGTGACACGATCCCGCATGTGCCGACCCTCTTCTGGTCGTTCCGCATCATGGTCGGCCTCGGCATGTTCTTCATATTGCTGACGGCGACTTTTTTCTGGCTTTCCGCGCGGCGGCATCTCGACAAGTATCCGCTGCTCCTGAAAATCGCCGTTCTCGCGATCCCGCTTCCATGGATTGCCATCGAGGCAGGCTGGATCGTTGCCGAGATCGGCCGCCAGCCCTGGGTCATCGAAGGGGTGCTGCCTACCGCATTGGCGGTCTCCAGCCTCGGCGCCAGCACGGTTCTGCTGACCATCGTCGGCTTTGCCGCCCTCTACACGGTGCTGATCGTGATCGAGATGACCCTGATGATCCGCGCCATCAAGAAGGGACCGGCACCAGACGACGAGCCGGAAGCCGAGCGCATTTCTGAAACCCTTGTTCCGGCTGCGGAGTAATCGCTATGATCCTGCACGAACTCATAGACTACGAAACACTGCGCGTGATCTGGTGGCTGCTTGTGGGCGTGCTGCTGATCGCCTTTGCCGCCACCGACGGTTTCGATCTCGGCGTCGGCACGCTGCTCCCCTTCGTCGCCAAGACGGACACGGAGCGGCGCGTCGCCATCAACACGATCGGCCCCGTCTGGGAAGGAAACCAGGTCTGGCTCATCCTCGGCGGCGGCGCCATCTTCGCCGCCTGGCCGCCGCTTTATGCCGTCTCGTTCTCCGGCTTCTACCTCGCAATGTTCGCGATCCTTTTCGCGCTCATCCTGCGGCCGGTCGGCTTCAAGTACCGCTCGAAGCGCGAGAGCCCCCGCTGGCGCAACAACTGGGACTGGGCGTTGTTCATCGGCGGCTTCGTGCCGTCGCTGATCTTCGGCGTCGCCGTCGGCAACGTCCTGCAGGGCGTGCCCTTCCGCTTCGATCCAGCCGACATGCGGATCTTCTACGAAGGGACGTTCTTCGGCCTGCTCAATCCCTATGCCCTGCTCTGCGGCCTGCTGTCGGTCGCCATGCTGATCATGCATGGCGCCTCGTGGCTGGTTCTCAAGGCAAGCGGCCCGGTTGCCGAGCGTGCAAGGAGCTACGGCAGCATCGCAGCGCTTGCCGTCATCGCACTGTTCGCTGTCGGCGGCATCTTCCTGGCGCTTGGTGTCCACGGCTATAGCATCACCAGCGACGTCAACCCGGCCGGACCCTCCAATCCGCTGCTGAAGACAGCGTCGCACGACGGCTCGTGGCTGGCGAACTACGCAACCTATCCCTGGATGATGATCGCACCGATCCTCGGTTTCCTCGGTGCAGCAGCAGCGTTCATATGCATGCGGGCCAAGCTGGAAGTCACGACAATGCTCTTCAGCAAGCTGTCGATCTTCGGGATCATCTCGACCGTGGGCCTTTCGATGTTCCCGTTCATCCTCCCCTCCTCGCTCGATCCCAACTCGAGCCTGACGGTGTGGGATGCATCTTCAAGCCACCTGACCCTGTTCATCATGCTGGTGGTATCGGCGATCTTCCTGCCGATCATCTTTGCCTACACCGCCTGGGTCTACAAGGTGCTCTGGGGCAAAGTCGACGAGCAGACCGTCAACGACAAAAGCGGCCACGCTTACTGAAGGAGAACGACGATGTGGTATTTCGCATGGATCCTCGGGCTGCCTCTGGCCGCCGCCTTCGCCGTCCTCAACGCCATGTGGTACGAGCTGATGGACGATGAAGCCAAGAAAAAGAAGCGATAGTCGCTGCTTCTCTTCTGTCGAGAATTGTTGGGATGCGCTCGATGCAGAGCGTATCCCTTTTTCTTAGGCGGACCGTGTCCGTCCCTGTGGCTCGGCGCAGCCGCCAATTTACGCGCCATCTGGAATGGCACGTGTGTTATAAGGATGACGCAACTCTCGGAGGGGGGCGCATATGTCCGGTTTATTGCTGAGGGAGCTTTCTGCAGCTGGATTCCACTGCCCGGTGATCACGTCAGGTCATCGAGATTATGATCGCAATCGCAGAGTGTGGAACGGGGTCGCCGATCGCAGGCCGGCTGCAATTGTCCGCCCTGGAAGTCTGGAGGATGTTCGAAGGGCTGTAACGGTTGCGGCTACGGCCAAGGCCTTGCTCGCGGTACGCGGCGGTGGTCACAGCCTGCCAGGCCTGTCGACATGCGATGACGGGCTCGTGCTCGACCTGTCGCAACTCAATGCCATTGCAATCGACCGCGACGCGCAAACAGTCGAGGTGGGAGGAGGAGCATTGCTTGGCGACCTCGATCGCGCAACGGTTCCCCATGGCTATGTCACGCCAGCAGGCGTGATTTCCCACACGGGTGTGGGCGGGTTGACACTTGGCGGCGGAATGGGTTGGGCCAGCAGGAAATACGGGCTGACCATCGACAGCCTGCTGGGTGCGGAGATCGTCACCGCCGATGGCAGCGTCCTCTGGGTGGATAAAGCGTCCGATCCCGAGCTCTTTTGGGGCATTCGTGGCGGAGGCGGAAACTTCGGCGTCGTAACCCGCTTCAAGTTCAGGATACATCGGCTCGGCCCCGTCACCGTCGGCCGGTGGGACTATCCTGTGTCAAAAGCGGGACAGGCCCTTCCGAAACTGCGTGATCTTGCGCGCGACCAACCGCGTGAATTTACGGTCTCCTTCACGGCGTCGGCGCCCTGTCTCAGCGTAACGGCCGTTTGGCTGGGCGACGACAGACTTGCCCAGTCGGCATTGGCTCCATTCGGAGAACTGGCGGGACCAGGCTCTGGCAGCATGGGACGCATGCCGTATCTCCAGCTGCAAAGCCGGCACGACGAGGATTTCGCCTGGTCGCGCCGCTACTACGCAAAAGGAGGCTTCTGGCGCGAAGTGAGCGACGATGCGATCGAGCATATCGGCAAAGCGATTGCCGACGCGCCCACGCGGGACTGCGAGATTTACGTGTTGCAGCTCGGCGGAGCCATCTCAGACATCGCAGATGCGACGACGGCTTACACCGGAAGAGGCGCCGGCTATTATTGGCTTTCCGAGCCGATCTGGGACAATGCCGCCGATGATGACGTCTGTATCGGCTGGGGCCGGACGGCCGCCAAGTGGCTGTCCGATCCGTCGATAGAAGGAAATTACGTCAACGAGCAGGCCGATGCGGGCGAGAGTGTAGCCCTTGACGCCTACGGATCGGTCAAATACCGGCGGCTGGCCAGCCTCAAATCGCGCCTCGACCCGCACAATCTGTTCCGCCTCAATCAGAATATCGGACCGTCGGCGTGACCTCCCGGTCCGTGCGGCGCGTCACGTCACAGCGGCCCCGTCCCGGCCGAGAAGCGGAATTTTGAGTGTAGTATTCCTTTAGTACCCGCGCATGCCGGCACCTTGCTAAGGTCACGGGGTTGTTCTGGGAGGAAAACATATGCCGGCTTCGAAAATTCTCATGATTACAGGTGATTTCACGGAAGACTACGAGACGATGGTGCCGTTCCAGACATTGCTTGCCTGCGGTCACACCGTGCATGCCGTCTGTCCGGGCAAAAACGCCGGCGAAACCATCGCAACTGCCATCCACGATTTCGAAGGCGACCAGACCTATTCGGAAAAGCGAGGCCATAACTTCGCGTTGAACGCCACCTTTTCGAGCATCCGCGCCGAAGACTACGATGCGCTGGTGATCCCGGGCGGTCGGGCGCCGGAATACCTCCGCCTCAATCCTGATGTCATCAAGGCCGTGCGCCATTTCTTCGAGACAGGAAAGCCGGTGGCGGCGATATGCCATGGGGCACAGCTGCTGGCTGCTGCTGGCGTTCTCAAGGGACGTACCTGCTCGGCCTATCCGGCATGCCGGCCCGAAGTCGAGCTTGCCGGCGGCATCTATGCCGACATCGCCATCAGCGACGCCGTCTCAGATGGCAACCTTGTCACGGCTCCGGCCTGGCCCGCCCATCCCTCGTGGCTGCGGCAGTTCATGACTGTGCTTGACGCAGCGTCCCTGCTAGAAACGAACGCCGCCTGAGGAGACGGGCAAAGGGAGGGAAGAGATGTGCGAGCTGTTCATCAAGGCGGACGCAAAGCTCTGGGAGAGCACGACGCGTTCGCTGCGCATCGACGGCATGGTCACGAGCGTTCGTCTGGAGAACTTCTTCTGGTCGAAGCTTGAGGAAATCGCCCGCCGCGACCGCATGAACGTGACGCAACTGATCACCCGGCTGCATCACGAATCGATCGACGCGGGCCACGATCTCGGAAACTTCACCTCGTTTTTGAGAGTGTGCTGCGCCCGCTATCTCGCCCTCCAGCTGTCCGGAGACATCCCATCTGATGTCACCCAGCCGATCGCCGGCCTAAACGCTCCGGCGATCCTCGTGCGGGAGCGGCAAAAGTATCACTGAACGCACACGAGCTTAGTAGCTGGCCTCGATGAAAATCCTGGCCAGCGCCTCGATCCCGGCCTGATCGTCTGTATCGAAACGCGAGACGATCGGGCTGTCGAGGTCGATCACTCCCAGGATCTTGTCGTCATGGCGGAGTGGCACGACCAGCTCGGAACGGGAGGCGGCATCGCAGGCGATATGCCCTGGAAACGCGTGAACATCGTCGACGAGAATGGAAATTCCCTTCTCGACGGCGGTCCCGCAGACGCCGCGACCGACGGCGATGCGCACACAGGCGGTTCGCCCCTGGAACGGCCCCAAGACGAGTTCGTCCTTCGACTTCAGAAAGTAAAAACCCGCCCAGTTCAAATCGGGCATCATCTCGAAAATCAGTGCCGAGGTGTTTGCAGCATTGGCGATCACATCGCTTTCGCCATGAAGCAGGCCCTTCAATTGCTGGCTCAGTTCCCGGTAGAATTCCACCTTGTCGGCCTGATCAATCTTCGCCGTTTGAAACATGTGGGGCGCTGCTCGTTTTCGTTTCTGAGTGGCTCTCATATAGTGAGGCCTGCATGTCTTGCCAATCGGGCCAGCATGCCGAAATCATCGCCGATTGCAGCTATCGCGATCTTGTCGGACTGCGATCGAACCATATTTACCCTAGCGGCAACTTTTCGATCGTAGGGCCTGTAAAGACGGTGGGCGGATACTCGCCGCACGTTTGCAGACAGTGGGCGGCAAGCGAAGCCAAGTCCGCTCGGCAGCGCCGGACGTGTCTGTCGATTGACGCGTCAATGGCGCCCGACCTCGTCTCAACGGTTAACCGACCACCGGCCGCTGCTTCCTGTGAGAGGCTAGAATAGAAACATTGATTTTCAGACCGAGGTAAGGACAATGACACCGGAAGATAGACAGGCGGTCTTCAGCCACCGTCAGATTGCAGCAATCATCAAGGGCATCACGCTGGAGGACGGCACAGACGCGCCGATCACGGGAAAATCGCTCGGCGAGGCGATCCTTTTTGTCTCCGAGGAAGCCGCGACCAATGCGGCGAGCGCCCATATCGTTTACGGCGCCAACGAGTCGTTGAGCTATACCGACTGCCTCAGCATATATCGCGACTACGGAGCAGCACTCCGCCGTGGCTCGAACTGAAGGTTCAGACGAGGATCGACATGGCGAAACGAAGTGCTGGTCTGCTGATCTACCGGCGCCGCGAAACCGACGATGAAGTACTGCTCGTGCACCCAGGCGGGCCTTACTGGGCGAAAAAGGACGACGGTTGCTGGTCGATCCCCAAGGGGCTTGTCAACGAGCACGAGCATGAGCTGGCTGCTGCCATACGCGAAACCAAAGAAGAGATCGGCGTCGACATCGATGGGGCCTTCGCCGCTCTTGGCTCGTACAGGCAACCCGGCGGCAAGACCGTTGTCGCCTGGGCAGTCGAGGCCGACGTCGACGTAAGTGCGATCACCAGCAACAGCTTTAGCATCGAATGGCCACCCCATTCGGGCATGATGCAGGTGTTTCCCGAGGTCGATCGTGCGAAATGGTTCGGGGTGATAGACGCCGAAGCCAAAATTCTGGCCGGTCAGCGTCCCATTCTGCTGGACTTCACAAGGCATATCGCCTCACAGACCGGGGCGGACCGGAGGTGACGCTGCTCAATTCTGGGCAGTGTGTCCGACGCCCGCGATTGTGCATGGCAGCTATTCGCATTGCGCGCTCGCTTTGCCGGGCTCGCTGAGCCACTTTGCCGAAGCGATCCTCCAAATGATTCTGGCCTCATGACAGTTATTAACTCGCCGGTACGCGGTGTTATCATTGCGTTTTCCGCCTACGCCGTGTTTGCGTTCAGCGACGCGTCGATCAAGGTTTTGCACGGCGGCGTGCCTGCCTACCAGATTGCCTTCATCGGCGCCCTGTTCGGTACCGCAGCCCTTCCCTTCATCAAGGCCAAGGATGATTCCTGGTTTGACGTTGTTCGCTCGTCGAACCGTTGGCTCTGGCTGCTACGCTTCGTTTGCGGCGCGGTGGGAGCGATCGCCTCGATCATCACCTTCACCCTGCTGCCGATGGCGGAAGCCTTCTGTCTGCTGTTTCTCCTGCCGTCCTTCGTCACGATTCTGTCGGTTATTTTCCTGAAGGAAGACGTCCGGTGGCAACGATGGGCCGCTGTTATCGTCGGCTTTGCGGGCGTTCTGGTCGTCCTGCGTCCCGGCTTCCGGGAATTGTCGGTCGGTCATCTCGCAGCCGCGATCGGCGGCCTGACTGCGGCAATTTCAATCGTCGTCCTCAGAAAGATGGGACCCGCAGAAAAGCGCCTGTCACTCTATGGAGCCGCACTTCTCGGCACATTGATCGTCAGCGGTCTTCTGATGCTTTCGCAGGTTGTCGTTCCAACGCCGCACCAATGGCTTTTCCTTGCCAGCTACGGCCTGCTCGGCGCCGCCGGAAACGTCCTGCTGATGACTGCGGCGCGCTTGGCACCTGCAAATCTCGTTGCGCCGCCGCAATATAGCCAGATGCTCTGGGCGATCGCCTTCGGCTATCTGATCTTCGACGACACGATCGATCTGCCAATGGCAGGCGGCATCATCCTGATCATCTGCTCGGGCCTGTTGACGCTGGCGCGCGAACGCAAGCGCGGCACCCCGCTGCCAAGAGCCGTCGTTTCCACCGACAACCAGGCACCACTCGCGACGTCGGTCGAACCTGACGGGGATTAGGTCGAACCGGCGCAGAGCCACTTTCCGTTCCGCCCCATACTCTCCGTCCAAACGAAATCACCCCGCCTGCGGACACGCAGGCGGGGTGATTCTATCTCAGCCGGTAGATCAGCACCTATCGGCGAAGGACCGGGCAGCCGCGAACGTTGCCGAAGCTGATTTCGTCGGCACCGCGACGCGACCAGCCCTGAACGATGACGCGGCGTGGCGTAACGTCAACCACGCGGGCACGGCGGAAGCCGTAGTCGCGGGCAATATCTTCCGCAAGACGCGGATCACAGCCGCGCGGACGGCCATAGCCCGGACCCGGCGGTGGTGGGCGCCCGTAGCCCGGAGGTGGCGGTGGCGGACGGCCGTACCAAGGAGGCGGTGGCGGGCGGCCATCGCCGATGTAGATATCCACCTGAGCGGATGCTGGTGCCACGGCACTGGCGAGCGTGCCGGCCGCAAGCACCAAGGCAAAACCCGCCTTGGCCAGAAATTGCATCATCGAAATCTCCATATGCGCGCGACAAGGGGGTCGCACTGCTTTCGATTCATTATCACCGGTCAGAGAGCCTTTCCGGAGCTGCACAGTCATATGCGATTCGCACAAAGCAGACCGAAAATGGCGTGGCTAAGGCGAACCGGTCTCACGCTCCACGCATGCTCAGTGACGTATCAGCGGGCATCCGCGAACGTTTGCGAACGTCATTTGTTGCCAGCCGCGATATCGCCGACCGGAAACAATCGCGCGGCGCGGTGTGATGCTGGTCAGCCGTGCGTTGCGCAAACCGGCCCAGCGCGCCTTCTGGACAGCCTGCACCGGCGAGCAGCCGCTGGTCGGCCGATACTGGACATCCACCACGGCTGGCCGATCAGACGTGGCCGCCGCCGCGATCGGGGCGGTTGTGGAAATGGAAGCCAGCGCGATAAGCGTGACACGCGAAGCCTTGGCGAGGAAATGATGCATGGCAAACTCTCGATTGTCGTTTCGTCGATCTCCCTTCCGGGATTATCGAGACGATAACCGCCTGAAAATGAACAATGTTCGAACCATCTATTCAGTTTTTGTTCAGCCGCCGAGATGCAGCACGACTTCGCGCCGGTGTGGCCGGTCGCGATGCTCGAACAGATAGATTCCCTGCCATGTGCCGAGCGCCAGCCGTCCGTTGCTGACGGGGATACCGATCGAAACCTGCGTCAGAGCCGCCTTGATGTGTGCCGGCATGTCGTCTGGTCCCTCCGTCGTATGCACGATCCATCGCATCGACGGATCCGACGATGGTGGCACGAGGCGGCGAAAGAAGGCGTCGAGGTCGGTGCGAACAGCGGGATCGGCATTCTCCTGGATGAGTAGCGAACAGGAGGTATGCCGAACGAAAACGGTCAAGAGCCCCTCGCCCGCGCCAGAGAACCGAGCGAAGGCCGAAGCCTCTTCCGTGAATTCGTAGAGGCCCTGCCCGCGCGTCGTCAGGCTGATGATCTTTTGCGGCATGACGGTTCTCCGGAAGCATTGTCTCCGGCAGACGTGGCGCGCCCTCGCCGTTGATGTCAATCCCGCTCGCCCCTTGCTTTAGAGCCGCAAAAACGGCTTGAACCCTCCGAAGATCATCCGCTTTCCGTCAAAAATCGCCTTCCAATCGTCACCCTGCAGGCGTGGATCCGACATCACTTTCGACATGATGTCGTCGCGCTGCTCGCGCGAATCGTAGACAATCCAGGAGAAGACGACAATTTCATCATCCGTCGCCTGAACCGCACGGGGAAATGATGTCATCTCCCCATAAGGCACGTCGTCGGCTATGCATTCGACATATTCCTTGGCGCCGTGCGCTTTCCATACGGCGCCTGCCATTGCCGAAAACAGCTTGTAAGCCTCGATGTTCTGCTTGGGCACCGCAACGACGAATCCGTCGACATAGGACATGTTCTTCTCTCCTTTGGCTTGTTGCACCGGTTCAAGGACGAACAGGATTGCTCCGAACCGACACCTCAGTAAGAATAGGCGCATTGCGGGAGGGGCAAGATCGCAGAGGGTCGAAAAAAACGAACGCGCATGTCGGAATATCTCCCCTTTGCGCGTCCTCGACACATGCAACTGTCAGGAGGAAAAGCCGATGCAGAAAATCACCCCGTGCCTTTGGTTCGACAACCAGCTCGACGAAGCGATCACCTTCTATTCAGGAATATTCAAGAACGCCGGGGAAGCGCAGATCAAGCGCGGGCCGGATGGAAAAGCCTTCGCTGCCACCTTCGAATTGGAGGGACAGCAGTTCATGGGCCTGAACGGCGGCCCGCAATTCAAGTTCACCGAAGCGATATCGTTCTTCGTGCACTGCAGGGACCAGCCGGAAGTTGATTACTACTGGGAGCGGCTGCTCGACGGCGGCAAACCGCAGCAATGCGGCTGGCTAAAGGATCGGTTCGGGGTTGCCTGGCAGATCATCCCGGATGCGCTGATGCGCTATCTCAACGATTCCGACGCGCAAAAAGCGATACGCGTACAGGCTGCCATGATGCAGATGGTCAAGATTGACGTTGCAGCCCTTGACGACGCCTATGCGGGCTGACGTCGGCGACCGGCCATACGCAATGCCGGGCGGCGTCTATGCTTCGGTTGCCGGGGTCGTCGCCCGAAAATTCCGGAACTGCTCGACAAGGAAATCGACCAGTGCCCGCACCGCGGTGGGCAAGCCCCGTGACGCCGTGAACACCAAATAGATGGTGGCCTGGGACATCTGATAGTCGGGAAGCAGATGTACCAGGCTCCCCGCCCGTAGGCCCTCGGCGCAAACGTGGTCGGGAAGCAGACCCACGCCGACCCCCGCATGGACCGCCTCGAGAATAGCCGGAACGCTGCGGCAGCTCATGCGAGGTCTGTGCTCGTGTCTGTAAGGCGTTCCGTCGGGCCCTTTGAACTCCCAGACATCCGTCTCCCTCCACTCGGCCATGGCACCGGTGAAGGACACCGTCGGCACGTCGGCAAGGCACTCGATGCCACAGCGGCGCGGCAACGTCTTTGCGAGATCCCTGTTCGCGACCAGGATCAGATCCACTTTGCTCAGAACCCGCATCGTCAGCTCGGAATCGGTCTCTTCCGCCAACTGCGCACGCACAGCAAGGTCGAGTCGATCATTGATGATGTCGACGCGCTGATCGGTTGCCAGGATCTGAAGCTGGACCTTGGGATATCGTATCAGAAATTCCGGAAGCATGCCTCCCAACGCCCCTTCAAGAAGCCCGGTCGGCACGCTTATTCTGATCGCACCCTGCGGTTCTCCGTTGGCCTCACTCACGGCCTTGGCAGCACGGTCAACTTCGCGCAGCATGTTTTCGCAGTATACATACAATGACTGGCCGATCTCCGTCACCCGAAAGCGGTGTACCGTCCGCTCGATCAGCCTCACCCCCAGCCGCTCCTCGAGCGTCGATATATGACGGCTGAGCTTCGATTTCGGCAACCCCAGCACGCGCCCGGCAGCAGAAAACCCGCCATGGCGCACCACGGCAGCGAAATAGGCGAAATCGTTCATATCAGGAAATGCAACGTCTGCGGAAGCCACCGAACACCTCGTCTTTGCAAATGCGTATTCATGCTCCCCCTGCACGTCGCTTACGCCTCTTGATCGGCGATGCCAACGACAGGAACGAAACTTTCGTTCCGAATTTGGAACATTGCGTTCCAAACAACGACCTTCAAATGCCGGTCGCGCGCTATTATCTCCCGCCTGCAATTCCTCTCGATGTCGTTTCGACGACCCCGCCGCAGCGCTCCCATGAGCCTTCGTAACAGACTTGCTTCTTGGTGCGCCGCCACACCGCGGCGCAGCGATGAACTTTGCCTAAGTATTTGATAACGTTGCATAAAAACAACAGATAAAACCAATTCATGCCGCAGAATACGATTTCGATCACGGGAGAATTGATAGATTTACTTAAGGATGAAAGAGAAGAGTCAGCGGTTCGCTGATCCGCGCGCCGAAAGGCAATTACCGGAACAGCCGCCATTCGCCTTTTACAGCCGTGGCGGCAGTCCCTTCGAAAAGGAAATGGATTTCAAATGAACATACGGATGGTTTTGTTGACCTCGGCCGCAGCGCTTGCGGCTGCGTCTTCCCCGGTATTCGCTGCTGACGCGATCGTTGCAGCCGAGCCGGAAGCGGTAGAATACGTCCGCGTCTGCGACGCGTACGGCACGGGGTATTTTTACATTCCCGGTACAGAAACCTGCCTGAAGATAAACGGTTACATCCGTTTCCAGGTCGACGGGGCTCCGGACGCAAAGGGCACCAGCGACTGGAACGCAAAAACACGTGCACAGGTTCAGCTGACTGCCAAGAGCGACACCGAATATGGTCCGCTCACCGGCGTGATTGTTTTCCGCGACAACGGCGACAACTCTTCGACCGGGACCATTCTGGATTCGGCATACATCGACGTCGCCGGTTTCCGCGCTGGTCTGTTCTACAGCTGGTGGGATGACGACCTGAGCGGCGAAACGGACGTCCTGTCCAGCCACGCGACGCTGCACAACTCGATCCGCTATCAGTACGAAAGCGGCGACTTCTATGCTGGCGTCAGCGTCGACGAGCTGGAAGACGGTTACTACAAGCCCGGCGAAGGCCCGAACAACGTCGGCGTCGCTGTCGCCGTTGGCGGCAAGTCTGGTATCTTCTCCTACCAGGTCATCGGTGCTTACGACACCGACAACGAAGAAGGCGCGATCCGCGGTATCGGCTACGTTGACGTTGGACCTGGTACGATCGGCCTCGCAGGCGCCTGGGCGAGCGGCCGCAACAGCTACTACGATCAGTCCGAATGGACGGTTGCTGCGGAATACGCCATCAAGGCAACCGACAAGCTGACGATCACACCTGCGGCGCAGTACTTCGGCAAGTACGTGACGGATACCGACTCGGCCACCCCTGACTCCTTCGATGGTCTGGGCGACGCTTGGGCTGTTGGCGTGACGGTCGACTACCAGATCGTCGATAACTTCTACGCCAAGGCAACCGTCAACTACACGGATCCGGATGACGCCGACGACGTGACGACTGGTTTCTTCCGTCTGCAGCGCGCATTCTAATCTGAAATCCCGGTGCCCCGGCTTTGCCCGGGGCCCCATCGGTATCGCGTTTTCTGATCCGATTGACCTCCGATCAGTTACGGGGATGGGCCGGTTTCCCTGCCGGACCATCCTTGTATGCCTTCAAGTCGACCCGGCCCCCCGGTCCTCTCGCTCGCCGAAGTGCTTCCTCCGCAAAATCAGAACGTTTTCGGCCGCGACTTTTTAGGCGGGCAGGTCTTCGATCGAGTCAACGCGATCCGGATAGAAGGCGAAATACGCTTTGATCTCGCTGACGGCAGCATGGGGGTTTTCGTAGGTCCAGATCGCGTTTCCGGAACGCTCCCCGCCCGCCGGAATGCTGTAGTACGACGCCTCGCCTTTGTAGGGACAATAACTGTGATCGTGGGTCCGCTCGACAAGCGCCAGGTCCACGTCTGCCCGCGGTATGTAGTAGACCGGCGGATATGTGGCTTCCTTCAACGCCAGCGCATTGTGACTGTCGGCAACCACGTGTCCGCCGACTTTGACGACGATGCGCGACGAGCTGTGCGTGATCGTGATCGGATGGTCGGGTCCGGGTATCTTCATCGGCTGGAGTGACATCGGGGTCTCCTTTTGATCCTATCAGATATAGGAGCCCGCTGGCCGGATTGCAGGAGCAGGTGGCAGCTCCTGCAAATTTATCGGTCACCAGCGGTCAAGACCGAGCAGTTTGCACCCCAGCGGCGAGAGTTCTGCGGTGGTGGCGTTGTGCTTTTCCCATTCACGCGGATCCCCCGGAAACGCATCGCGCGCTCCTCGCGTTCGGCAGCGTTGTCGTCTTCGGCCGGATGCATCGAGACGTATTGCGCCATTTGCACTCGGTTGTCGGAGTGATTGGGACGGGCGCCGTGAGCCAGCAACGAGTATCAGGTCACCTGCCTCCATGTCGATGTTGACGATGGACAGGCCTGTGATATCGGGGTGCATCGGATCGCGATCCTCAGGCTGTGTGCTAACCCACTCTATGCCCGTCCGGTTCCCCTGCCCGCATTGGCGGAAATCGCAGCACTTAGTCCCTCCGGTCTGCACCGGCTGTTCATCCGCCACGCGCCGTGAAGGGCATGACGCCGCGCGACTATCGCAATCTCTTCAACGCTCGATAGATGCCGCCCGCAGGCGACGCTTGCTCGGGGGCAATCGGCGTCCTTCGGCGTGCCAGCCCGAGCCCCAGAACTGCCGCAAGCACGCATCCGACGCCGGCGAGCTGATTGAGCGAGAGCGGCTCCCCGAGCAGTACAAAGGCCATCAACACGGCGGATGCGGGCGCGATCGCCGTAAACAGTGATGCTTCGACGCCAGAGACGCGCGCTGCACCTGCATACCAGAGGATAAAGCCCGCGACAGTCGGCACCAGCGCGTAGTAAGCCACCGCCGCGATCGCATCATGGGAAAGGCCGACGGGAGACGCACCCTCGCACAAGGCCGGAATGGTCGCGACGACCAAACCGATGCCGGTCATCAGGGCGGACTGGGTCAGTGGCGGGATTGGCGTATCGAGTGTCTTGTTCAACAGAATGAAGAGGCTCTCACACATCACCGCGCCAAAAACCAGCCCGTTCCCGAGCATCGATCCGCTCCCGGCCTCCGGCGAGAATGCAATAGACAATAAACCGACCGCCGACATTGCGATCACCAGCACCATCGAACGATGCGGTCTCTCGCCCAGAACCACGATGGAAAGAGCGGCAGAAACGATTGGCAGCGTGCCGATGATCACGCCCGCGTCGGCCGCCGTCGTCAGCTTCAAGCCCGATATCAACAACGTCGTATAGCCGACGCTGCCTGCCCCCGCCTGGACGGTGAGGATGACCCATTGCCGCGGCCCCAACCTCGGGAGCCGCGCTCCGCGCCACCACATCAAGAGCGCGAACACGGGAAACGCTATTGCAAAACGCAGAGCGGTTGCTGTGAACGGCGGCATGCCCGCCGCGATGACCCTGCTGGCAGTGACCGTGCTCCCAACCGTCAGCATCGCAAGTGTCAGATAGAGGTAGCCTTGAAAAGGTCCGCGCATCGTCGTTCTCCTGTTGGCTTGCAGGAGACCCGAAGGCTATCGCGAGATCTTGAACGAAATTGCAGATGGCTCAAGCCATCGCGTTGGCATAGCTCCCTGGCGATACCCCATATTTGCTGACGAACACGCGCGTCATATGGCTCTGGTCGGCGAAACCGGCGGCAAGGGCCGCTTCGGCAAGGGGGGTACCCGCCGCCATCAGCCGTCGGGCAAGATCGATGCGGCGCTGAACCAGATAGGCATGTGGCGTCATGCCGGTTGCCTTGAAAAATGCCCGTAGCACCTGAAACCGGCTGAGCGCGCTCGCCCTTGCCAGATCTGAAAGCGACATCGCTGCGGCTGGATCGTCGTCCATCATCTCCCGCGCGATCCGGATCGAGCTCGGTATGACGGGGCGGACGGTTGCCGGACGCGCGCGCATGATCCCCGCGACGAGCGTCAGCAAGCCTTCCTCGCATGACAAATGATCTGCATTGGAGCCACCTGCGGTCCGGCCATCTGCATTCGCAAAGGTTGCTGCGGCAAACAGCGCCCGGAATTGTCCGGCGATCCGTGGATCGCGAAAGACCGGATGCGGAAGCTCCGCCGTCGCCAACTCCCCGTCCGTTATGTCGGAAAGGCAATTGCCGATCACGTCAGGCGAAAAATAGAGAATGCTCCATGAACGCCCCTCACCGATCGGCGTCCCGTCATGCACCTCATTCGGGTTTACCGAAATGAGATCGCCCGCACCGGCTTCCACCATGCCGCGCCCGCTGAGCGATTTCTGTGCGCCGGAAGATATGAGACCGATACCGAACTGCTCGTGCGTGTGCTTGGCAAAGCTATGGCTCGTTTCCGCCACGACGGCTTCGACACCGGGGATTGCGGATTTCAGCATTCTAAACTGGTTCTTCGCCATCTCGCCTCGCACTCCGTCCAGTGGGCAATGTGGCCGCGGGGCCGATCGACTGCAGCCGCCTGCTCGCGCTCAGTCGCTGGTTTCGACAGTCATGCCGTATTGGCACGTTTCGTTGCGCCGCGCGGCGTCCCTGGAACGGTGATCAATGAACCCTCGTCATTCATCGACGCGGGACTTGAGCAAAGCGAGCCGAAACCGCGTTCCTACGGCTCAGTGCACTGTCTCCGGCTGTATTTCCCCAGCGAGAATCGACAATGTCTCTTCGAGAGCGGTGACCAGAATGTCGGTCAGTTCATCTCCGCGATTCTCGATAAAAGCCACCTTGGTGGCCTCGTCCTGCATTTCGAAAAAGCGCTCGATCTCGATCGACATGTCATTGTCCTTTCATGCGCCGCAACCATCCGGCGATGGGACAAGGCTAGGCGGTCTGACTTGTGCCGAACTGGAGCGATCATGGATCGCAGCCTGTCGCCCGACGACACAACCAACCTAGCGCACCCGTCGGCGGGTTCCAGTGCCCCAATTGCGGTATTCGATACGACTTCCGAATTGCCCCAGGCAAAACGCCGCCTCAGATGCCCTCGCAGCACGGCCGGATTGTCTGCAACCTGTGTCCCTCTATTGCGGGAATCCGCGGCTTTTCCATTGGCTTCTAGGGACCTGATCGCCCACGTCGAAAGCAAAGGACAGGACCTTTGTGGCGTCTGCATCCACCTCGCACCGGAAGCTCATGTCGTACCAGCGGGCGCTGGCGCGGAAGGCGCCACGTCTCACTTCGAGCACTGTGCCATTCGACAGCCGGTAGGACGGCAGCAATTCGGGGCGATAGCCCGAAGGCGAGTGCCTTAGCTGCTCGCGCAATTCGGTGGTGCAGAGCTGAGCGACCCGCAAGCCTCGCGGCAGATTGTCCATGGCGGTCTTGGCGACAGGATCATCCGTCGCGTTGCGTGAGAACAGCGTCTTGGCCTCGGTGAGCGCAACCGGTGCAGGCTTGGCGGGCTCTTTCGCCTCGGCCTTTGCCATTTCAGACGGCTCTGCCTGCTCGAAGTCAGTCTTCGCCTCGCCGATGGCCCCCGCGGGCGGCCCGTTCTTTTCCTGATGGGTGTCACCCGCCTCGACTTGCGGCAGCTCGATATCGTCCGGCACCGGGTTTGCCGGCGGCTTGTCATCGGCCGGCGGCTTCGTCGCCGACGCTGTTTCGACCGGTTCGGGCTTGCCGTTCGGCGGCGTCACGTCAGGCTCGGCACCGGCAGCGGACGCATCTCCGGCCTCGGATTTTTGCGGCCCGGTGTTCTTGTCGCCGAATTCGAAGACCGGCCTTAGCGGTTGAATAGGCTGCGGCTTGCCCTGCTGGTCGGAAGCTTGCGCGCTCTGCTCCTCCGCCTTCGGTTGTTCTGCTTTCGGCTGCTCCTCCTCAGGCGGCTTCTCCTCAGGCGGCTTCGCTTCAGGTGGCTTTTCCTCGGGCGCCTTCGGTTGCTCCAGCGGCGGGGGCGGAGGGGGTGGTGGTGGCGCGGGTTCTTCCGCCTTTGCTTCCGCTTTCGGCGGCTCCGCCGGCTTTTCGGCAGGCTTCTCCTCCGCCTTCTTTTCTTCAGGTTTCGGCTCTTCCGGCACCTTCAATTCGGGCTTCTTCTCCTCCGGGTTTTTCTCCTCCGGTTTCTTCTCTTCCGGCGGCGGCACGAGGTCGACGTTGACGGTCTCTTCCTCGGGCGGCTGCGGCGGCTGCTCCGGCAGTTTCACGAAAAAGAAGGCAGCGACCGTCAGATGCAGCAACACCGAGGCAAACACGCCCCAGCCAAATACCCCCCAGCGATTTTCCAGAATCTTCGGCATGCCCACGCACGGTGCCCTACAATAAGCTGTCGATGTGGCCTTTTAAGAAGGCAGCATCAAGCCTCAAAAGCAAAAAAGACGGTATTCGCCAGTGCGTCAATCCGCGACGGACTGCAAACGATTGACGCGGGCTCCTTCCCCATAGCCATGCCAAGGCGGGGTCTTTTGCGGGCTACGGCCATATTGCCGCGGTGAACACCCCATGATCCTCTTGAACGCCGTGCTGAAGGCGGCTTCCGACTCATACCCCAGCGATGGAGCGATGATCGAAATGGGATCTCTGGAGTTCTCCAGCCTGTCGCCTGCCAGAGCCATGCGCCAATGCGCCAGGTATTCCATAGGTGTCGTGCCAACGGTCTCCTTGAACTTCAGCGCGAAGGTCGATCTCGACATGCCTGCACGCGCCGCCAGTTCCTGCAATGTCCAGCGCCGCGCCGGATCGCCGTGCATCGCGTTCATTGCCGTGCTCATCTGTTTGTCCGCGAGCGCGAAGAGCCACCCGACGCCGGTTTTCGCGCCTTCCGCCAGATGCATCCGCAGTGCCTGAACCAGCATCATGTGGGCAAGATGCTGCACGATCAGGAAGCCGCCCGGCTGCGGTTCGCGCAATTCCTGCATCATCCGCTCCACAGACCAGCGCAGCGTCGCCTGGTCGGTCTCATCCCGGATATGGACGATGGGCGGCAGCACCCGCAACAGGATACCGGCATGACTGCCCGCAATCGCGAAGCGGCTGCTGACAAGTAGAAAGTCTCCGCCACCATTGTATGAAGCGATACTCCCCTCTCTCGGCGCCGCAAAAATTGGGCCGGCATCGACCGGCGTCAAAGCCATGTCGCTTGCGAGGCGAAAAGGCCGTCCGCTCGGCAGCAGGAAGCAATCTCCCGTCCGCAGGTACACCGCATCGGTAACGCCCTCTACCGACAGCCAGCACTGACCCGAAACCACGGCGCCGGTTTTAATGCCTGCTTGCTGGTCAGGGAACTGGATTGACCAATCGCCACCCGCCTCCAAGCCAGCGGACAGATAATTCAGCGGTTTCAGCAACGAAAGCACGTTGGAGAGCGGATCCATCATTCACTCCGGACGATCGCAAAGATATTGCGGACGTCACAGCATAGACCGTATGTCGTCAGTTTCCTAACTGATAACGACATGGCCGCGGACGCGGCCAGGCAAGAACACAAACAAGGAGAAATGATAATGCGGGTCTTTGTAACCGGTGCTACGGGCTTTATCGGTTCTGCCGTCGTCAAGGAACTCATCGAGGCGGGCCATCAGGTCCTCGGGCTCGCCCGCTCGGATGCGGCTGCCGCATCTCTTGCCGCTGCAGGCGCCGAGGTGCATCGCGGCGATCTTGAGGACACGGAGAGCCTGCGGAGCGGAGGAGCGGCCGCCGACGGCGTTGTTCACACGGGCTTCAACCACGACTTCTCCCGGTTCAAGGAGAACTGCGAGACGGATCGGCGCGCCATCGAGGCGCTCGGTTCCGCGCTCCTCGGCACCGACCGCCCGCTGATCGTTACATCAGGAACCGGCCTGCTGACCCCGGGCCGCGTCGCGACCGAACACGATGTGCCCGCCTCAACCTCATCAAATCCTCGCGTTGCATCGGAAGAGGCGGCAGCGGCGCTGGCGGCCCGCGGGGTTCGGGTGTCGCTGTTGCGCCTTCCTCCGTCTGTCCACGGCGATGGCGATCACGGGTTCGTTCCGATCATCATCGGAATCGCGCGTCAGAAGGGCGTCTCTGCCTGCATCGGCGAAGGTCTCAACCACTGGCCCGCGGTGCACCGTCTCGATGCCGCACATCTCTACAGGCTCGCGCTCGAGAAAGGCGCAGCGGGCGCCCGATACCATGGCGTAGCCGAAGAGGGCGTGCCGTTCCGCGAGATCGCCAGAGTGGTCGGATCCCGGCTCAACGTGCCAATCGTCAGCAGGTCTCCCGAGGAGGCGGCCGAGCACTTCGGCTGGTTCGCCCATTTCGCAGCACTCGACTGCCCGACATCAAGCGAGCAGACCCGTCGGCTCCTGGGGTGGGCGCCGAAGCAGCCTGCGCTCATTCCCGATCTCGACCGACCACGCTACTTCGAAACCTGAATAGATCGCGCGGGCGGCACGGCATATGCAAGCCATCGGCGCGTCTGCCGCCCGACCGTCGCAACTAACCGAGCGACCCTATGATCTCGCGATAGGCAGCTTCCGGAAACGCCTTCAGCGTCCGCGTGCGCACGTTGCCGCCCATCCCAAGGGACAGGCCAAAGCGGGCCATCACCGCATCATCGGGCGCCTCGCAGACAGCCACCAGATCATGCTCTCCGAGAGTCAGATAGAATTGCTGGAAAGAGCCGCCCATATCACCGAGCAGCTTCTTTGCCGCATCCAGCCGTTTTGTCGAATCGCGCACGTTGCGAATGCCCTGATCCGTCCAATTGATAAGCACGATGTAAGTGGTCATATCACACCTCCCGACGGAGGGTCTTGGTCCACGCAGGCGTATTGGCGACCTTTGCACAAGCGCTGCGGTCGGTCCCTTCCCCCGTGGCAAGGATTGTACTCCACTCCCCATGCAGCGACAAGAAAAGCGCTCATTGTGAAAGCGGGCTAGATCCAGAAAAAAGCCGGGCGCGAGGCCCGGCTTTCAGTGCAATGTCCGTGATCGGCTGATTGCCGAAAATGACCGCCTTAGCTGTCGAGGAAGCTGCGGAGCTTTCTCGAACGGCTCGGGTGCTTCAGCTTGCGCAGCGCCTTTGCTTCGATCTGACGGATACGTTCGCGGGTAACCGAGAACTGCTGGCCGACTTCCTCAAGCGTGTGGTCGGTGTTCATGCCGATGCCGAAGCGCATGCGCAGGACGCGTTCTTCGCGTGGCGTCAGCGACGCCAGAACGCGGGTCGTCGTTTCGCGCAAGTTCGCCTGGATGGCGGCGTCGATCGGCAGCAGCGCGTTCTTGTCCTCGATGAAATCGCCGAGGTGGCTGTCTTCTTCGTCACCCACGGGGGTTTCGAGCGAGATCGGCTCCTTGGCGATCTTCAGGACCTTGCGGACCTTTTCGAGCGGCATGGCTAGCTTTTCAGCCAGTTCTTCCGGCGTCGGCTCGCGACCGATCTCGTGCAGCATCTGGCGCGATGTGCGGACGATCTTGTTGATCGTCTCGATCATGTGCACCGGAATACGGATGGTACGGGCCTGGTCGGCGATCGAGCGGGTAATCGCCTGGCGGATCCACCAAGTAGCATAGGTCGAGAACTTGTAGCCCCGACGGTATTCGAACTTGTCGACGGCCTTCATCAGGCCGATGTTGCCTTCCTGAATGAGGTCGAGGAACTGCAGGCCGCGGTTGGTGTACTTCTTGGCGATGGAGATGACCAGGCGAAGGTTCGCTTCGACCATTTCCTTCTTGGCGATACGCGCTTCCCGCTCGCCCTTTTGGACCATCGACACGATACGGCGGAATTCAGCGATCGAGATGCCGGTTTCCGTCGCCAGATTCTGAATCTCCTGGCGGATGTCGCGGATCGTCGTGTTTTCCGACTTCGCGAATTCCTTCCAGCCGCGTGCGGCCAGATTGCCAATCGACTTCATCCAGTTCGGATCGAGCTCGGCGCCCTGATACTGCTCGAGGAACGAGTCGCGCTTGACGCCGTAGGATTCCGCCAGACGCAGCAGACGGCCCTCGTTCTGCATCAGCCGCTTGGAAATGTCATAGAGCTGCTCCACGAGGGCGTCGACGCGGTTCTGGTTCAGCGACAGAGACTTGACGGCCTTGATGAGCTCATCTTTGAGTTCCTTGTAGCGACGCTCCTGGGCGGACGACAGCGTGCCGGTTGCCGCAAGGCGCTGCTCGACCTGCTGGTCCTGCAGCTTGCGCAACTTCTTGTAGGTCTCGGCGATGACGTCGAGCGTTTCCATGACCTGCGGACGAAGCTCGGCTTCCATCGCGGCGAGCGAGAGGTTGGACTCGTCTTCGTCTTCTTCCTCTTCTTCACCGGGAAGTCCCTCGCCGCCGACATTGGTGATGTCGTCGTCGCCGGTACGGACGCGGCGCGTCTTTTCCTTTTCCTCGGCAGCCTTGCGGTCTGCCTCGATCTTTTCAGGGCTCTGGAACTGCGGAGCAGCCTTCGCCTCGGGACCGGAGTAGGTCGTTTCAAGGTCGATGATCTCGCGAAGCAGCGTCGTGCCTTCGTTCAGCTCGTCGCGCCAGATGATGATCGCCTGGAACGTCAGCGGGCTCTCGCACAGACCGCCGATCATCGTTTCGCGGCCGGCCTCGATGCGCTTGGCAATCGCGATTTCGCCTTCGCGCGACAGAAGCTCCACCGAACCCATTTCGCGCAGGTACATGCGAACCGGGTCGTCGGTGCGGTCCGTAGGCTCTTTCTTCTTGGCGGTCGCAAGGGCGGTGCCGCCGGAAGGAGCAAGTTCGCCGCCTTCGCTTTCCTCGTCGGAACTGGAATCGTCGTCGTCGCCGCCGCTGGCGCCGGCCTCTTCGGCTTCCTCGTCCTCGATGACGTTGATGCCCATATCGGACAGCATCGACATCGTGTCTTCGATCTGTTCGGACGTCACTTCCTCTGACGGCAGGACGGCATTCAGCTCATCCATCGTCACATAGCCGCGCTTCTTCGCGGCCTTGATCATTTTCTTGACCGCGTCATCGGAAAGATCGAGAAGAGGGCCGTCGGTGCCGCCGTCGCGTTCGACTTCCGCTTCTTCGTTCTCTTTGACTTTGGTTGCCATTTATATCGTCGCCTTCCTGACGCTATTCAAACTCGCTGCGGTGACGGCCAAACCAAGCCTGCACGCCGCAAACGGTCGTCTCGAATCACCTGATCCCCACCTAACGGGATGAGATTTAATGCCTGATTAACCACGATTGCCGGCGCCAGACGACAGAGCTTTATTGTCATCAAATGTCCGGCCATGGTTGTGCGATCCGCCCTTGACCTAGTTCACCGCTTTCCAAGTCGAACGGTGATTCCCACAATTTTTGTTCTCGTCAAGCTTTTCCAGAAAAAAAGCCGCAGAAAACCCGGAAAAAGCCTTATCCACAGGCTTGGAACCGCTCAAGCGATTGCCAACCATAAATAGGATGTCACCGCCGGAAGACAAGAGCACCAGAGATTCTTGGCGCAACCGCAAGACACCTCGTGGTATCATGTTGCCGCCAACGGCACATATCACATGAGCGGCAGGATAGAAACCTATCGCGACTGACCGTCGTACGGCACGATATCAAGCGCGCCAAGATCGATCGCCGGAATGCAGCGCAGATTGATCGACGCCATGGCATCGCCGTTCGGCAAAACACCTTCGCCGAAGGGCGCTACACCACAGGTGCCGCAAAAGCGATGCGTGATGATATGGCTGTTGAAAGTATAGGTCGACAGGCTTTCCTGTGGCGTCGTCAGCTTGAACTTGTCGCGGGCAACGAAAGCCAGCAAGCCGCCACGCCGACGGCAGAGCGAGCAATTGCAATCGACGCCCTGCCTGAAATCCCCCTCCACCTCAAAAGCGATGTTGCCGCAATGGCAGCTTCCCTCGTAGATCATGTGTCCCTCCCTCACGACCAGTCCATCACCACCTTACCCGAATTGCCCGAGCGCATTGCCTCAAAGCCTTCGCGGAAATCGTCGATGCTGATGCGATGGGTAATAACCGGCGCCAGATCGAGGCCGCCCTGAACGAAGGCGATCATCTTGTACCAGGTCTCGAACATCTCGCGGCCGTAGATGCCCTTCAGATTGAGCATCTTGAAGATCACCTTGTTCCAGTCGATCTCGAAACCGGCTGGCGCGATGCCGAGAATTGCGATCTTGCCGCCATTGTTCATCTTGTCGATCATGTCGCGGAAGGCAGGCGCAGCACCGGACATTTCGAGCCCGACATCGAAGCCCTCGGTCATGCCGATCGACTTCATCACATCGGCGAGGTTCTCCTTTGCCGCGTCGACGACATAGTCTATGCTGAGCTTGCGGGCGAGCGCGAGCCGGTGCGGGTTGATGTCGGTGATCACGACCTTGCGGGCACCGGAGCGTTTGGCAACCAGAGCAGCCATGATGCCGATCGGCCCGGCGCCCGTCACCAGCACGTCCTCGCCGACGAGATCGAACGAAAGCGCCGTATGAACGGCATTGCCGAACGGATCGAAGATGGCAGCGATCTCGTCCGGAATGTCATCGGGGATCGGCACGACGTTCGCCTCGGGAATGCACACGAACTCGCCGAAGGAGCCCGGGCGATTGACGCCGACGCCGAGCGTGTTGCGGCAGAGATGCCCCCTGCCCGCGCGGCAGTTTCGGCACTTGCCGCAGACGATATGACCTTCGCCGGATACACGCTCTCCCACATGATACTTGGTCACGGCCGAGCCGACCTCGGCAATGACGCCGCAGAACTCGTGACCGACCACCATCGGCACCGGAATCGTCTTCTGCGCCCACTGGTCCCAATTCCAGATATGGACATCGGTGCCGCAGATGGCCGACTTCTTAACCTTGATCAGGACATCGTTCGGGCCGACCTCCGGCACGGGCACCTGCTCCATCCAGAGCCCGACCTCGGACTTTGCCTTGACCAGCGCCTTCATCATGTTCGACATCGTTTCTTCCTCTGGCTTGCGCCGGAGCCGCCTCCCCTTCTCCCCTCGGGGAGAAGGTGCCCGTCAGGGCGGATGAGGGGCTGCACGGCACGCGATCAATTGCTCTTCATTTCATTCCGACATCTTCTCCCCGCCGGGGAGAAGAGGGAGATTGACTTCAAATCACCCCCAGCTCGCGGCCAGCCTCGGCAAAGGCCGCAATCGTCCGCTCGACGTCGGAGCGCGAATGCGCCGCCGACATCTGCGTACGGATACGGGCCTGTCCCTTGGGCACGACGGGAAAGGAGAAACCGACGACGTAGACACCCTTCTTCAGCATCAGTGCCGCCATGTCCTGCGCGAGTTTCGCATCGCCCAGCATGACAGGAATGATCGGATGTCCCTCGCCCGCCAGCGTGAAACCGAGCTTGGTCATCTCGGCGCGGAAAAGCTCCGCATTGGCCGAAAGCCGCTCACGCAGCGCGTCGCCGTTCTCGATCAGGTCGAAGACCTTCAGAGACGCGGCGGCGATTACCGGCGCCAGCGTGTTGGAAAAAAGATAGGGACGCGAACGCTGGCGCAGCCAGTCGACGACCTCTGCCTTGCCCGACGTATAGCCCCCGGAAGCGCCGCCCAGCGCCTTGCCCAGCGTGCCGGTAATGATGTCGATCCGCCCCTCGACGCCGCAATATTCCGGTGATCCGCGTCCATTCTTGCCGACGAAGCCGACCGCGTGGCTGTCGTCCACCATCACCATCGCGCCGTATGCCTCGGCGAGGTCGCAGACGCCCTGCAGATTGGCGATGATGCCATCCATCGAGAACACGCCGTCCGTGGCGATCAGCTTGAAGCGGCTGCCTTCGGCTTTCTTCAACTCTTCCTCGAGAGCCTTCATGTCGTTGTTGGCATACCGGAAGCGCTTGGCCTTCGAGAGGCGCACGCCGTCGATGATCGAGGCGTGGTTGAGCGCGTCAGAGATGATCGCATCCTCCTCGCCCAGCAGCGTTTCGAACAGACCGCCATTGGCATCGAAGCAGGAGGAGTAGAGGATCGTATCCTCCATGCCGAGGAACGACGAAATGCGGGTCTCGAGCTGCTTGTGCTCCTCCTGCGTCCCGCAGATGAAACGCACGGACGCCATGCCGTAGCCGTAGCGGTCAAGCGCCTTCTTGCCGGCCTCGGCAAGCTCCTCGTTGTCGGCAAGGCCAAGATAGTTGTTGGCGCAGAAATTCAACACGCGCTCGCCGGAAGCAACGGCGATCTCACCGCCCTGCTTCGATGTAATGACGCGCTCGGACTTGTAGAGCCCAGCATCTTTCAGCCCGGCCAGTTCAGTGCGAAGATGAGAGAGGAATTGCGAGGTCATCGACGGCCCTTTTCTTGGTGCTTTCCTGTATCGCCGGCGTCGGACTAGCACATCGACGCACGCTTGTCTTGCGCAGGCTCAGCGCTGCGCCGCGATCAAAAGGAACATCGGCCGATCCATCTCTTCTGCCAATTCTGGATGATCGACAAGCTGTTCGGTACTCGGTCGCCACTCCTCGACATGGCGAATGGCCAAGCCCGCTCCGATCAGCGTGTTCAGCGTCGTGGCGAGCATCCGGTGATACTTGACCACGCCCTTGGCGAGCCAGTCCGTCGTTCGCTGCCCCTCGCAGGAATAGCCATCGAGTGGCCAGATCCGGCGACCTTCGCCATTCCTGGTCCACATCGGCACGCCAGGTGCGATGTAGATCGGATGCTCGATGGTGAAGACGAAATCAGCACCTGGGACCAGTGCGCTGTGGATCGTCGCGACAAGCCGCGCGAAGTCTTCGATGTAATGAAACGCGAGCGAACTGTAGGCGAGGTCAAACGATGAGCCAGGCAGCTCCAGATGCTCCAGATCGGCGATCTCGTAGCGGATCGCCGCATCCGCCGTTTCCTGTCGTGCGCGAGCAATCATTCTCTCGGAGAGATCGAGCCCGAGAACGCTCTTCGCACCCTGATCGGAAGCATAGCGCGCAAACCAGCCAAAACCGCAGCCGAGATCGACAATCCGCTTGCCCGAGAGGTCCGGCAGAACCGCGCGGATCGACGCCCATTCGGCAGCCCAGTCCAATCCGTGCACCGACCGGTTGAGCTGGCTGTATCCCTCGAAGAACTCGGGCTTGTCGTAAATATTCTGGGCCATGTCTGTTTCCTCTCGGTCGGCCTTTATAGACCGCCCACGATCTCAACAGCGTTTCGATCATCCTTCGATCAGGCCAAATTGCGCCTGGATGGACAGGATCTTCTCCGGCGTGTCGGCGCCGCTGCGCTCGAGCTCCAAGAAGAATAGCTCGAAACCACCCGGCGTCACCACGCCCATCATGTGCCCCGGGATGTCGCTGACATTTCGCCAATGGTGCGGGATATGCGGCGGCAGGACAACCGTCGTGCCCGGCGGTGCCTCGACGACATCGCCGCCGCACCAGAAGCGATAGGTCCCGACAATGACGCGGAACATTTCAGTCTCGCGCGTGTGCGTATGCCGGGTCGGCCCCGTGCCGGGCGCGGAAAAGGTTTCCCACGCGCCGAAGGCACCGGCCGTTTCCTCGCCGGTGGCATGAATGAAAATCCGCCCGCCATGTGGATGTCGAGCGACCCGCTCCCGCCCGGGCAGAGACACAACCGGCTTGTCGAATGTCGCCATGATAGATCCCCGAAAACGAGGGGCGATGATATCAGCATAACGAAACACGCGCCAGCCTGAGATTGCAAAAACAGACAGGCGCAACCGAACTCCTGGAAAACGCAAGGCATGCAGACTAGTCGTCGTACCCCAGGACCACGTCCAAGAACGCATCGCCGTAGCGCTCCAGCTTCGACTGACCGACACCCGATATACCCAGCAGCTCTTTGTGTGTACGCGGCCGCTCCGTGGCGAAGGCGATCAGCGTCGTATCCGGGAAAACGACATAGGGTGGCACTCCGAGCGATTTGGCGATTGCCGTGCGTTCGGCGCGCAGCGCCTCGAACAGCACCCCGTCGGCACCGGAGAGGACAGATCGACGCTCGGCTTGCGCCGTCTTCTTGGTCCGACGTTCGGAAGCCGGACGATCCTTGCGGAAAAACACCTCGCGTTCGCGCTTGAAGACCGCCCGGGCTTCCGGTTCTAGCTTCAGGGCACCGAATGCGCCGTGATCGACGCGGATAAGCCCCATGGCGAGCAGCTGGCGGAAGACCGATTGCCATGTCCGCGACGGAATGTCTTTTCCGGCGCCAAAGACCGGCATCGTTGCGTGACCAAACCGCTCGGTCTTTTCGTTGACGTTGCCGAGCAGGACGTCGACCACATGTCCCGTTCCGAAGCGCTCGCCTGTGCGATAGATGGCGGCAAGCGCCTTGATCGCCGTATCCGTGCCGTTCCAGGTCTCGACCGGCTTCAGGCAGGTATCGCAGCCGTTGCAATTGCCCGCAGAGGTCTCTCCGAAATGCGCAAGGATCGCCTGGCGGCGGCAGGAGGCGGTCTCGCAGATGGCCAGCAGCGCATTGAGCTTGGAGCGCTCCACGCGCTTGATCTCGTCGGCAGCGTTGCCTTCGTCGATCATGCGGCCCCGCTGGATCACGTCGGCCATGCCGTAGGCCATCCAGACCTCGGACGGCAACCCGTCGCGCCCGGCGCGGCCGGTTTCCTGATAGTAGGCCTCGACGGATCCCGGCAGATCGAGATGCGCGACATAGCGCACGTTCGGCTTGTCGATACCCATGCCGAAGGCAACGGTCGCAACAAGGCAAAGATCTTCCTCTTTCAGGAAGGCATCCTGATTGGCATCGCGAAGCGCGCGGTCCATCCCGGCATGATAGGCCAACGCCCGGATGCCCTGCGTGTTCAACCATTCCGCCGTGTCCTCGACCTTGGCGCGCGACAGGCAGTAGACGATGCCGCTGTTTCTCTTGTGTCCCGAGAGGAACCGCAGCAACTGCTGGCGCGGCTGATCGCGCTCGACGATTTCGTAGCTGATGTTCGGCCGGTCGAAGCTGGTGGTGAAAACTCTGGCACTATGCAGACCCAGGCGCTCCACGATGTCGTCGCGCGTGTGCGGATCGGCGGTTGCCGTCAGCGCGATGCGCGGCACGCCGGGATAGTGTTCCGCAAGTTTGCCGAGTTCGCGATATTCCGGCCGGAAATCGTGTCCCCACTGGGAAACGCAATGCGCCTCGTCGATGGCAAACAGCGCGATCTTCGAATTGCCGATCGTTTCACGGAAGCCATCCATCAGAATGCGCTCCGGCGTCACATAGAGAAGGTCGAGCTTGCCGGCTGAAATCGCCCGGCGAACGTCTATGAACTCCTCTCGCGACAGGGAAGAGTTCAGCGCCGCTGCGCGAACGCCAAGCTGCTTCATCGCCTCCACCTGATCGCGCATCAGCGCAATCAGCGGCGAGACGACAATGCCGAGACCCTCACGGCACAGTGCCGGAATCTGGAAGCAAACCGACTTGCCCGCTCCGGTTGGAAACAGCACCACGGCATCGCCGCCGGAAACGACATGCTCGACCACCTGCTGCTGCTTGCCGCGAAAGGCCGGGTAGCCATAGACGCGATTGAGGATGTCGATCGGCGAACGCTCCGCGCCGAACAGCGCATCCCCGGCTGAAAATGCCGTTTCCATTCCTTGCATCAGTGGTTCGCTGCCTTTTTGACCCGGCCGGAAAGCACGCCGAAGCCGTCGACGATGGCTTCCTGGTTCTCAAGCCTCAGTCCTTCGAAATGGACTTCTTGCAGCGCCCGCATCAACTGGTCGATTACCTCGCCGTTTCCAGCTTCCGTCGCCTCGGCGATCTCGCGCTCGAGTTCGATCTTGTGCCAGCGCAGCGCCTTGGCGCGCTTGTGGAAGGCAAGCGCCTGGCGATATCCCTCACGGGCATCCTCCATCGCCGCCTCCTCGGTGGCGATCCACAGGCGTGCATTGCGGATCTGTTGCTCCAGGCTCTGGATCAGCTCGGCAAAGCCAAGTTCCTCCAGGCGTTCGATCAGGTATTCCCGTGTCAGATGCGGCGCGGCAACGGCAGCAGCGGCGCCCAGCATGCCGGACCACAGCCTCTGGAGCTCCCGGCTATCATAGTCGATGGAGGCAATCTCGTCGTACTCGTCCTGCATCAGCGCCGGATGATTGACGACGGTGAGCGCGAGCACGCTCTCCCGCAACGCCGGTACGTCCTGATGGCCGCGGACAAGCCCGGAACGTGCCAGGCGCTCGGAGATGCCGCCGGTGACGCGCGCACCGCGCGGACCGTCGTTCCCCCGCCCTTTGTTCTGGCCGCCACCGCGCTCGAAATTGCGTCGTTCATTGCTGCGATTTTGGAATTGCGGCTGGAAGAAACCGTTCAACCGGTCGCGCATGTCCTGCTGGTAATGCCGGCGGACGTTTTCGTCGGCGATCACAGCCACCAGTTGCTTCAGCCGAGCCTCAAGCTCCGCCTTCGCCTCCGGCGTTTCGAATTTGCCGGTGTTGATCTCGCGGCCCCAGATCATCTCAGCCAGCGGCTTCGCCTGGCTCATCACCTTGTCGAATGGCGCACGCCCCTCGTTGCGCACGAGATCATCGGGATCCTTGCCGTCCGGCAGCAAGGCGAAGCGGACGGTGCGACCCGGCTTGATATGAGGCAATGCAAGGTCCGCCGCACGATTTGCCGCGCGAATGCCGGCGCCGTCGCCGTCGAAGCACAGCACCGGCTGCGGCGTCATTCTCCACAGCAGCTCGAGCTGGTTTTCGGTAAGCGCGGTGCCGAGCGGCGCAACGACGTTTTCAATGCCTGCCTGGTGCAGTGCGATCACGTCCATGTAGCCTTCGACGGCGATGATCGTGCCATCGCCGTTCGCGCCCTGCGCTGAACGCCGGGCACGCGTGAAATTATAAAGCACATTACCCTTGTGGAAGAGTTCGGTCTCGTTCGAATTCAGATACTTGGCGGGCGCATCCGGCGACATGGCGCGGCCGCCGAAGGCGATGACCTTCTCTCGAGACGACAGGATCGGGAACATGATGCGGTCGCGGAAACGGTCGTAGGACACCGGCACCTCGGGCCCGTGAACGACCAGCCCGCACGCCTCGATCTGCTCCTTGGGAACACCCTTGCCGGCCAGAAACTCCTTCAATGCGTTACGGCTGTCCTGGGCAAAGCCAAGTCGGAAGGTTTCGATCGTCCGCCCGGTCAGCCCGCGGTCGCGCAGATAGGCCCGCGCCCGCGCGCCATTCGCGGTCTGCAACTGATCCTGGAAGAACTGCGTTGCGAGCTCCATCACGTCGAGAAGCGAGGTGCGCTCCTTCTCGCGCTTTTCCATGACGGGATCGGCAATCGGCATCGCGACGCCCGCCATGTCGGCGATCTGTTGCACGGCCTCCGGGAAACTCAACCCCTCCAGCTCGGTCAAGAACCTGAAGTGATCGCCTGTCACCCCACAGCCGAAGCAGTGATATCGACCCTTGCGGTCCTCGCAATGGAAGCTCGGTGATTTCTCGCCGTGGAACGGACAGCATGCCCAGTAGTCGGCGCGCGATACGTTGGTCTTGCGCTTATCCCAGCTCACACGGCGGCCGATCACGTCCGAAATCGGCACGCGGTCGCGTATCTCGTCGAGAAAGGAATTTGAAAAGCGCATCTAAACCTCTTGGCTAATCTCCATATAGGCAAGTTCGCCGGCGCACGCCACGACCTTTGCCTCAAAGGCCCGCTATTCACAGGTTAGCCGGCATATCGCGGTTTCGCGTGCGCCAGTCACTCTTCAACAATGCGTGACCGGCAGCTGCGACATGGGTGCGACAACAACGTTTCCTGCGACGTCTTGGACCACAACTCAGCCATCGAGGCTACTCAGTCAGTATAGCCACAAAATGCTCAAACGGATTTATAAACAACACCTTGACCGTCGTCTTTGGAATGCGCCGCAGTCCCTGCAACAAACGGGAACCGCGAGCGCCGCCACACTTAAGGCAACCACTGCGGCCAATTATTATTTTTTTGTAATTTGAATCGCATGCCGCATCGCAATAACTTCCAATTCGACAAAGCGATCCCCGAGCGAGGCACCATCCCTACCCCCGGCGCCGCCTCGCGAGGGTGCCTTTGCGAATATCCCGTTGGCTTGGGTTTTAACCCTGCGTAGCCAATCGGAAGCAAAGAGCAAGAAGGCAGGAGCTCCCCCAGCTCCTGCCTTCTCTAATTTCAGCTTATGGTTTCACCTTTTGGCTGCCTGGCGGCCATTTGTGCAAATATCACTCATGTTTTGCCGAAGAAAGCAATTGACAGCCGCTATGGCCATGTCCGATGAAGGCGGCCCACTGGTATGGTTGCATGCCCCACAAAGTCGAAGATTTCCTGAAAAGTGACGCATTCTTTGCAGCAGTGCTTCACTGTGCGCAAGAAATGCTGGCGATCTATCGCGAAAGTCCGAGAATCGCCTCTATCTTCGCGGCGCAACAGCGCTGGCTGATGGCGCATAGCGGCTTTGCACTTCACTACGGCTATCCCGGTGAGCCCAGGGTTGCTCTCTATTCAGGCCGTTTCATCAGCTTTGTGGTCAGCCACAAGATTGCAAGTCGCAACACGGCCGCAGCGTTCATCCAGGAAATGCTCGCCTATCGCTTTCTGCGATCGATCGAAAGCGCTTTCGACAAGCGCACGCGACTGCTGGAGCCGACGGAAACCGCCGAGGAGCATTTTTTCAAGTGGCTCGCCACTCATCTTGCCATTCTCGACCATCTGGATGGCGGCAACCGCCTGGAGCAGACGATGGCGGACCCCCTGGCCTTTCCGCGGATCCAGCCGCTGATCGCCAAGGCCATCATCGACAGCGACGCGGTGCGCGACCCCGGTGCGACATACAATCTTTTCAATTGGGCCAGCTCCGGTGGTCTCGTGATGGACTATTTGATGAGCCGGATCTCATCGTTCGACCGCACGTCCGAGCGCGTCGAGATCGGCACGCTATCGCTAAAGGACATCCGCGACCAGTTCATGATCTCGAACACACATCTCAAGCGCCTGCTGACGCAGGCTGCCGAGATGGGGAGCATCGGGTGGGAGCTGCCGCACTATAAAGGCAAGGTCTGGCTGTCCCGCGCCTTCGTCATGGAATACTGGGGCTACCAGGCGGCGAAATTCGCCGTTGTCGATACCGCCGCCGAAGCGGTGCTCGGGCCCACGATCACGAGGGCCGCGAGACTAGGCTGATCAGTTCAGCAATTCCTTGACGGCACCCGAGGCCCTGGAGAAATCCATCTGGCCGGCATAGCGCTCTTTCAGAACCGCCATAACCTTGCCCATGTCCTTCGGACCGGCAGCACCCGTCTCGGCTATGATCGCCGCGATGTTGGCACGCATGTCGGCCTCGGAAAGCTGCTTCGGCATGAAGTCCTGGACGACGGTGATTTCGGCGCGTTCCTTGGCCGCCAGTTCCGGGCGCGCATTCTCTTCGTAGATCTTCGCCGATTCGTCGCGCTGCTTCACCATCTTGGCAAGGATCTGCAGGATTTCGTCGTCGCTTGCCTGTTCCTTGCCGGCGCCGCGATTGGCGATATCCCGGTCCTTGACGGCAGCCTGAATCAGGCGAACGGTCGAAAGCCGCTCGGCATTCTTGGACTTCATCGCATCCTTGAGGGCGGCGGCGAGTTGATCGCGCAACATCATAATCACTCCTGTTTGAATGCCGCTTCATAAACCAGACGAATGCGTGGGATCAAATAAATTGCAAGAATCCCGACAGAAAGCGGGAGAAAACAGGCTTTATCTGCGGTACTAAGATTGACCTCTGGAAATAGCGTGGCTATTTACCGCCACCTGCACCAAAATTCGTGATCAGGCCTGACAGCGCGTGCCTTGCCGCGCGCCTATGCTTGCAAACCAAATGGCCGGCCAGCGTTGCCCAAGGACGTGTGGCTGCCGGAAACGGATGAAGATGACCGCGACAGCACCCTGGACAACCGAAAAGCCCACCGCCCTGCTCGTTCTGGCCGACGGCACCGTCATCGAAGGTAAGGGCATCGGCGCGACCGGTAAGGTCCAGGCCGAAGTGGTCTTCAACACCGCGCTCACGGGCTATGAGGAGATCATGACCGATCCCTCCTACCTCGGTCAGATCGTCACCTTCACCTTCCCGCATATCGGCAACATCGGCACCAATGACGAAGACATCGAAGACCTGACGCCGGCAGCACGCCACGGCGCGGTCGGCGTCATCTTCAAGGCCGACATGACCGATCCGTCCAACTTCCGCGCCGTCAAGCATCTCGACACCTGGCTGAAGGCACGCGGTGTCATCGGGCTCTGCGGCGTCGACACCCGCGCGCTCACCGCCTGGATCCGCGAGAACGGCGCACCGAACGCGGTGATCGCCCACGACCCGAACGGCGTCTTCGACATCGAGACGCTGAAGGCCGAGGCCAAGGCATGGAGCGGCCTGGAAGGCCTCGACCTCGCCAAGATCGCTTCATCAGGTCAATCCTCGCAGTGGTCGCAGACCCCGTGGATCTGGAACGAAGGTTACGGCGAACTCAAGGCCGAAGATGCCAAATACCACGTCGTCTGCCTCGACTATGGCGTCAAGCGCAACATCCTGCGCCTCTTTGCCGGCCTCGACTGCAAGGTGACCGTGATGCCCGCGACGGCAAGCGCCGAAGATGTGCTCGCGATGCAGCCGGACGGCATCTTCCTGTCCAACGGCCCGGGCGACCCGGCCGCAACCGGCGAATATGCCGTGCCCGTCATCCAGAAGCTGATTAAGACCGACATCCCGGTCTTCGGCATCTGCCTCGGTCACCAGATGCTGGGTCTGGCGCTGGGCGCAAAGACGGAAAAGATGCATCAGGGCCACCACGGCGCCAACCATCCGGTGAAGGACCACACGACGGGCAAGGTCGAGATTGTTTCGATGAACCACGGCTTCGCTGTCGACACGAAGTCTCTGCCTGATGGCGTTGAAGAGACTCACGTTTCGCTGTTCGACGGCACCAATTGCGGCCTACGCGTCGCCGGCAAGTCGATCTTCTCCGTGCAGCACCACCCCGAAGCATCCCCCGGCCCGCAGGACAGCCACTATCTCTTCCGCCGCTTCGTCAACTTGGTCCGCGAGAAAAAGGGCGAAACGGCCCTGGCGGAGCGTTGAGCCTCCCCTCGCTGGATGCGGGCGCAGCTTTGAACTGAGAATACGGAAAAACCGCTTGCAGCAGATCGTTGCAAGCGGTTTTCTTTTTGACGGGTGCCTGCCTGACACCCTGGAAAGAGGTCGCATCGAGGAAAAAACGATGGAGCAGACCGCGAAGGTCCACAGAGGAGGCTGCCTGTGCGGCGAAATCCGCTACGCTATCGCCGGCACTCCCCTGCTGAGTAGCATCTGTCACTGCCGGACGTGCCGCAAGATTGCCTCGTCCCTGGCTCTTCCGTTCGTGGGTTTTCCGGCGCGAACGTTCGTGTTCGAAAGCGGCGAACCAAGGCGGTTCTCCTCGTCACCTGAGGTCATCAGGACTTTCTGCGGAACATGTGGCTCGCCGCTGACCTACGAGAACAACACGGATCCGGATACCATCGACGTCATGACGATAAGTCTCGACCAAGCGGAGTCCTACAGGCCCACGGATCACATCTGGGTGTCGGAAAGGATCGGTTGGGACATCATCAGCGACGACCTGCCGCGCCATTGGAAGAGCCGTACGGGCGACGGCGCGCCGCGATAAGGCCGCGCTGCACTCGCTCCGGATCTTGGATCGGCTCGATGGTTTCGAGCCGACGGTTTTCACGTCGCGGGGGCCAGCCTATGCATTTCGGCGCATAAGAAGATAAAAACGCCCGCACAGCATCACGGCCGCTGTGAATAGCCCGATCAAAAAGCCCATCCAAATGCCGATGCCGCCAAAACCAAGCGGAAAGGCGAGAGCCCAGGCGAGGAAGAAGCCGATCGGCCAATAGGCAACCAATGCCATGATCATCGGCACCCGTGCGTCCTTGAGCCCGCGCAACAGACCGTTGGCAATCGCCTGAAGGCCGTCGACCAACTGGAAAAGCCCTGCGATGACGATGAGAGGACCGGCATAGGCAAGCACCTGCGGTGCCTGCGCCGAATGCGTATCGAGGAACCAGCTGGCAAAAAACGTCGGCATGACCGCAAACAGCAGGCCGCCGACAGCCGAGATGGCGCCCGAGATGGCAAACACGGCAACGGCTGCCCGCACCAGGGCGACGTGATCGCCCTGACCGTGCGCGACGCCCACCCGAACCGTTGCAGCCTGCGACAGGCCAAGAGGAATCATGAAGGCGATGGACGCCCATTGCAGCGCAATCCCGTGCGCAGCGAGTTCGATCGTGCCGATCCGGCCCATCAGGAGCGACGCCATCGTGAACAGGCTCACCTCGGCAAGAATGGTGACGCTGATCGGCATACCGAGACGCACGACCTCCCAGAAGGCTTTCCAGTCCGGACGCCAGAACCGCACGAAAAGCTCGTAGCGTCGTGTTTCCGGCCTGCTTTGCACATAGGCAAGAATGAAGAAGAAACCCGCCGTTTGCACCACCACAGAAACGATCGCAGCGCCCCTGAGCCCCATTGCCGGCAGGCCGAAGTGGCCGAGCACGAGCATGTAGGCAAAGATGGCGTTCAGCACCAGCATCGCGATCGTCACGTTCAGGATCACCGCAGCTTTGCCAATGGCGCTGACGAGTGCCCGCATGACGTTGTAGAGAAGCCCCGGCAGCACGGCGAACTGCCCGATCACGATATAGCTGTGCGCAAGTGCCGCGACCTCGGGCTTCTGGCCGGCAGCAAGGAGGATTCTCTCGGAGTTGAAGAAGGCCGGCAACATCAGGACCCAGAAAGCCAGAACGACCCAAAGCCCCATGCGCAGCGACCGGCGCACGCTAACGACATCGCCGCGCCCGTAGGCCTGCGCCACCATCGGAATGACGGCAATCGAAAAGCCGGACCCGAAGACGAGAATGGTAAAGAGAAACTGCCCGGCAAGGACCATCGCCGCCAGATGCTCGGCGCCGAGCCGTCCGACGATCATCACATCCGTCGTGTTGATGCCGAGCTGGGCAAGTTGTGCACCGATCAGCGGAATCCCGAGCGCCAGCGTTGCGCGGATGTGCGCGCCCCAACGGTTGTCAGTTTTCGGCGCCCGCCTTCCCGCGTCGATCGGCGTGTCCATGTCCAAATTCCTGTGATTTCAATCGCTGACGGCCATGATGCAGCGTCAGGCATCGCGACGATGTAGACGAAAATGGCGCAAATAAATACTCAAAAACATGCAAATGATGAAAAATTCATCATCACATCATGAATTCTGATGGTTCACCGCGCCAGCTGGTCCAGCACTTGCGKACTTCACGGTACGCACCCTCAAAAGAAACAGGATGGCGGCGACGAGAATGAAGAGAGCGGCCATCAGATAAGGCGCACCGGCGAAGCTGACGGGCGCATCCGGACCGGTGAAATGGCCAAACATCTGCGTGAAGATAAGAGGTCCGATGATCGTCGTGATACTGCTGAGGCTCGTCAACGCCCCCTGCAGTTCACCCTGCGCCGAAGGCGGCACCTTGCCGGCGGCAATGCTGCGAAGCGGCGGATCGGCCACATTTTCCATGACGGTGAGCACGATCACCGCATAGACCATCCAGCCCTGCCAGGCAAAAGCATAGCCTGTCAGACCGACGACCGAGAAGCACAAGCCCATCACGGCGGTTTTCCGTTCACCGAGAACAGGCACGATCTTCGGCAGCACGACGCCCATGACGAACGCCGCGCCGATGCCATAGATGCCGAGCGAAAGCCCGATCTGGCCCTCGCTCCAGCCGTAGCGATAGGTCGAGACGAAAGACCAGACGGCGGGATAGACCGCATGCGCCAGCCAGAAAAGGAACATGACCGCGCCGACCCAACCGATGCCGGCATAATTGCGCATCTGCTTCAGCGCACCCAGCGGGTTGGCACGCTTCCACTCGAAGACACGCCGGTTCTTCTCGTCCAGCGTTTCCGGCAAGAGGAAGCAGGCGGCGACGAAATTGGCGAAGGAAACCGCAGCAGCCCCGTAGAACGGCACGCGCGGGCCGAATTCGCCGAGAAAGCCGCCGATCACCGGGCCGATCGTAAAACCGACGCCGAATGCGATACCGATCAAGCCAAAATTCTTGGCGCGATTCTCGTCATTGCTGATGTCGGCGATGTAGGCGGAGCAGGTCGCAAAGCTGCCACCGCTCAAACCGGCAAGCATGCGGCCGACGAACAGCATCCAGAAGCTGGTGGCGACCGCGCAGATGAGATTGTCGATCGCAAACGTCAGCACTGACAGAAGCAGAATGGGGCGCCGGCCGAAACGATCGCTGAGGTTGCCGAGAAAGGGTGCAAACAGAAACTGCATCCCGGCATAGACGACGAGCAACCAGCCGCCATCGAGCGCTGCATCGCTGACGGAGCCACCCGTCAACTGCTCTAGATAGACGGGCAGCACCGGCATGATGATCGCGATGCCGATCACATCCAGAAACAGAATCATGAAGACGAGGAAGAGGCCGCGACGAACGAATTTCGGATCGAGCATGAGATATCTCTACAGCGTGTTGTTTCTGGAAAGACGATCTCGTCGCCGGGAATGTTACATATCCCAAGCCATTAAACGAAACAATACGTGAACATTTCAAATCTTTTGATAGGGCTACGAGTTATGTTGATCGAATAACGGAACAAAAGGCGCACCTAACCGGTATTCCGGTGCTCGGCCTGGACGAAATCCACAAAGGCACGCAGCGAGGACGGCATGTGCCTGCGGCTTGTATAATACGGAAGCGGACCCGAAAACGCGTCAGCCAACCCTCGAGAATGGGTACGAGCACACCAGCTTGCGGCGCCGCAGCATATCGCTAAGCGACGCAGCGGAAACCCCGCGCTTGCGCGCTGCCGTTCGAAGGCTGCGCTTCCTTGCCACGGCGGTGAAAGCATCCAGATCATTCAGAGGCAGATCGTCCATTGTCCATTTTCCCGCACAGGCTGTTCGAAATATATCGGATTGTCGCACAACGCGGCACGCATCAAACCGAACTCGAGACGCAACGCAGCGTCCGTCAAGGAGAGCGAAATGCAGATCTATCGTTTGGGGCAGACCGGCCCTCAAGTCTCGGCCCTCGGTCTCGGTTGCATGGGTATGTCCGGCATGTACGGTCCGTCGGACCGCGCCGAGAGCATCGCGACGATCCATGCCGCCCTCGACGCCGGGATCAATCTGCTCGATACCGGCGATTTTTACGGCATGGGCCACAATGAGATGTTGATCGGCGAGGCCCTCAAGGGCCGCCGCCGCGACGACGCTGTCATCAGCGTCAAGTTCGGTGCCCTACGCGACCCGGAGGGCGGCTGGGGCGGCTACGATTCCCGCCCTGTGGCGATCAAGAACTTTCTCGCCTACACGCTGAAGCGCCTCGACGTCGACTACATCGATATCTACCGCCCTGCCCGGCTGGATCCTGACGTGCCGATCGAGGAAACCGTCGGCGCAATCGGCGACATGATCAAAGCCGGATATATCAGGCACGTCGGCCTGTCCGAAGTCGGCGCCGAGACGATCCGGCGGGCGGCTGCCGTCCATTCGATCTGCGATCTGCAGATCGAGTACTCGCTGATCTCCCGTGGCATCGAGGACAAGATCCTGCCGGCCTGTCGTGACCTCGGCATATCCGTTACCGCCTACGGCGTTTTGTCTCGCGGGTTGATCAGCGGTCATTGGCAGAAAGGCCAGGGCAACAGCGTTGGCGATTTCCGCGGCATCAGCCCTCGTTTCCAGGAGGGTAACGTCGACCAAAACCTCGCCCTCGTAGAGGAACTTCGCAAGATTGCCGATGCCAAACGCGTTTCCGTCGCCCAGGTTGCGATAGCCTGGGTCGCAGCCCAGGGAAAAGACATCGTGCCCCTCGTCGGCGCCCGCAGTCGCGATCGTCTGACCGAGGCATTGGGATCGCGCGCAGTCGAACTGTCAGCCAGCGACATGACAGCGATTGATCGTGCCGTACCCAGAGATTCGGCCGCAGGCAGCCGCTACCCCGCCGCGATACTCAAGCACATGGACAGTGAAAATTGAAATGCAGTCCGGCCTCGTCAGATCGAGGCCGGTTATCGCGGTCAAACTGGCCCGGAGAAGGTGTCGCATGCCGACAGCTGGCCGCTGTCGAAGCCCCGCTTGAACCATTTGGCACGCTGCGCCGATGTGCCGTGATTGAAGCTCTCAGGGACGACGTAGCCCTGACTTCGCTTCTGCAGCGTGTCGTCGCCGATCTTTTGGGCGGCATTCAGCGCCTCTTCCAGGTCACCGGCCTCGAGAATACCCTTCTGCTGGGTAAACTTGCCCCAGATACCGGCAAAGCAATCCGCTTGAAGCTCGACGCGAACGGACATCTTGTTGGCATCGGCCTCGCTCATCCGCTGACGGGCTTCGTTGAACTTCGGCAGGATGCCAAGCAGGTTCTGCACGTGATGGCCGACCTCGTGGGCAACGACGTAGGCTTCGGCGAAGTCGCCGGAAGCGCCGAACTGGCGGCTCAACTGTTGGAAGAAGGCCGTGTCGAGGTACACCTTGTGGTCACTGGGGCAATAGAACGGCCCGGTTGCCGCGGAGGCAAAGCCGCAGGCCGACTGCGTCTGTCCGGAGAACAGCACCATCCGCGGCTCTTCGTAGTCGCGCCCCATGGATTTGAATATGCCCTGCCACGTATCCTCCGTCTCGGCCAGGACCGTTCGCATGAACGCCGTCATCTCGTCGTTGGCAGGCGGCTGATCTCTGGACTGGCTTTGTTCGTAGCCTGGACCGCTGACAGATCCTCCATCCAGGACCTGCATCAGGTCTATGCCCATCGCCTTGAGAATAAAGTAGATGACCACCAGAAATATGATCGTGCCGATGCTAAGGCCGCCGCCGCGCCGTCCCATACCGCCGCCGGATGGAAAGTTGAAGCCTCCGCCTTGGCCCAATCCACCCATGGAAGGATCATTGCGACGATCCTCGACGTTGTCGGACTGACGCCGGCCTTTCCATTCCATGATGCTCTCCCCGGCGATGCCCACGCATGCTCTTCGCAGGGTTAATATATCCGTCGACGAGACGAATTCCAGCCGTTTCATGCAAGGCGTTTCCTGCGCATGGAGTGGAAGACGATCAAAGCGAGAACGAGCAGAATGAACAGCGCGACGGGAGCGCCCCGCCACACGCTGCCGCTGAAGGCGACAGCGTACATGATACGACCCGGCACGAACGTGAAGAGGCCGGCAACGACGATGCCGCCGAAATAGAGGCTTCTGACGATGCGTCGATGCGTGCGGATATCGCGCCGCCTGGCCGCAGCAATTGCCTGCCAGCTGCCGAAAAGCGTTGCGATGGAAAGAAGGTGAATGGGGCTGAAGCCGTAGAACAGATCAAGCTGATGGATGAAGAAGCTCGATAGCGCCGTCACCACCATAAGTGCCAACCACACCCTGCCGAGGAATCGATGAAACAGCGTGCCTTTCGGTCGCAGAAGAATATAGGCGCCGAGCAGCGCTGCCGGCGTCACGGCAGCAAGATGGATTTGAATGGCAAGCGGTGCATCGAAAAGCGGCTCGAGGGTCATGATTGGGTATTCCGGTTGAACTTGCTCGCTCTTTCCGCCATGAATTTTCCGCTCTCAATTCGAATGGCGCAAACGGCAGGAAAACTTCGTGGATCACACCTTCATGCAATCCACGCTTCGCCAATTGCAGGTCTTTATCCGCTCGCCGCGCTTCTGGGCGACCTTCGCGGCCGTTGTTCTGATTTTCACGGTTACCGGTGCGTATGGCACATCCACCCGCATGAATGCCGGGGAGCGGCTGAGCTATTGGCTGATCGTGCATACCGTCGCCTGGGCAATTGCGATCCTTTGCTCGGTCATCGCCGACGTGTTGTTGCGAGGCACGATCGAAAGCTTGCTCGGGCGCATGATGATCGGATCGATCGCTTCCGCCCTTCCGATCGGCTTTGCCCTCGGCGGCATCGATTTTGCCTTTGTCGGCGTATGGAGCGAGATGGACAACGGTCTTCACCGCGCGCTCTTCGCCATACCGCTTTGTGCGCTGTTCTGCCTGCTGACCTACATGGCGATGCATCAGCGGATTGCCGAAGCTGCCACCCCGGCATCCACTCCATCCGAATCGGCACCCGCGGCATCGATTGTCGATCGCCTCAAACCGCCGAACCGCGGCGCACTGCTGCGGCTTTCCGTTCAGGATCACTACACCGAGGTCGTGACCAGCCGCGGTCGCGAACTGGTGTTGCTCCGGTTTGCTGATGCCCTTCGGGAAGCAGCAGGAACGCCCGGATTGCGGGTGCACCGGTCTCACTGGATTGCCGATGCCCATGTCCAGAGCATCAGACGCGGCAACGGCAGGCTTGTCATCCTGACGCACGACGGCAGCGAAATCCCCGTCAGCCGAAGCTATGCCGAAGACGCGCGCCGCCGTTTCGGTTGAAGAAATTCAAGCAAGCGCTTGACGAGACTCCTCCTTTCGCTCTTCTTGAAAGCCGGGGAGACTGCGGAGGAGCAACGCCGATGAAAGCTGTGCGTCTGGAAGCGACGGGGCAGCTGTTCCTGCGTGATGTCGAAAAGCCGGTTCCAGGGCCGGACGAACTGCTGGTGCGGATCGAGGCTTGCGGCATATGCGGAACGGACCGCCATCTCTTTCTCGGCGAGTTTCCATCCAAACCTCCGGTGACGCTCGGCCACGAATTCGCAGGCCTCGTCGAGGCAGTCGGATCGGGCGTCACGGATTTCCGACCCGGGATGCGCATAACAGGCGACCCGAACATCGCCTGCGGCCGCTGCCCCGAATGCCAGTCCGGGCGCGTCAATCTTTGCCGGAATCTCCAGGCCATCGGCATCCATCGCAATGGCGGTTTTGCCGAATATGTGATCGTCCCACAGAAGCAGGCCTTCGAGCTGCCGGCAGACATTGATCCCTTGCATGGCGCCTTCTGCGAGCCCCTCGCCTGCTGCCTGCACGGCGTCGATCTTGCCGATATCAAACCCGGATCTTCGGTCATTATTCTTGGCGGCGGCGTCATCGGGCTGCTCGTCGTCCAGCTCGCTCGCCTTGCCGGGGCCACCCGCGTCATCCTCGTGACGCGCAACGCGGAGAAGCGTCGCCTCGCCGAGAGCCTGGGCGCGACGGCAACGGCCGACCCGACCTCCGGCGACATCATCGAACAGCTCACCGGCGCGAACGGCTGGCTGCCCGCAGGCGCCGATGCGGTGATCGAATGTGCCGGCGTCGCGGAAACGATCGAACAGGCGCCTTCCCTTGCGCGGCGCGGCGGCACAGTGGTCATCCTTGGCGTCATGCCGCAGGGCGTGAAAATCACAATCGAGCCCTTCGACCTGCTCTTTCGAGAGATCAAGCTCGTCAATTCGTTTCTCAACCCCTTCACCCACGGACGTGCAGCCGACCTGATCGCGTCCGGAACGATCAGAATCGCCCCCCTTATTTCCCGATGCATCGGCCTCGGCGAGGCCACCGAAGCCGTCGGCAACCCGGCGCCTCCGGGAGAGATTCGCGCACTTGTGGTGCCGCATCTCGCATAGGCCGGAAAGAACCCTGCGATTCCTGTCGATTCCGCAAATTATGGGGTTCCGTTTGCAAAAACATTTGCCTATAAGCCGCTTCTAGCCTGAAAAGACCATCATATGCGCGACCCGGCCGGTGCTTCCCACCCTGGCCGGCTTTCTGCGCAGCTAGAAAGTGGAAAACGCCCATGCCGAAGCGCCAAGACATCAAATCGATCCTCATCATCGGCGCAGGACCGATCGTCATTGGCCAGGCTTGCGAATTCGACTACTCCGGCACCCAGGCCTGCAAAGCGCTGAAGGAGGAAGGCTACCGCGTCATCCTCGTCAACTCCAACCCGGCAACGATCATGACCGATCCGGGCCTCGCCGACGCGACCTATGTCGAGCCGATCACGCCCGAAGTCGTCGCCAAGATCATTGCCAAGGAACGCCCGGATGCGCTTCTACCCACCATGGGTGGCCAGACCGCGCTGAACACGGCGCTGTCGCTGAAGCGCATGGGCGTGCTCGACCGCTACAATGTCGAGATGATCGGCGCCAAGCCCGCCGCCATCGACATGGCTGAGGACCGCGCCCTGTTCCGCGAAGCCATGTTCCGCATCGGCCTCGAAACGCCGCGCTCGATGCTGGCCAACGCCACCGATATCAAGGATCTGGACCGCAAGACGCACGAGGCCGAGCGCAACAAGCTGAAGGAAAGCCTCTCGGGCGCGGATCTGGACAAAGCGCTGGATGCGCTCGAGAACGAATGGAACCTCGGCGAAACCGACCGCAAGCAGCGCTATATCAGCCATGCCATGGCGATTGCCGCCCAGGCGATCGACGTCGTCGGCCTGCCGGCAATCATTCGCCCCTCCTTCACCATGGGCGGCACCGGCGGCGGGATTGCCTACAACCGCTCGGAATTCTTCGAAATCATCGGAGGCGGTCTCGACGCCTCCCCGACCACCGAAGTGCTGATCGAAGAATCGGTTCTCGGCTGGAAGGAATATGAAATGGAGGTCGTCCGCGACAAGGCGGACAACTGCATCATCATCTGCTCGATCGAAAATATCGATCCGATGGGTGTCCACACCGGCGACTCGATCACCGTGGCGCCGGCGCTGACCCTGACCGACAAAGAATACCAGATGATGCGCAATGCCTCGATCGCCGTCCTGCGCGAGATCGGCGTTGAAACAGGCGGCTCGAACGTGCAGTTCGCCGTCAACCCGAAGGACGGCCGCCTCGTCGTCATCGAAATGAACCCGCGCGTTTCGCGTTCGTCCGCTCTGGCATCCAAGGCGACCGGCTTCCCGATCGCCAAGGTCGCAGCCAAGCTCGCCATCGGCTACACGCTCGACGAACTCGACAACGACATCACCGGGGGCGCGACGCCCGCCTCCTTCGAGCCGTCGATCGACTACGTCGTCACCAAGATTCCGCGCTTTGCCTTCGAAAAGTTCCCGGGCGCCTCGCCTGTTCTCACGACCGCGATGAAGTCCGTCGGCGAAGTCATGGCGATCGGCCGCACCTTCGCCGAATCGCTGCAGAAGGCGCTACGCGGCCTCGAAACCGGCCTGACAGGCCTCGACGAGATCGAAATTCCCGGCGTCGAAGAAGGCGAAGGCAGCCAGAACGCCATCCGCGCCGCCATCGGAACGCCGACGCCGGATCGTCTGCGCATGGTCGCCCAGGCGCTGCGCATGGGCATGAGCCCGGAAGAAGTGCATGAAGGCTGCAAGATCGATCCGTGGTTCATCGCCCAGTTGAAGGCGATCGTCGACATGGAAGCGCGCATCCGCGAGCACGGGCTGCCGGCCGATGCAACCAACCTGCGCACCCTGAAGTCCATGGGCTTCTCCGACGCCCGCCTTGCGACACTGTCAGGCAAGCGCCCGAAGGAAGTGGCGGAACTGCGCAACAGCCTGAACGTCCGCCCGGTGTTCAAGCGCATCGACACCTGCGCCGCCGAATTCGCCTCGCCGACCGCCTACATGTATTCGACATACGAGACGCCATTCGTGGGCAGCGCGCGCTCGGAAGCCGACGTTTCCGACCGCAAGAAGGTCGTCATCCTCGGCGGCGGCCCGAACCGCATCGGCCAGGGCATCGAGTTCGACTATTGCTGCTGCCACGCCGCCTTCGCCTTGAGGGATGCGGGCTATGAAGCGATCATGATCAACTGCAACCCGGAAACGGTCTCGACCGATTACGATACCTCCGATCGCCTCTACTTCGAGCCTCTGACGGCCGAAGACGTGATCGAGATCCTGCGTGCTGAGCAGGAAAAGGGTGAAGTCGTCGGCGTCATCGTGCAGTTCGGCGGCCAGACGCCGCTGAAGCTTGCCGAAGCGCTCGAGAAGAACGGTATCCCGATCCTCGGCACAGCACCCGATATGATCGATCTCGCCGAAGACCGCGACCGCTTCCAGAAGCTTCTGATGAAGCTCGACCTGAATCAGCCGAATAACGGCATTGCCTATTCCGTCGAGCAGGCCCGCCTTGTCGCGACCGAAATCGGCTTCCCGCTGGTCGTTCGCCCGTCCTACGTGCTTGGCGGCCGCGCCATGCAGATCATCCATTCGGAGAGCATGCTGCAGACCTATCTGCTCGACACTGTTCCGGAACTCGTTCCCGAGGACATCAAGCAGCGCTACCCGAACGATAAGACCGGCCAGATTAACACCCTCCTCGGCAAGAACCCGCTGCTGTTCGACAGCTACCTCAGCAATGCCATCGAAGTCGACGTCGATTGCCTGTCCGACGGCACCGACGCCTATGTCGCGGGGATCATGGAGCACATCGAAGAGGCGGGCATCCACTCGGGCGACAGCGCCTGCTCGCTGCCCCCGCGCACGCTCTCTTCGGAGATGATCGACGAACTGGAGCGCCAGGCAAGGGCTATGGCCAAGGCGCTCAACGTCGTCGGCCTGATGAACGTGCAGTTCGCGATCAAGGATGGCATCGTCTACGTTCTCGAAGTGAACCCGCGCGCCTCGCGTACGGTACCGTTCGTTGCCAAAACCATCGGTGCACCGATTGCAAAGATCGCGGCTCGCGCGATGGCCGGCGAAAGGCTCGACGCGGCGTTTGCCGCCTATGGCGAAAAGCCGGATCCGCGCAACCTCAGGCACATAGCAGTCAAGGAAGCCGTCTTCCCGTTCGCCCGCTTCCCCGGCGTCGACATCCTGCTCGGCCCGGAAATGCGCTCGACCGGCGAAGTCATCGGCCTCGACACGGATTTCGCGCTAGCCTTCGCCAAGGCGCAGCTCGGCGCCGGCGTCGAACTGCCGCGTGACGGAACGGTCTTCGTGTCTGTGCGCGACGAGGACAAGCCACGCGTCCTGCCGGCGATCCGCCTCCTTGTCGAACAGGGTTTCAAGGTTCTTGCGACCGGCGGTACGGCACGTTTCCTCGCTGAAAACGGCATCAGCGCCACCAAGATCAACAAGGTGCTCGAAGGTCGCCCGCACATCGAGGACGCGATCCGCAACCGCCAGGTCCAGCTGGTCATCAACACCACCGACAGCAACAAGGCGATCTCCGACAGCAAGTCGCTTCGCCGCGCCACTCTGATGCAGAAGGTGCCCTACTACACGACGATGGCCGGCGCCGAAGCCGCCGCTCAGGCGATCAAGGCGCTCAAGGCCGGCAACCTGGAAGTGCGGCCGCTGCAAAGCTATTTTGCCTGAGGATAGATGAGCAAGCCGCTCCGCTACTCGCATCATGCAGAAACGGTGATGCGAGAGCGCCGCCTCTCCAGGCAGTGGGTCGAAACACCTGTCGTTCAGCCAGAATGGATCGAGAGCGATCCGAGCGGAAACGGTCCGGAACGCCGCTTCAGCAAGACTGCAGGGCGGGAAAATCGATAGCTTCGCGTGTTTGCGTGCAAACGGACGACGAAATTCGTATAATATCGGCATTTCTCTTCCGTGGTGCCCGGAGGTCATGAAACCTGCCGTAGAATATGACGCGAGAGGCCGGCGCGGCTTACATTCGGTTTTCGATCGAAGAGGTCTCTGACAGCGCCGGAGTATCCTCCGCAATCATCCTCGATTATGACGGCGATGGCCGAATCGTTGGCATGGAAGTGCTGGGCGCCCGCGCGCATCTGCCATCAACCCGATTAAGCGAGGCCGCCTGAACCAGCGGAATCGCTTTCTCCAAGCATGCTCATAAGCCGCTGAATCTCCATCATATCCTGCCTGAACCGAACCATCTCCTCCGCCTTCAGCCGCTCGTCAGGGATACGCAGCAGATAGGACGGATGTATCGTCACGAACAGCATCCGCCCTGCCGATGCGGGATTGCCTGGCCGCGGATATCGGAGAACCGATGCTTCGTATCCGTCAGCGACGCCAGCGCGGTCGCGCCCATGGCGACGACCAGTTTCGGTTCGATGAGGGCGATTTCAAGGTTCAGCCACCATCGACAATGCGCCACCTCGCCCATGTTGGGCCTCTGGTGGATGCGCCGCTTGCCGCGCGGCTCGTATTTGAAGTGCTTGATCGCATTGGTGACGTAGACCATCTGCCGGTCGATGCCAGCCTCCTTGACCGCCTGATCGAAAACCTTGCCGGCAGGCCCGACGAACGGGCGTCCGGCAAGATCCTCCTGGTCGCCGGGCTGCTCGCCGACGAACATTGTCTGTGCATCCCTCGGCCCCTCGCCGAACACCGTCTGCGTCGCCTTTGCGTGGAGAGGGCAGCGTTGATGCCCGAGGATAAAAACAGACCCTCGATATAGTTCCGGCGATAGAACTCGAGCGTCAGCCAAACCACCTCCTCGGCGGTGAAGCGCACCCTTTCCACATTGCTGGAAGAACGATTGATGCAATAGGCGCAGTCGTAGATGCAGAAATTCGTGAGCAGGATCTTGAGCAGAGAAATGCACCGGCCGTCCGGCGCATAGGCATGGCAGATGCCCGCCCCTTCCGTCGATCCCAGACCGCCGCTCTTCGACGAATCGCGTTTGGTCATGCCGCTGGAAGCGCAGAATGCGTCGTACTTGGCCGCATCCGAAAGGATAGCCAATCGCTCGTCGAGGGACTTCTTCATCCGTATGTTCACTATATGTTCCATCACTAAAGGTCAATCCTGTGCGCTGCCGGCGCACGTTTTTCAAGTTTGGCGCGAAAAGTCGCAGCAGGTTACGGACCCGCTCATTCGAATTTTCTGGAAATCAGCAGCACCGATCTGCTATAAGCTGAGCAGTTAGGTTTGTTGCACGGTTCCGAGGTTCCCCCTCGGGACCTGTTTTCTTTTGTGTCGTCGGCTAAGCGGACACAGGGAGTTAAGGACAGAGAAATGGTTGATAAGGTACCGATGACGCAGGGTGGTTTCGTCAAGCTGCACGAAGAATTGCGCTGGCGTCAGCAGGAAGAACGTCCTCGGATCATCGAGGCGATTTCCGAAGCACGTGCGCATGGTGACCTTTCGGAAAATGCCGAATACCATGCGGCCAAGGAAGCCCAGAGCCACAACGAAGGGCGCATCGGCGAGCTGGAAGACCTGACAGCGCGCGCCGAGGTCATCGACCTCTCCAAGATGTCCGGCGACAAGATCAAGTTCGGCGCCAAGGTGAAGCTCGTTGACGAGGACACCGACGAAGAAAAGACCTATCAGATCGTTGGCGACCAGGAAGCGGACGTGAAGGCTGGTCGCATCTCGATTTCCTCTCCCATCGCGCGCGCGCTGATCGGCAAGGAAGTCGGCGACTCGATCGAGGTCAACGCACCCGGCGGCGCCAAGGCCTATGGAGTGCTCGCCATCAGCTGGGGCTGATGGCGCGTGGCAGATCGCGGACAATCCGCTGTTGTCGATATCAGTGACGTCGAGATCATAGCGCCGAACTTCAAGAAGCGCCTCTCCGGCGTCACATCGACGATCATTCAGCTGATCCCGGTACAGCGGGCGCTCGGTCAACGCATTGCCGCGCTCGGACCGGGATTGCCGTCGGATCTTCCGCATATCCGCTTCCCCGATCTGCTGAAGCTGTGGAGCGCGCCTTCCGGAAGGCAATTCCGCATCTGGCATGCGCGCCGCAATATCGAAATGCTTCCTGCGATCGTCATGCGTGACATTCTACGGATGAAGCTCAAGATCGTCTTCACCTCCGCCTCGCAGCGAAAGCATTCCGGCTGGACGAAGCGTCTGGTCTCAAAGATGGACGCCGTCATTGCCACCAGCGGCAAGACGGCAGCCTACCTCGAAGTGCCGAACACGGTGATACTGCACGGTATCGATACGAACCGCTTTTCGCCGCCCGCCGACAAGGCGCAGGCCAAACGGGATAGAGGCTTTGATGCCGGCAGGAAGATCGTCGGCTGCTTCGGCCGCGTTCGCCATCAGAAGGGCACGGACGTCTTCGTCGACAGCATGATCAGCCTTCTTCCGGATCGCCCCGACTGGATTGCGATCATCGCCGGCAGAGCAACGGCTCAACATCTTGAGTTCGAAACCGGACTGAAGGCACGGGTGGCGGCTGCCGGCTTGTCGGACCGTATTCTGTTCGTCGGCGAACATACCAACATCAACGAATGGTATCGCGCACTCGACCTGTTTGTCGCCCCGCAGCGATGGGAGGGATTTGGCCTGACGCCGCTGGAGGCGATGGCGACCGGCGTACCGGTGGTTGCGACTGACGTCGGCGCATTTGCGGAACTCATCGCGGCCGGAGACGGTGCGACCGGAGTGCTGATCGGGCGCGACGACGTGAGTGCGATGACAGGCGCAGCCGCTTCACTCATGGATCAGGAATCGCGTCTGGCCCGCTACGCCGCCAACGCAAGACTGCACGCAACAGCGAATTTCAGCATAGAGGGTGAGGCAACGAAATTGCGGGACGTCTACGACAGGCTCACTTGAAAAGTCCGCGAGGCAACGGGCACGGGGCAATTCGGCATCTGGCGATACACTCCATGCCCGGTCCCCTCACACCTCGACCAGACCCAGCTTCTTCACTTGCCGGATCGTCAGCATGGTACGTACCGTATCGACATGCTCGTTCGCCGTAAGCACCTCGATCACGAAATCCTGAAAGCGCGTCAGGTTTTCCGCAACGCAATGCAGCAGGAAGTCGCTGTCGCCTGAGACCATCCAGGCCTGTCGCACCAGAGGCCACTGGCCGGTTGCCGCCGCAAAAGCCTTGAGATTCGCCTCCGACTGATGCTTGAGGCCGACCATGCAGAAGGCCACCAGGTCGAAGCCCAGCTTCGGGCTGTTCAACATCGCGTGATAGCCCTCGATGATGCCGGACTCTTCGAGCTTGCGGACGCGGCGCAGGCAAGGCGGCGCTGATATCCCTACCCTGTCGGCGAGCTCCACATTCGTCATGCGACCGTCTGCCTGCAGCTCACGCAGTATCTTTATATCGATGGCGTCAAGTTCGGCGCGGACCAAGCGGGTGCCTTTCTTTAAATTGCTCAAGCCAGCTTCTATATAATGCAGCGCAATTCGCAAGAATGTTTCGCCACAATGACGGAATCTTGCACACCCGGCTGGAATGCCTTGTTGGTAACGCAAGGCTGCCCTTGAATAAAAGCATTGGTCGTTCATAAATGGCGAATGGATCGCCAGACGGCCGCATTCGTCTCTTGGCCGCCGCGTCCTGATAGTTGAAAGGAAATACCATGTCCGCCCGCCACACAAAGGTGCTCATCGTCGGCTCCGGCCCCGCCGGCTACACGGCTGCAGTCTATGCGGCCCGTGCAATGCTGAAGCCGGTGCTCATTGCCGGGATGGAGCAAGGTGGACAGCTGATGATCACGACTGATGTCGAGAACTATCCGGGCTTTGCCGATCCGATCCAGGGTCCGTGGCTGATGGATCAGATGCTGCAGCAGGCCAAGCACGTTGGTGCCGAGATCGTCAACGACATCGTGACCGAGGTCGAAATGAACCAGCGGCCGTTCGTGGCGCGCACCGACAGCGGCCAGGTCTGGACGGCTGATACGCTAGTCATCGCGACCGGCGCCAAAGCCAAGTGGCTCGGCATCGAGAGCGAGCAGCATTTCCAGGGCTTCGGCGTATCCGCTTGCGCCACCTGCGACGGTTTCTTCTATCGCAACAAGGACGTGATCGTGGTCGGCGGCGGCAACAGCGCGGTCGAAGAAGCGCTTTACCTGTCGAACATAGCAAAGTCGGTAACAGTCGTGCATCGCCGCGATAGTTTCCGTTCCGAGAAGATCCTACAGGAACGCCTGTTCTCCAAGGAGAACATCAAGGTTCTGTGGAACACCGAAGTCGCCGAAATCACGGGTACGCCGGCAAAGCCGCCGATGCCGCCTTCCGTGACCGGCGCGCGCCTTCGCGATACCCGCACCGGTGCGGTCAGAGACCTGCCGGTCCACGGGGTCTTCGTGGCAATTGGCCATGCCCCGGCGACTGAGCTTTTCAAAGGCAAGCTGAAATTGAAAGACAATGGCTATATCTGGACGGCCCCCGATTCGACCGCGACCAGCGTCGAGGGCGTCTACGCCGCAGGCGACGTGACGGACGACACGTTCCGACAGGCGATCACAGCAGCTGGTCTGGGATGCATGGCAGCCCTTGAAGCCGAACGATATCTGACGGGCCACATGCCCGTCGCCGTGGCCGCGGAGTAAGATCGGCTATGAGGGGTGGGGGAATGCCATTGGATTGGGACAAGCTGCGTATTTTTCACGCAGCTGCCGAAGCGGGATCGTTCACGCATGCGGCGGACAAGCTGCATCTGTCCCAATCCGCGATCAGCCGGCAGGTCAGCGCGCTGGAGCAGGATGTCGGCACCAAGCTCTTCCACCGCCACGCGCGTGGCCTGATCCTCACCGAACAGGGCGAACTGCTGTATCGCACCGCCCATGACGTGCTGCTGAAGCTCGAAACGGTGAAGATGCAGCTCACCGAAACGACGGAAACGCCGACGGGCAAGCTGCGCGTCACGACGACCGTTGGCCTCGGCCAAGGCTGGCTCACCGACAAGATCCAGGAGTTCATGCAGCTCTACCCCGATGTTCAGATCCAGCTCATCCTCGACAACGAGGAAGTGGATGTGAACATGCGCTATGCCGACTGCGCCATCCGCCTGCGCCAGCCGGTGCAATCCGATCTCATCCAGCGCAAGCTGTTCACCGTGCACATGCACGTCTATGCGGCGCCCTCCTATATCAATCGCCACGGCGAGCCGCAGGCGGTCGAGGATCTGGACAATCACCGGATCATCACCTTCGGCGAACCTGCGCCGAACTACCTGCTTGACGTAAACTGGCTCGAGGTTGCGGGCCGCTCGTCAGACAACAAGCGCATTCCGCATCTGCAGATCAACAGCCAGACCTCGATCAAGCGCGCATGCCTGCTCGGGATGGGTGTCGCATGCCTGCCCGACTACATCGTGGGCCGAGATCCAGGCCTCATCCAGTTGCCTATCAATGCCGACGTGCCGTCGTTCGACACCTATTTCTGCTATCCCGATGAAATGAAGAACGCTGCGAAGCTCAAAGCTTTCCGGGATTTCATCGTAAGCAAGGCGAGAAACTGGAACTTCTAGTTGTTTTTCATCGAAAAATGCAAGCTGTGCAACTGACGCATGTCAGGCATGCACAAAAATTGGTTGCCGTTTGCCCATTTAAGCACCATATCAAACTCAGCTGATGCACATGGTGGCTTTTCCTCCCAGTTCCACCGCATTGGCTGTTCCCCTCTGGAGGTTTAGACCTTCACACCTATAAGGGCCCCGGCTTTCCGGTGGCCCTCTTTTTTTGCCTTGTTTTTTCGCACCGCAGAAAAAATTGCTGCAATGCATAGCAGGCATGCGCAAACAGCCATTGAAATACGCCTCTCAAAGCATCATATCGCACTCAGCTGATGCACATGGTGGTTCTCTCCCAGTGCCACCGCGTTAGCTGTTCCCCTCTGGAGGTTTATTGACCTTCACACCTTAAAGGGCCCCGACATTTCGGTGGCCCTCTTTTTTTGCTTAAAATTTAACCAGACAGAATGCGAGCGCATCACCATCTCGTGACTTGAATATCGAATACCATCAATCCATATATCGGCTATAAACGATTTATAGTTCGGCTGGTAACGATGGATAAAGACGAAATCCTCAAGGCGCTGTCCCATCCCACGCGGTTGGAGATCCTGAATTGGCTGAAGAATCCGGAGGCGCACTTCAGCTCTCAGGAGCATCCGCTTGAGATGGGCGTATGTGCCAGCCAGTTCGAGCGATGCGGCCTATCGCAATCAACCGTCTCCGCACATTTGGGGACATTGAGCCGCGCCGGTCTCGTCAACACCAGGCGCGTCGGCCAGTGGATTTTCTACAAGCGCAACGAAGAAACCATTGCTGCCTTTTTGAAACAGCTCGCTCAGGATCTGTAAAATGCCCTTAGCCCTTGTTGTCCTGGCCTTGAGCTCTTTTGCGATAGGTACCACGGAATTCGTCATCATGGGCCTCCTGCCCGAAGTCGCTTCCGACCTTTCCGTCACCATTCCGCAGGCAGGCTGGCTGGTTACAGGCTACGCGCTGGCCGTCGCCGTCGGCGCGCCGATCATGGCCGTCTCCACCGCCCATCTGAAACGCCGCACCGCATTGATTGCACTGATGGCGCTCTTTATCGCCGGCAACCTGCTATGCGCCCTGTCGCCCGACTACTGGGTTCTGATGGTCGCCCGCGTCGTCACCGCGCTCTGCCACGGCGCATTCTTCGGCATCGGCTCGGTCGTCGCTGCAAACCTCGTAGCGCCTGATCGCAGGGCACGGGCAGTCGCCCTGATGTTCACCGGCCTGACACTCGCCAATGTCCTGGGCGTGCCGCTCGGCACCGCGATCGGCCAGGCCTATGGCTGGCGCTCGACATTCGCCGTCGTCACCGGTATCGGCATCCTCACCATCATCGGCCTGATCGCCATCCTGCCGAAGGATAGCAATGAGGAGCAGGGCAACATCTTCCGCGAAATCGCTGCCCTGAAGAACGGCCACCTTTGGCTGGCGCTGTCGACAACCGTCTTCTTTTCGGCTTCGATGTTCGCGCTCTTCACCTACATCGCGCCGCTTCTGCGCGACGTCACCGGCCTGTCGCCAGAAGGCGTCACCTGGACGCTGTTCCTGATCGGCCTCGGCCTGACGATCGGCAACCTGCTCGGCGGGAAGTTTGCCGACTGGAAGCTTGGTGCAACGCTCGCCGGCATCTTCGCGCTGATCGCGATCACATCGGTCGCCTTCAGCTTCACCAGCCGTTTCCTCATTCCGGCTGAAATCACCCTCTTCCTCTGGGCGATGGCGAGCTTCGCGGCGGTTCCCGCCTTGCAGGTTGGCGTCGTTCGCTTCGGCAAGGATGCGCCCAATCTCGTTTCGACGATCAACATCGGCGCCTTCAACACCGGCAACGCGCTCGGCGCATGGGCAGGCGGCATGGTGATCCAGGCCGGCTTCGACATGACCCGCGTTCCACTTGCCGCCGCGCTGATGGCCTTGATCGGCCTCGGCGCCACCGCCCTCACCTATCTCTCCGCCAAGGGCCAGGCCGCGCCTGTCCCCGCCGAGTGATCTTTCCGCAGACCAAGAAAGGATTCCCATGACCAAGCTTTTCCAGCCAACCGAGGTCGGCGACATCGCCCTCAAGAACCACATCGTCATGGCGCCGTTGACGCGCAATCGCTCCCCAGGTGCGATCCCGAATGACCTCAACGTCGAATACTATCGCCAGCGGGCCACCGCGGGCCTCATCATCACCGAGGCAACGGCCATCACCCAGCAGGGCCAGGGCTATGCCGACGTGCCGGGCCTCTACAGCAAGGAAGCGCTGGATGGCTGGAAGCGGGTGACAGACGCCGTCCACGCAGAAGGCGGCAAGATCGTCGTTCAGATGTGGCATGTCGGCCGTATCTCGCACACCACCCTGCAGCCGAACGGCGGCAAGCCCGTTTCCTCGACAAACACCGTTGCCAAGTCGAAGACCTATCTCGTCAACGAGGACGGCACCGGCAGCTTCGCTCCGACGTCGGAACCCCGCGCACTAGAAGCTTCCGAAATCCCAGGCATCGTCGAGGACTACCGCAAGGCCGCACGCGCAGCGATCGACGCCGGCTTCGATGGCGTTGAGATCCATGCTGCCAACGGCTACCTGATCGACCAGTTCCTTCGCTCTGGCATCAATGACCGTACCGACCAGTATGGCGGCTCGATCGAAAACCGCGCCCGCTTCTTGTTCGAAGTGGTCGATGTGATCACCAAGGAAATCGGCGCGCGCCGCACAGGTATTCGCATCTCGCCGGTGACGCCTGCCAACGACGCGTCCGATCCGGACGCGCAGCCGATCTTCACCTACGTGGTAGAGGGACTGGCAAAGTACGATCTCTCGTTCATCCACATCATCGAGGGTGCGACAGGCGGCGACCGCAACTACCAGCAGGGCGACAAGCCCTTCGACTATGCAGTATTGCGCGCGGCCTATGAAAAGGCCGGTGGCAGGGCGAGCTGGATKGTCAACAACGGCTATGATCGCAAGCTGGCGATCGAAACCGTCGAGAGCGGCCGCGCCGATCTCGTCGCATTCGGAAAGCCGTTCATCTCCAATCCGGACCTGGTCGAACGCCTGAAGGACGACGCTCCTCTGAACGACCTGGATCAGGCCACGCTCTACGGCGGCGGCCCGAAGGGATACGTGGACTACCCGGCACTCGATACCGCCGCGTAACGCCTGCAACGCACATGCCGAAATCCCGCCCTCCGGCGGGATTTCTTTTTTGTCCCGCGCCGCTAGGATGCAGCCATGTTCGAATCTCATATCGACCGGTGGCGACTGACCCTAGACGGTGATGCAATCACCACCCACTCAAGCCACCTCCTGCCCGTCCTTTGGAACGGCAGGCCGGCGATGCTGAAGATCGCCAATGACGAGGCCGAAAGAGCTGGCGGCGCGGTGATGCAATGGTGGGACGGCACCGGCGCTGCCAAGGTCTATGCCTGCGACGCAGATGCTGTGTTGCTCGAACGAGCCGCGGGCAGCCGCTCTTTGCTCGCAATGGCGATGAACGGTGAAGACGAAGCGGCAAGTCGCATCATCTGCCACACGGTCGCCAAATTGCACGCTCCGCGCAACAAGCTTCTGCCGAACCTCATTCCGCTCAGCAGCTGGTTCCGCGAGCTCGCGCCGGCGGCGCGCGCCTATGGCGAAACGCTCGCCGTTTGCTCCGGCATAGCCGAGGCTCTCCTTGCCGATCCCCGCGATCCGGTCGTTCTGCACGGTGACATCCATCACAGCAACATCCTGGATTTTCAGGAGCACGGCTGGCTGGCGATCGATCCGAAAGGGCTCTACGGCGAGCGCGGCTTCGACTACGCCAACACCTTCGCAAACGAGGATCTCCCGACAATCACGGAACCCGGACGTCTGCAACGGCAGTTGCGGATCGTAACTGCGGAAGCCGGCATCGAGCCAAGGCGCCTTCTGCAGTGGATCGCCGCCTATTCCGGCCTGTCGGCTGCCTGGTTCCTCGGCGACGGATCGCTCAAGGCCGCGCAGAGCCCGCTCGCCGTCGCGCGCATCGCGCTCGCAGAACTCGAGCAGGCCTAGTTGGCTCGCTGCGTCGGGGGCGGAGGCGCCGTTTCGCGACGCGGCTGCGGCAGGCAACCGAATGCAACAAGCGTCGCCCGAACCGCTTCGTCGATCGGCGTGTGGGGCTCGCTGCCAAGCTCGGCGACCAGACGCCCATTCGTCATGCGCAGCGGCTTGCGCCAGAGATAGCGCATTTCCTTCAGCTCGCGCAGGAAAGTCACGAAGGGTGCGGCGAGCGGCACCATCCACCAGGCAAACGCCCGGACCCTGTTGTTGCCGCCGACGACCCGATTGATCGCCGCAGCCATCTGGCTGCCATCGGCATCCCAGAAGCCGTCCATGTGATAGACGGCAAAGGGCGGAAGCCGATCGCCGCGCTCGACAAGGCGAACCATGGTCTCCGCCACATCGGGCAGATAGGCCCATTGGTGTCCGACGCCGCGGCTTGCCGGGTTTCTGATTGTCTTGACAGGCTTGCCGGGGACGATCATGCCCTGCGAAAACCAGCTGTTGGCGGCAATCGGACCGAAAAAATCCCCGGCGCGGACGATGATGACCGATACGCCTGCGCGGGAAGCCTGCTCGAGGCGCCTTTCCATTTCGACACGGATCGCCCCCTTCTTCGTCACCGGGTTCTGCGGGCTGTCCTCGCGAAGCGTGGGAAACGAATCCGGCCCGAAATTGTAGAGGGTACCCGGCAGCACGATACGGGCGCCGACGGCGCCGGCAGCGGCGATCGTGTTGTCGAGCATCGGCAGCACCAGCTTTTCCCAGTCCCGATATCCCGGAGGATTGACCGCATGGACAATGATGCTGACGCCCTCGGCCGCCTTCATCACATCGCCGGCGCTCATGGCGTCGCCCTGCATCCATTCGAAGCGCGGCTCGCTCGCCCTCCCCTTGGCTGCATTGCGATTGAGCGCCCGTATCCGCCAGCCGCACGCCATCAGCTTGCGGGCGACTTCGCCGCCGATGCCGCCGGTTGCGCCGAGGATGAGTGCAAACTTCTGTATCTGCTCAGTCATGATGGCCTCCGTCAATTCGATGGCCAGACTATGCGCCGGTCCGCACATAAACAAAATTGACGAAATTCGTGCAACAGCTATACATATTTCCATGAGCGAAGAACCGAACTGGGATTTCTACCGAACCATGCTGGCCGTGCTCCAGCACGGGTCGCTTTCCGCTGCCGCGCGCGAGCTGGGGCTGACCCAGCCCACCATCGGCCGCCATGTCGGCGCCCTCGAAGAACGGATCGGTTCGAAGCTTTTCGTCCGCTCCTCGAACGGCCTGCTGCCGACCGATGCCGCGCTGGAACTTCGGCCCTACGCGGAGACGTTGGCGGCGACATCGGCCGCCCTCCTGCGCGTGGCATCCGGTCACCGGCAGCGAGTTGCAGGGACAGTCCGCATCAGCGCCAGCGAGATCATCGGCGTGGAGGTGCTGCCTCCAATCCTCTCACCGCTGATGGACACCTATCCGGAGCTGCGCATCGAACTGTCGGCATCCGACGCGATCGAGGACCTTTCCAACCGCGAGGCGGATGTCGCCGTGCGGATGGCCGAGCCGACACAAGATGCTCTGATCGCGCGCCGCATCGGCGACATTCCGCTCGGCATGCATGCACACCGTCGCTATCTCGAACGCAATGGCATACCGCAGACACTGGACGACCTTGCGAACCATCGGCTGATCGGCTTCGATCGCCAGACGGCTTATATCAGGACGATGATGAAGCGCTTTCCCATGCCAGAGGAAATCGACTTCGCGTTCAAGGCCGACAAGCCGCTTGCGCAACTTTCGGCAATTCGCGCCGGCCTCGGCATCGGCATCTGCCAGATAGGCATTGCAGCACGCGATCCGGATCTCGTGCATCTGCTGCCGGTGACCTTCGAAATACCGCTCGGTACCTGGGTCGTGATGCACGAGGGCATCAAGACGGCGTCGCGTTACCGCGTCGTCTTCGATGCGTTGGTTGCGGGCCTTATGAGCTATGTGAGGGAAAAACCGCGCAACCGCGCAGTCTGATCGATCGTCAACCGATAGATGGTACGATCAGGCGCGCGGCGAAGCGTCAGCGGAACGGATGATCCTGTGGCCATCGACCACTTCGGTCTCCGGCCGATCGCCGCCTTCGGCATATTCCTCATGCCATTTACCCCTGTCGTCCTGCCAGCTGATCTCGGCGGAATCGCCGCCGACCTGCTGTTCGGCCGCAACGATGCGGGCTGCCTCAAGCGCTTCGGAATGCGTCGGGAATGCTTCGGAATAGACAGCTCCCAGCCGGTAGGCCCAGCCCCCGTCATGCGGGACGACTTCGTAGACCACCTTGACCATGCATATCACTCCTCTTCTTCTTGTTCCGCACCCGAATGCCGACCGGATTGGATCCGGTTTCGCCGCGGGGCCGCTTGGCAAGAAACGAGAGGCGCCGCGATATGCTTCCGGCTGACCGAGACGTCAGTATTCCATTAAATGCCCAAGACTGCAAACATCGCCGGGTGGTCGCTCACTTGATATGTAAAATCATCGCCTTAGACTTCAGATATGAATCAAAGTGGGAGCCGCACCTTGGGGATCGCATCACGCCTGAGAGACGAAAAATACATGGCGGCGGCGCTCATCGTCGGCGTAATCGCCTTCGCGGCCGAGCATGATGTCATGCAAATGGGCCAGGGCGCGGCGCTCATTGCAGCCATAGCCCTCGTCGCCACCATCGTCCTGGCGTCGATGCGCGTCGCACATCATGCGGAAATCCTCGCCATCAAGGTTGGCGATCCCTACGGCACGATGATCCTGACGCTCTCGGCGGTCGCCGTCGAAGTCATCATCCTCGCGATCATGATAACCGGAGAAAGCTCGCCGACGCTGGTGCGCGACACGATCTACGCGGCACTGATGCTGGACATCAACGGGATCCTTGGTCTCGCCGCCCTGCTCGGCGGGCTCAGGCACGGAGAACAGCCCTATAACGACAATTCGGGAAAGACCTATGGCGTGATGATCCTGACGGCCATCGGCATTTCCATGATCGTTCCCGAGTTCGTGCCGGATGACAAGTGGCACTACTACTCGGCGTTCACGATCGTTGCGATGATTGCTCTTTATGCACTCTTCCTGCGCATGCAGGTCGGCCAGCACAGCTATTTCTTCAGCTACAGCTATCCGCGCCACGAGCACACAAAGGACGCGTCGGACGAGCATGATGTCGGAGACTCCACGATGGTATCCATCGTTGCCATCCTCGTCGGCGTCGTGATTATCGGCGCGCTGGCCGAGGTCATGTCCTCTTTGATGGCCGCGGGCCTGAAGGGCACCGGCGCGCCCGTGGCCGTGACCGCTATCGTGGTCGCCGCGATCTCGGCCGCGCCTGAAATCATGACCGCGCTGCGTGCCGCGCTGCGCAACCGGATGCAGGCAACAGTCAACATTGCCATGGGCGCGTCGCTTTCGACGGTCATCCTGACCGTTCCCGTCATGGAGGGGATAGCGCTTTACACCGGGCAACCCTTCATCATGGCGATGTCACCGGTTCAGACTGTGATGGTCGCCATCACCCTCATTGCAGCGGCAATCAACCTGAATGACGGCGAAACCAACGCCATCGAAGGGATGACGCATTTCATCCTCTTCGCGACGTTCATCATGCTGACGGCATTGGGCCTCTGACGCTCCGCAACTAGCAGAAACGGCATCGCCAAAACGTCAATGGGATTTCGCAATCAACAGCTTGGAGCGGAAGATTGGTTCACTTTCCGAGCGAGTTGCAGTGCGTCAGATGAGGCGGCCGACTCACGCATCTGCTCGGAAAGAACCGCCCGGTCGCGCCCGGCGTCCTTGGCGGCATAGAGCGCAGCATCCGCCATGTTCATCAGGCTGCTCCATGAGCTATATCTGCTGCGGCTTGTCGCCACGCCGATACTCACGGTCAACGGCACCCGCTTGCTACCACTCTCCACTACGAGTTCCCGGACCACATCCAGCAAACGCTCGGCAGTTGCCATCGCCTCGATTGCGCCGGTCTTGGGCAGGTAGATGCCGAACTCTTCGCCGCCCAGCCGGGCAAAGCTACAGCCAGCGCGCAGATTGCGGCCGATCGCTTCGGCAAACCTCACGAGAACCAGATCCCCCGTGTCATGGCCGAACCGATCATTGACCTGCTTGAAGAAGTCCAGGTCCATCAGCAGAAGGGCATTGCCTTCCAGCATCACCGTGGGCAACTGCGCCATGAACCAGCGCCTGTTGCCTATGCCGGTGAGCATGTCGGTGTCGGCGGCATGGCGCAACTCGGCCTCCGCTCGTTCCTTGACGAGAATGATGACGAACAGCGCAATTGCGAAATGGCAGATGATCCGAAGGAAGAACGCCCACCTTGGCGTCATTGGCGCAATATCCGGCATCAGCAGGCCGGCGACGACCAGAAGCGCCAACAGCGAGGCAAGGGTGATCGCGGCAGCGAGCACGATCCTGGCAGGAAGCGGCTCCCGCACGCGATCAACAACGATGCTGACGGCAGACGCTGCCAGAAGCATGCAAGCCAAGGCATTGGAAACGCTCCCACGCGCCTCATTGGCCATATGGAAACCGGTCGCGGACGCGATCAACATAAAGAGAGCCGGGACGGCAAGCGCCCACCAGTCCGTCCGTCGTTGTTTACAGCTGCTTAACCTGCGCACGCCGATCCAGAAGAGCGCATAGCCGACAAGGCCGCCGGTGAAGCTGGCGAACGTCCAGACAGAACGAGGCAAAAGCTCACGTTCGCCCAGGCCGGCCAGCGTCGACGCCAAGGCCAAAGAGAAGAAACCGGATGCGAGGATACCGAGCCCCTCGCCACCCCGCGATTGCCAGCGAGCATAGAGAAAGCACACTGCGCCCACCAGAAAGGAACATTGATGGAGCAGAAGAACCGTCGCAAGGTCGAGTTTGATGGCCATGATACCGGAAGCGGAAGAGGTGCAGGAAGGGAGATGGACTTATAATCGACGCTCATTGCGGATCATTTAAGCCGGAACGACATCACGCCCATCCGACGAAAAACCCGCCGTCTCCGGCGGGTTTTCTAGTACGATAGCAGGTAGAAGGTTACTTGCAGGCGCCGCAGAAGCGCTGGATGCGCTTGCAGGCTTCCTCAAGCAAGGTTTCCGACGTTGCGTAGGAAATTCGGAAATTCGGGCCGAGGCCGAATGCCGAGCCGTGGACGACGGCAACGCCTTCGCTTTCGAGCAGCTCCGAAACGAAGTCCTCGTCCGTCTCGATGACCTTGCCTGACGGCGCAGTCTTGCCGATCAGACCGGCGCAGGACGGATAGACGTAGAAGGCGCCTTCCGGCGACGGGCACGAGATACCCTTGGCCTGGTTCAGCATCGAGACCACCAGATCGCGGCGCCCTTCGAAGATCTTCTTGTTCTCCGGAATGAAATCCTGCGTGCCGTTCAGCGCCTCAACGGCAGCCCACTGGGCAATCGAGGTCGCACCTGACGTCTGCTGGCCCTGGATCATGTCCATCGCCTTGATGAGCGGCAAGGGCCCGGCTGCGTAGCCGATACGCCAGCCGGTCATCGCGTAGGCTTTTGACACGCCGTTCATCGTCAGCGTACGGTCATAGAGCTTCGGCTCGACTTCGACGGGTGTGACGAACTTGAAGTCGCCATAGGTCAGATGCTCGTACATGTCGTCCGTAAGGATCCAGACATGCGGATGCTTGAGCAGCACATCGGTCAGCGCCTTGAGCTCGGCATGCGTATAGGCAGCGCCCGACGGGTTTGACGGCGAGTTGAAGATGAACCACTTCGTCTTCGGCGTGATCGCCTTGTCGAGATCGGCGGGCTGGAGCTTGAAGTTGTTTTCCTGCGTTGCCGAAACGACGACGGGCGTGCCGCCGCAAAGGGCAACCATTTCCGGGTAGGAGACCCAGTACGGTGCCGGAATGACGACTTCATCGCCAGGATTCAACGTCGCCATGAACGCGTTGAAGAGAATCTGCTTTCCGCCGGTGCCGACGATCGTCTGTTCCCACGAATAGTCGAGACCGTTTTCGCGCTTGAACTTTGCGGCGATCGCCTTGCGCAGTTCAGGGATGCCGGAGACCGGCGTGTACTTCGTCTCACCGCGATTGATCGCGTCGATGGCGGCCTTCTTGATATTGTCAGGCGTATCGAAATCAGGCTCGCCGGCGCCAAGGCCGATTACATCGCGCCCTTTGGCTTTCAGCTCGCGCGCTTTCTGGGAAACGGCGATGGTGGCTGAAGGCTTCACACGGGAAAGAGCATCGGCAATAAAGGCCATGATATCGGTCCTATACGGTTGAACTGGGCAGAAAGCCGGGACCGGATCTCTGCGCTAAGCTCTATGTCCAATGTGAGCAGGCATTTCAAGCGCAAACGCGCGATGGAGCCAATGATTCTTCGTGATCGATTCGCCGCCGCTGTCGGCGATTGGCGCCACACTCGCTTCGACGCAACGGCTCGGTTTGCGAAGAGCGTGAATCAACGTCTGAACACAGGTCGATTTATGCCTTGAAATCAAAAACTTCGCCAATTTCCGCCTTTGCCACGAATTCGCCGCAACAAATACCGCGGCACGCCGCAATTCAGTCGTGAGCCCGCCGAGATCGAAGCCGCATCTTGGTGCATCCGAAATTGGTTATTGAGGGCATACCATGTTTCTGGAAGACGAATTTGCTGTAAGGCGCCTACGGGTCAATCGCCGTTGCCTGTCATTGCTGGTTGTGTTTGTAGCCTTTGCCGCCTCTGTTCTCATGACGTTCGGGCTGGTAACGGCTGCTTGCGCTGACGAAAGCCGGCCAAAGAGCGAACAGCTCGCCGGCCTCGTGCGACCAAACGACGTCAACAGCGGCTCGCTGCTTTTCCCCGCCAAGGAGCCCGGCTTCTTCGTCGAGGCACCGCGCCTGAAGACCGATGTCCAAATGGACGTGTCCGGTCCCGTTGCGCGCATCAAGGTTACACAGCGCTTCCAGAACCCCAGCAAGGGTTGGGTCGAAGGCACCTACGTCTTTCCGCTCCCGGAGAATTCCGCTGTCGACGTCCTGAAGATGCAGATCGGCGAACGCTTCATCGAGGGCCAAATCAAGCCCCGCCAGGAAGCCCGCGAGATCTACGAGCAGGCCAAGGCCGAAGGTAAAAAGGCCGCCCTCCTCGAGCAGCAGCGCCCGAATATCTTCACCAATCAGGTCGCCAACATCGGCCCCGGCGAAACCATCGTCGTCCAGATCGAGTATCAGCAGGCTGTTCACCAGTCAGGCGGCGAGTTTTCACTGCGGTTCCCGATGGTCGTCGCACCCCGCTACAATCCGGCACCGATCGTTCAGACGGTGGAATTCAACAACGGCGCCGGCTTCGCGGTGCCCGCCGATCCCGTCGAAAATCGCGAGAAGATCGAGGCGCCTGTCCTCGATCCCCGCGAGAACGCCAAGATCAATCCGGTCGCTCTCACCGTAAACCTCAAGGCCGGCTTCCCGCTCGGCGACGTCAAATCCTCCTTCCACGACATCGACGTCCGGCAGGATGGGGACCAGAACAGAACGATTGCGCTGAAGGCGGAAAGCGTTCCGGCCGACAAGGACTTCGAGCTGACATGGAGGGCCGCACCAGGCAAGACGCCGAGTGCCGGTCTCTTCCGGGAAGTCGTGAACGGCAAGACCTACCTGCTTGCCTTCATCAGCCCGCCGGCAACGCCGGACGCGTCGGCCGCCCCCGTCAAACGCGAGGTCGTCTTCGTCATCGACAACTCCGGCTCCATGTCCGGTCAGTCGATCGAGCAGGCTAAGGAGAGCCTGGCACTCGCCATCTCCAGGCTCAATCCCGACGACCGTTTCAACGTCATCCGGTTCGACGACACCATGACGGACTACTTCAGCGGCCTTGTCGCCGCCTCCCCCGACAATCGCGAAAAGGCAATCGCCTATGTTCGCAGCCTGACGGCGGACGGCGGTACCGAAATGCTGCCGGCCCTGCAGGACGCCCTGCGCAACCAGGGCCCGGTCGCAAACGGCGCGCTTCGCCAGGTGGTATTCCTGACCGATGGCGCGATCGGCAACGAACAGCAGCTGTTCATGGAGATCACCCAGAACCGCGGCGATGCCCGTGTGTTTACGGTCGGCATCGGCTCCGCGCCCAACTCCTACTTCATGACGAAGGCGGCAGAGATGGGCCGCGGCACCTTCACCCAGATCGGCTCGGCGGACCAGGTTGCGAGCCGCATGGCAGAGCTCTTCGGCAAGCTGCAAAACCCTGCAATGACCGATATCGCCGCAACCTTCAACGGCGTCAAGGCGGAAGACATCACGCCCAACCCGATGCCTGACCTCTATGCCGGCGAACCGGTCGTGCTGACGGCCGAACTGCCGGAGGCAAAGCCGGCCGGCAAGCTGCAAATCATCGGCAGGACGGGCGCCCAGCCCTGGCGCGTCGACATGGACATTGCCAATGCGGCCGATGGCCAGGGCATCTCGAAGCTCTGGGCGCGCCGCAAGATCGACGATCTCGAGGCCCGCGCCTACGAACGTCAGGATCCGGCCGCCCTCGACAAGGAGGTCGAGACCGTCGCGCTCGCCCATCACCTCGTTTCACGCGCGACCAGCCTCGTCGCCGTCGACGTCAGCCCCTCACGCCCCGCCGACGCACCGCTGGGCTCGGCCAAGATACCGCTCAACCTGCCGGAAGGTTGGGATTTCGAGAAGGTTCTTGGCGACGGCGCACCGTCTCGTGCCGCGCCGGGCGGCAACGCGCCCGATCATGCCATGGCCGCTCCGCAACAGGAGTTCGCCGAATTGGCCGCAACCCGGATGGCCGCCGCGCCGACACCGAAAGCTGCAAGCCTCATTGCGCAGAAATCGGCCTCCGTGAAGCTGCCGCAAACGGCAACCCGCGCCGACGAGCAGATCATGCGCGGATTGACCGCCCTGTTGTTGGCAATCGCAGCGGCGAGCGGATTGGCTGTCTGGCGACGCCGGGTGCGCGGCGTGTTTGCGGGGGCCCAGCGCAATGACCGCTAGACGGGGAAAGGCCATGGGGTTTGGCGAGGTGGACGACTTCGGCCCGCTGCCGACCTATCTCGAACTCGCCATGGCGACGGCTGCCGCGACGGCCTATGACCTCCCCGAGGCCAAGCAGGGCGGCTCCATCCTCCCCCGCTTCTCCGCAGTCGAAAAAGCGATCGCCATCAGCATCGCGATCCTGGCGCTTTACGGAGCCCTCCTGATCAGCGACGGGCTCTACATCAAGGCGAAGGCCGAGCTATCACAGCTCCTGCTCAAAAGAGCCTTCGCTGCTGAGTTGCGCGGCGAAGATGYCAAGCCGTGGCCCTGGGCCGACTTCACCACCGAGGCGGAGGTCAGCGCTCCCCGCCTCGGAAAGCATGCAATCGTCCTGTCCGGCGCCTCGGGCGAAGCACTCGCCTTCGGCCCGGCATGGCTCACCAATACCGCGCAGCCGGGCGACGAAGGCACATCCGTCATCGCCGCGCATCGCGACACGCACTTTCGCTGGTTGAAAGACGTGCGGGCTGGCGACGAGATCGAAGTCACGCGGCGTGACGGAAAGGTTTTGACCTTCAAGGCCGGCGAAGGCCGCGTGGTAGCGTGGGACCAGAGCGGCATCGATCCCGCAGCGCAGGGCCGCCACCTCGTTCTCGCGACCTGCTGGCCCTTCGGTGCAACGGAACGCGGACCGCTTCGCTATATCGTGGAGGCCGAACTGGTCGACGCCGCTCCGACCGGCGCGCTTCCTTCGACAAACACAAACCCGTTATCCAAGGCCGAATAGGGTTGAAGCCTATACCCCGCCGCGCCACCTTCTTCCAGACAAGAGACGGGATGGACGATGAAGAGACTTCGGGAAATTGAGTTCGCCGCAATGGTCGCAATGGCAGCAGCTGCCATCTCCGTTCAGGCCTTCGCCGCAGATGTTGTCCAGACCAAGAAAGTGGAAGTTCAGGTCGAGACGATTGCCGAGGGCCTTGAACATCCCTGGGCCCTCGCAATCCTCCCGGACGGCGCCTATCTCGTGACCGAGCGGCCCGGCCGGATGCGCATCATCCGTGACGGCAAGCTTTCCGCACCCATTTCCCGCGTTCCGGAGGTCAGGAACCGGGGTCAGGGCGGACTTCTGGATGTCGAGCTCGCTCCGGACTTCGCAACCAGCCGAACAATCTACTTCACCGCCGCGACAACCAACAAAAATGGCTCCGGCACGGAGGCTTTCCGCGCATCGCTTTCGGCGGACGAAAAGACGCTTGAGAACGTCAAGTCGATCTTTGCGATGAGGCGCTTCACCAGCGGCAACATTCAATACGGCTCGCGCATCGCCGTTGCCGCGGATGGCTCTGTCTTTATCAGCATCGGCGACCGCGGCGATCGCGACCGGTCCCAGGACTGGAAGGACGACGCCGGCGCAATCGTTCATATCAACGCCGATGGCAGTATACCGAATGACAATCCTTTCAAGGACGGCAGCAAGACGCTTCCGGAGATCTGGTCTAAAGGCCATCGAAATCCTCAAGGCATCGCATTCGATACCGCTGACGGCAAACTCTATACCGTCGAGCACGGCGCTCGGGGCGGTGACGAGATCAACCATGTAGAACCCGGCAAGAACTACGGCTGGCCCGTGATCACCTACGGCCGCGACTATTCCGGCGCGGAAATCGGTGAAGGCACTGCCAAGGAAGGGCTCGAACAGCCCCTCTACTATTGGGATCCCTCGATCGCCCCTGGCGCGCTCGCCATCTATCACGGCAAGATGTTTCCCGAGTGGGACGGCGATTTCCTGGTTGCCGCGTTGAAATTCCAGCTGCTCTCGCGCATGCAGCGCGACGGCACGGGTGCCTTCGTGGCAGAGGAACGCATGTTCGACGGTTCCTACGGCCGCATGCGCGATGTCGTGGTGGCCCCGGATGGAGCTCTGTTGATTGTGACCGATGAGGACAACGGGGCAATTCTGCGCGTCTCGCGCGCTCCGGGCGGCAACGGCTGAATGCCGGCCGCCGTACCTCTCTGGGGGTCGCGTCGGTGCATCGGTTCACCACATCGAATGAGGCGCGCAAATCGACCCGCGCGCCCTTTTTGCTTCCAGCGACGATCGAAACCGATGTCCGCGGCACTTCGCTCTGCGGTCGAAAACGCGACATTTTTCGCCCTTGCCCAACTGAAAGGCAACTGTTAACGCTCGCGGCACAATACCGCCCACTCCCCACATCGAGGACGAAATGACGCGCGTTCAGGCGAATCTCCTTCTGTTGCTTGCTGCTGCCATTTGGGGCGGTGGCTTCGTCGCCCAGTCGACGGCGATGAAGGCGATCGGGCCGTTCTGGTTCATTGGCCTGCGCTTCGCCGTCGCAACCGTTGCTGTGTTGCCCTTCATGCTGCTCGAAGCCCGCAAGGCAACCGCAAAGACGACGCCTCGCCACTTCAAACTCTACCTGTTGACGGGCCTTGCGCTGTTTGGCGGCGCCGCGACGCAGCAGCTCGGCCTGCAGACGACGACGGTCACGAACTCTAGCTTCATCACTGGGCTCTACGTCGTCTTCGTCCCGCTGATTGCCGTCGTGTTCCTGCGCCGGTCTCCGCACCGGATCATCTGGCCCGGAGCACTGATGGCGGTCTCGGGCATCTTTCTGCTGTCCGGAGGTCAACTGTCGGCCCTTTCGCAGGGCGATCTCCTGACGGTCGTCTGCGCCATCTTCTGGGCGGGACAGATCACGCTGGCAGGCATCGCCGTATCGGAAAACGGCCGGGCTCTTTCTCTCGCCACCGCGCAGTTCGCCGTCACCGCCGTCTGCGCGCTCGCCGTTGCCATCGTGACCGAACCGATCACCTGGACAGCCGTCCGGACGGCCGCGCCCGAGATCCTCTATGTGGGGCTCTTCTCCTCGGGCGTCGCCTTCTCGCTTCAGATCATCGGCCAGCGCTACACGACGCCGTCGCAGGCGGCGATCTTCCTGTCGTCGGAAGCGCTCTTTGGCGCTTCGCTTGGCGCCCTGCTTCTCAACGAGACGATTCCGCCAATCGGCTATGCCGGCTGCGCGCTGATGTTCCTAGCCATGCTTCTGGTTGAAATCGTACCCGAGATAACGCGGCGCCGCGCCTCGAACAGGCTGGAAACGAGCCAAAATCTGGGGTGACAGCGAAAAGATGAAAAATTCTTTAACGTTCAACTGGTCGCGCTAGCGTTGCACTTTTGGGAAAATCTGCCCCTAAACTATATTGCAGACGATGCAAAACGTTAATCAGCGCTTGCTTATGAGCGATTTTTTTCGCGAGAGGCAAATTGAGCCGCCGGTACGCGTTCGCCAGGGCCGCTCCACAAGAAAACTTTTGCTTGCCAAAATTTAATAATCGCAGCACTCTCATGGCGTTCGGGCATTTTGCGAGCATGGGAAGTCCTTAATAATATGCGCGCCGGAGACGCTAATATTCCGGTCTGCTGGTTCCGATAACTCGGGCAAAAGTCCCGTGGCGAACCGGCAGAGTAAGAGGGGACCTTTTTCTCACATTTCAATAATTGCCTGCTAGCGCCTCCGCGAGGGGGCATTATCAGTGATGCTGCCCGTGTGGATGGCGGGCAGAGACAAAAGGACCTGACGCATGGCCGAGACTGGCACTGTAAAATTCTTCAATACCGACAAAGGCTTCGGCTTCATCAAGCCGGACCGTGGCGGCGCGGATATCTTCGTTCACATTTCAGCCGTTCAGGCTTCGGGTCTTGCCGGACTGACGGAAAACCAGAAGGTAAGCTTCGACACGGAGCCGGATCGCCGCGGCAAGGGCCCGAAGGCCGTCAACCTTCAGATTTCGGGCTGACACCCTTAGCCCGTTGACACCTTAGCCAACGTTGTCAATTCGAGTTGAAGCCCGGCAGGAATGCCGGGTTTTGTCGTTCAGCCTGTATTCACGTGCCGGCCCTTACCCTGACATCATCAAGGTGCAAGACCGGTGATCAGTTGAACAGGACAGGACATGATGAATAGCCTCGCCAAAACCCTCTTTCTGACGGCAACCGCTGCTGCCATCACATTCTCGTCGATCGGTGTGGCATCGGCTGACGATTGGCGCTATCGCCATCATCACAACAACAACGATGCGCTCGTAGGCGGTGCAGTCGGTCTTGCGACCGGCCTGATCGTTGGCTCGGCTATCGCCAACGCTCCGCGTTACGACGAACCACGCTACATCGACCCACCTTATGAGTATGACGATGCGCCGGTCTATCGCGCTCCACCGCCCCGCTACTATCGCCCGGTGCCTGTCCGTGCTTCGGTCGAGCCATGGACCCCGCAGTGGGAACGTTATTGCTCCTATCGCTATCGCTCGTTCGACCCGCAGAGCGGAACCTTCATCGGCAACGACGGCCGCGACCACTTCTGCGTAGCGAACTGATCGCAACGTCCGCCGAGCAGACCAGGCGCCGCTTTCCAGCGGCGCTTTTGTTTTGAGCGGGTCAGATGCCCCGCAGGTAGGGATTGTTGCGTCGCTCGTCGCCAATTCGACTGCCGGGACCATGACCGCAAATGAAGCCGACGTCGTCGCCCAAAGGCAGCACTTTCTCTCGAATGGAATCCAGCAGTTGCTGGTGGTTGCCGCCGGGCAGATCGGTGCGGCCGATCGAGCCGTTGAAGAGCACGTCGCCCAGGTGCGCAAAGTTCTGCGCGCGGTTGAAGTAGATGACATGGCCGGGAGCATGCCCCGGCGTATGGTACACCTCGAATGTATGTTCGCCGAAGGATACCGTGTCGCCGTCCTTCAGCCAGCGATCGGGCACGACGTTCTGCATGCCCGCCGGCAAGCCGTATTTCTGCGACTGCGTCTCGATGCGCGCCAGCAGCGGAAGATCGTCCTCATGCGGCCCGACGATATCGATGCCCAATGCTTCCTTCAGCTCCTTGGCGCCGCCGGCATGATCGAGATGTCCGTGCGTCAGCCAGATCTCCTTGATCACCAGGTCGTTCTCGCTGACTGCCTGCAGAATGATCGGCACATCGCCGCCAGGATCCACCACGACACCTTCCTTGGTCTCGGGATCGAATAGGATCGTGCAGTTTTGCTGGAACGCCGTTACCGGAATAATCCCGGCCTGGAGCATGCTCATGAGGGCCTCGCTTCTCTTTCTGCGCGACAGGTATAGTCCGGAATCGGAGCCTGCACAGCCGCCATTTTTGTAAACACTGCGTCATTTCCCCGCGGCAAGAGGTTGGCGGATCACGAAAAATCACAACGGTGAAACCCATAGTGATACTGATTGGCAATGGAGATCTATTTTATATTTCAAACGCTTAGAACGGGACAAAACCGTTACCCTCCTCCCATGGCGGGAAATCTGGGAACCTCGCGTCAGGCCGGACGTTACCAACCCATTGGAAGAAGGAGAACCAAGATGACCTTGAAGCGAGAACTTTTCCTGGCTGGCGCAATCGTCGCGGCAAGCGCCGGATTGGCCCAGGCGGAAATGGCGGCGACGGCCATCGACGATCTTACGATCCATGCCGGCCCCGGCACGCAGTACCCGTCAGTTGGCGTGGCCACCCGCGGATCGGAAACCATCCTCGACGGATGTATTCAGGATAGTCGCTGGTGCCGTGTCGATGTCAATGGTGTTCGTGGCTGGGTCTACGCACAATATTTGCAGATGGACCAGGGTGGTGATACCGTGATCGTCCAGGGCCACCGCGACGACCTTGGCGTTCCCATCGTCACCTATGAGACGACGGCCAGCGTCGCTCCGGCCGAACCGGCCCCGGGTGACGAGTTGCTCGGCCCGGTCGGCTCGGTGGAGGCGATCGATCCTCCCGACACAGTCACGACCTATATCGAGACCAATCCCGGTCGAACAGTCGAGGTCGGCGGCGATGTCGTTGTCGGCGCCGAAGTTCCCGGAGACGTGACTTTCCAGGAGATTCCCGACTACCAGTATCGCTATGCGCGCATCAATGACCGACCGGTTCTGGTCGATCCAGCCAGCCGACGCATTGTCTATGTCTATCAATAGCAGCGATAATGAGCGGGCGGCCCCAGAGGGCCGCCTTTTGCATTGGAATGCAGGACAGAAAATTTTCACGTATGGGTTGCCATCCATTTCGCTTCCGTGATTCATATGCTAAAATACTGATATTCAGACGATATCCCTGTTCCCATCGGACGCCGGATCGACTGTATGACTGGTCATCACATTGGAGATGGCGCAGTCGGCGATGCGTTTGAGGAAACGCGAAGGAGGGAAATCATGGAAGCCTTACTACCACTCATCACACAAGTGATCGCGGGCGCGGTCGGCGGCAATGTCGCAAGCGGCGCCCTGAAGCAGGTTGCGATCAGCACAGTTGCCAGGACGATCGCCGGCGCGATCGGCGGGATCGGCGGCGGCATTCTTTTGACCATGTTCGGCGGCGAAGCCCAGTTGACCGGGTTGATCGCCGACGGCATCGGCGGCCTGATCGGCGGCGGCATCCTGTCGACGATCGTCGGTGCCGTTGTCGCCAAGGCAAGATAGGACGCACACAAGATAAACGGCCGGCTGCCTTCAATGGAAACCGGCCGCAGCTCTCAAGCCATGTTATCCGGCCGCAGCAGCCGGGTTAACTTCCCTGACGTAGTCGTTCATCAGCGTCTCGGAGATTGTCGAGGGCGTGAACCTGTAAGGTCCGATTTCAGAGACGGGGGTCACTTCAGCGGCAGATCCGGTCAGGAAGCACTCGCTGAAGCTTGAAAGCTCTTCAGGCATGATGACGCGTTCGACGACGTCAATCCCGCGACGCTTGGCAAGCTCGATGACGGTTTGCCGGGTGATGCCGTTGAGGAAGCAATCCGGCGTCGGCGTATGGATGACACCATCCTTGACGAAGAAGATGTTTGCGCCTGTCGCCTCTGCGACCTGGCCGCGGTAGTCGAGCATCATTGCATCGGCATAGCCCTTGGCTTCGGCAGCGTGCTTCGAAATGGTGCAAATCATGTAGAGCCCGGCTGCCTTGGATGAGCACGGCGCCGTTTTTGGGTCCGGGCGTCGATACTCGGCAATATCGAGACGGATTCCCTTGAGCTTTTCGGCCGGATTGAAGTAGCTGCCCCACTGCCAGATGGCGATCGCGACGTTGATACGGTTCGACTGCGCCGAAACGCCCATCATTTCGCTGCCGCGCCATGCGATCGGTCGGACATAGGCCTCGGAAAAGCCCTGGCGCTCCAACAGCTCGACCGTCGCCGCATCCAGTTCTGCAACGGAATACGGAACCTTGAAACCCAGGATTTCCGCCGACCTGTGCAGACGTTCGTTGTGCTGCGTGAGTTTGAAGACCTTGCCGCCATAGGCGCGTTCGCCTTCAAACACGGCACTTGCATAGTGGAGGCCATGCGTCAGCACATGGATCTTCGCATCCTTCCACGGAACGAACTCACCGTTGAACCAGATTTCGCCATCCAGCTGATCGAAAGGAACTGAAGCCATCCTGCCCTCCTCGGCGCGCCTACGCCATGCCTGTTGATTGTTGTCCCAAATACGTTCTATCCACTGAAGTAGGGGAAATTGCGCGTCGTAATGGGAGTTTTGCGAAGACGGGTCGGGTTTCCGGTGGAAACAGCGATCTCTTCGGCTTCGCAAAGCCCGGGGAAGCTAGCAATGACGTAAAATTATGTCAATAAAGCTGACATATTTTTTCAGATCGTTCCCGAAAGACGCCGGATAAGAAAGGAAACGCCAAATTGGCACGACAGACTAGCCCGAAAGCCGGCAAGCCAGAGCCGCTGAAGATGCCGATGGAAAACACCGATTCCATCGACTTCGACATCATCGAGCTGCTGTTTTTCTCCTATCGCGACTTCGTTTCCGACCCTGATGCCATTCTGTCGGAAAGCGGCTTCGGGCGGGCGCACCACCGCGTGGTGCATTTCGTTAACCGAAACCCCGGCATGACCGTTGCCGATCTTCTGGATACGTTGAAGATTACCAAGCAGAGTCTCGCACGGGTACTCAAACAACTCATCGATTCGGGGTATATCAGACAGCTTGCGGGGCCTGAGGACAGACGGCAGCGTAAACTCTACCCGACAAAGACAGGGCGCGAACTTGCCTTTGCACTGGCAGAGCCGCAATCGCGCCGTATTGAGAGAGCATTCGACGGAGCTTCTCCGGAAATACGGGAAGGCGTGAAGGCCTTTCTGAGGGGCATGCGGAACAGACAAAACTCGAAAGCGGACTGAATGGCGGCGAAGACAGTTATTTCGGACGATGCGGCGCATTTGCTTGTTGTGGACGATGACACGCGCATTCGCGCCCTGCTGAACCGTTACCTGACCGAGAACGGTTTCCGGGTAACGGCGGCGGCCGACGGCGCCGAGGCCCGACGCAAGCTTGCGGGCCTCGACTTCGATTTGATCATCATGGACGTGATGATGCCGGGCGAATCCGGGATCGACGTCACGAAGGGCCTGCGCACGATCAAGAGCGTGCCGATCATCATGCTCACAGCGCTCGCGGAATCGGGCAGCCGCATTGCCGGTCTGGAGGCTGGCGCCGACGATTACCTTCCCAAGCCTTTCGACCCGCGCGAACTCGTTCTGCGCATCAACAACATTCTGCGCCGCAATGCCTCGAACGACGCACCGAAGATCGAACAGGTGATGTTCGGCCCCTACACCTTTTCGCTGACCCGCAAGGAACTGAAAAAGGCTTCCGAAGTCGTACGTCTAACCGACCGGGAGCAGGAAATCATGCTTCTGTTCGCCAAACGCGCGGGCGATACCATTCCGCGTCACGAGCTGATCGGAAGCGACGTGGACGTCGGCGAGCGAACGATCGACGTGCAGATCAACCGCTTGCGCCGCAAAATCGAGGACGACCCCGCAAATCCGGTCTGGCTCCAGACGGTTCGTGGTATAGGATATCGGCTGAGCATCGATTGAGGACCCAACGTCAGGACCGGCGATCTAGATGGTGACATTCGATTCCCTGCGGCGCGAGGACCGCTCGCCTGTCCACGGATGGCGATGGCTCGGCCGCTGGCTGCGCCGCCAGCTGCCCAAGGGCCTCTATGTCCGCTCGCTTCTCATCATCATCATACCGATGGTGCTGCTGCAATCCGTCGTCGCCGCACTCTTCATGGAGCGGCACTGGCAGATGGTCACACAGCGGCTCTCGATGGCCGTGACCCGCGATATTGCAGCGATCATTCAAATGATCGAGACCTATCCCCAGGATACCGATTATAGCGAAGCAACGCGCATCGCCCGCGACCAGCTCGGCCTGCAGATATCGATCGAACAGGATGGCGAACTCCCTCCACCGCGCATCAAGCCGTTCTTCTCGATCCTGGACGGCATTTTGAGCGATGAGATCAGCGATCAGATCAAGCGCCCGTTCTGGATTGATACGGTAGGCGACTCCAACCTTGTGGAGATCCGGGTAAAGCTCAAGGACAAGATACTGCGCGTACTTGCCAGGCGCAGCCAGACCTACGCCTCCAATACCCATATTTTCATCGTGTGGATGGTTGGCGCGTCGCTCGTGCTGATCACCATCTCCATTCTCTTCCTCCGGGGCCAGATCCGCCCGATCCAGACGCTGGCTGCCGCCGCCGAAAGCTTCGGCAAGGGTCAGAAGGCCGAAAACTTCTATCCGCGCGGCGCAGACGAAGTCCGCCGCGCCGGACTGGCCTTCATTCTCATGCGCGAACGTATCGAGCGCCAGATGGAGCAGCGCACCGCCATGCTGACCGGTGTCAGTCACGACCTGCGCACTATCCTCACCCGCTTCAAGCTACAGCTTGCGCTCGCGGGCGATCATCCGGATTTGCATGGATTGAACGACGACATCAATGACATGCAATCGATGCTGGAAGCCTACATGGCCTTTGCCCGTAGCGAAGTCGAAGAGGATGTCGGCGAACTGAAGCTCAGCGAGCTCTTTGAAAAACTCGAACCTGACTTCGCCCTGCATGGCAAGACGCTCACCTATGCGATCGAAGGCGACGACAGCATTTCGGTCCGTCCGACCGCCTTCACCCGCCTGGTAACCAACCTCGCCTCCAACGCCCGTCGCTATGCCAACACGCTCAACATAGACGCCAAGCACAGTGCGAAATGGCTGACCATCACCTTCGACGACGACGGCCCGGGAATTCCGGAGAAGAATCGCGAAGACGTCTTCAAACCCTTCTTCCGGCTCGACGAAGCGCGAAACCTCGACGCATCKGGCACCGGTCTTGGCCTTGCTATCGCCCGTGATATCGCCCGCAGCCATGGCGGCAACGTCACGCTCGGCGACAGTCCGCTGGGTGGTTTGCGTGCAACCATCCGCCTGCCTGCGTGAGACATCAGTTGACCATCGCTGCAAATGAGATGAGGTGGCTCAATCCACCGCCTTTCGCCGAAGAGCGCGACGGCGCGCTGCATGTTCGCTCGGGCGAAAAGACCGATTTCTGGCAGGGGACCTACTACGGCTTTCATCGCGACGACGGGCATTTCCTGCATCAGCCCCGACGTGGCGATTTCACCGCTGAACTCTGCTTCTCGGGGCGCTACGAGGCATTGTACGATCAAGCCGGCATCATGCTGCGCGCCGACGCCAAGCATTGGATGAAATGCGGAATCGAATATACGGACGGAGCCAGATATTTCAGCGTCGTAGTGACCAACGGCAATTCCGATTGGTCGGCCTTCCGGATCGATCATGATTTTGAACGGATGTCCGTGCGGGTCACACGCAATCGCGATGCCCTCTTCATCCAGTACAAGACGGATCGCAAGGCAGAATGGCAAATGGCCCGCCTCGCCTGGTTCGACTCGGCCTTCGAGGAATTGGCGGTCGGCCCGGCTTTTTGCTCACCGCAGCGGGCGGGCTTCGAAGCCGTATTCCACGACTACATCCTCACAGACCCGCTTTCCCGAGATATCCATTGATCAAATCAGTCTTCGCTGATCCCATCAGTATCCACTGATCACATCAGCTTCCTGCCGTTCGGCACCGGCTTGTCGGTCGCGGCAAGCACGATAGCGCCCGCCTCGTCCTCGAAGCCGAGCGTCAACACTTCGGACCGGAACGGGCCGATCTGGCGCGGCGGAAAATTGACGACACCGAGAACCTGACGCCCGACAAGGCTCTCCAGCGTGTAGTGGACGGTAATTTGCGCCGACGATTTCTTGACGCCGATCTCGGGACCGAAGTCGATGAGCAGCTTGATCGCGGGCTTGCGTGCCTGCGGAAAGGGAGACGCTTCTATGATCGTGCCAACCCGAATGTCGACGCGCTCGAAATCCGCATATGTAATGTCTTCGGTCATGACGGCGCCTCAGCCGGCAAGTTCTTCGGCGCGCTTGCGCGCAGCCGCGAGCGCCTTGTCGAACAACGGCTGCATCGCGTCTTCGGCCATCAGCACAGAAAGGGCTGCCGCGGTCGTGCCGCCCGGAGACGTTACGTTCTGTCGAAGGCGCGAAGCGTCGTCGGGGGACTGATGCAAGAGTTCACCAGCCCCCGCGACTGTTTCCCGTGCGAGGCGCATGGCAAGGTCCGCCTGCAGGCCGAGTTTGCGGCCTGCTTCTGCCATGCACTCGACGAGATAAAACACATAGGCCGGACCGCTCCCGGACAGCGCCGTGACCGCATCGATATCGGCTTCATCAGGCACCCACTCGACAGGACCGGATACGCGCAAAAGCGCGTGGACGTGGTCGCGCTGCGCCTGCGTGACGCGGGCGTTGGCAAAGGCACCCGTTACGCCGCGCCCCACCATGGCAGGCGTGTTCGGCATGGCGCGGACCATCGCGGCCTCGCCGAGATGCTTTTCGAGAAAACCGAGCGTCTTTCCGGCCGCAACCGAGACGACCACCGTCGCGGCGCCGACCGCGTTCTTGACCAGGGGCAGAACCGCTTCCATCACCTGCGGCTTGACGGCAAGAAACAGCACGCCCGCGGTCATCCCGGAAGGGGCAGCCGTCACATGCGTCGCGCCAGCGGCCTTGATGATCTCCATCATCTGGGCCGAAGGACCCGGATCCACAACGACCACCGAAGCTCCCGGGACACCATTCTTCAGCCAGCCGGAAAGCATCGCGCCTCCCATGTTGCCGGCACCGACGAGAACGATTGCGCCCGAAGACGAAAGCTCTGACGACATTTTACGCTTCACCTACCGTTTCAAACAGAACAGCTTCCATCGCGCGGTTGGCTTCCATGCCCGACCAGATCACGAACTGGAAAGCCTGATAATAGGCTTCGCAGGTATCGAGCGCGCTGGCGAGCAGCACCTCGACCTGTCGGTTCGTCGGTTCGGCACCGCCGGCAAGCAGGAGAGACTGCCGGAAGATGATAACATCCTCCTGGCGCCAGACATCGAAGTGTCCCATCAGCACCTGGCCGTTGATCGCAGCCAGAAGCCGGGTGACCTCGTTCATCCGCTGCTCCGGCACCTTGATATCGAAGGCGCAGCCGAGATGCAGTGCTTCAAATTCTTCCATCCACGAAAAGGAGACGTGGTAGTCCGTCCACTTGCCTTCGACCGTCATTGCGATCTCATCATCGCCGGACCGCTCGAAAGCCCAGTCGTTGTTGGCGGCGACGTACTCGATCATATCGACCGGATTCGACTGACGCTCGACTTCCAATTCCATGAGGCTCATGCAGCACCTTCTTGACCGGAGTGAATGCGTAACGACTTTGTCCAACGACGCAGAAGAACACACACAGCTACCCGGAAACCACCAACCCAGATGATCGTTGAACCGCTTACCAGACTTACGCAGTGAACCTGCCCGGAGCTTACCAACCGCTTCGAATCATCATTTAAAATCAGTGTATAACGCACCCGGTGGCATGCCAGCCCCCAAAGGCCCGTTTTCGGAAACGCCACTGTGGAAAGGTGATTGGATTTGCTTTCAGAAGGGGGATTAAGCGACTCTGCGAATTGGCTTTTTTGGCAGTGTCCACAGGTGGATAACCGCACCGGCTTTTTTGGCCGTAGCCGCGGCGTGTCTCATAAAGGCCACACCGCAGCCTGTCTCAAAACGAGATTACTTGCCTTTCGCGGCCAGTTTTGCTTCCAGCGCTGCAATACGCGCCAAGAGGGCGTCGTTTTCGTCGCGCGCCTTGATCGCCATTTCGCGGACGGCCTCGAACTCCTCGCGCTTGACGATGTCCATGCCGTTCAGCCAGCGCTCGGCCTGCGCGCTGAACGCAGTCTCGATCTCCTTGCGCACGCCCTGGGCAGCGCCGGCGGCATCGGTCATCAGCTTGGCGAACTCGTCCATGATGCGGTTTGCTCCAGTCGTCATGGCGGTCTTCTCCCTTGTAAGTGAACGGGTTCGGCCTGTACGGCCCCTGACGATGAGGTAGGGCTTCGCCAATAAGGATGCAAGCGCTTTGCTCTGGATAAGCACCCTCGCGCAATACGGATCGCCAACAATCGACTTGACCGTCTGCGGGCGTAGCGCCATGTTCCGCCGACATTAACGGATGGGAACACCTTGCCGATAGCTGCCAACCTCCTGGCCATCATGCCTTTCCCGGATATCGATCCGATCGCCTTTTCGATCGGCCCCCTCGCCATTCACTGGTACGGTCTCGCCTATGTCACCGGCATCATGCTCGGCTGGTATTATGCGCGGTTGATCGCAGCCAACGACCAGCTCTGGCCCGGCAACATCTCGCCGATCTCAAGGACACAGCTCGACGACTTCATCGTCTGGGTGGCGCTGGGGATCGTGCTTGGCGGACGCATCGGCTACATCCTGTTCTACGACCTGCCCTCGGTGATCGACAGCCCGATCCGCGCGATCCAGATCTGGAACGGCGGCATGTCCTTTCACGGCGGACTGGCAGGCACGACGATCGCGATGATCGTCTTCGCGCGGCGCAACGCTATTGCGATGTGGAGCCTTTTCGACATCGTCTCGGCCGTCGTTCCTATCGGGCTGTTCTGCGGCCGCATTGCCAACTTCATCAACGGCGAGCTCTGGGGCCGGCTGACAGATGTGCCATGGTCGGTCGTGTTCCCGACGGGTGGCCCCTTTGCCCGCCACCCCAGCCAGCTCTACGAAGCCGGCCTAGAGGGCATTGTGCTGCTCCTTGTGCTCGCCCTGTTGATCTATGCGTTGCGTGCGCTGAAGACGCCCGGGTTTGTCACCGGCGTGTTTGTGTGCGGATACGCGCTTTCGCGTATTTTCGTTGAATTCTTCCGTGAACCGGATGCCCAGCTTGGCTATCTTCTCGGCACCGGCTGGCTGACGATGGGTATGGTCCTGTCGTCTCCCATGCTTCTACTTGGCGTCTGGGCCATGATCCGTGCCCGCCGGCAGGCTGCCCTGCAGCACTGATCTCGGCTGTTGGAGGAGGAGAACCATGACCACCGCACTCGGTGAGAAGATCAAGGCGATCATCCAGACGAATGGACCGATCAGCGTGACCGATTTCTTTTCGCTCTGCCTTGCTGATCCCGAATACGGCTACTACCGGACCCGCGAACCCTTTGGCAGTTCTGGCGATTTCGTGACCGCGCCAGAAGTCAGCCAGTTGTTCGGCGAAATGATCGGTGTCTTCATCGTTCACGCCTGGCAGCGCCACGGCACGCCGGCTGACGTCAGGCTCATCGAGATTGGACCCGGCCGCGGCACGATGATGGCCGACATGCTGCGCGTGATCTCTCGCCTCGCGCCGCCTCTCTTCGAAAATATGACGGCGCACCTCGTCGAGACCAGCGAGCGCCTGCGTGACATCCAGCAGCAAACCCTGGTGGACCACGCTGGCAAGATCGAGTGGCACACGGATTTCGACGACGTGCCACCGGGCTTCACGCTGATTGCTGCCAACGAGCTCTTCGACGCCATCCCCATCCGACAGTTCGTGAAGACCGCGACCGGTTTCCGGGAGCGCATGGTCGGCCTCGACGCCGATGACGAGCTGGCATTCGGCGCCGGGGTCGCAGGCATCGACCCTGCCCTGCTGCCGCAAGGGGCTCAGTCCATGCCTGCAGGTGCCCTGTTTGAGATTTCCCCTGCCCGGCAATCCGTGATGCTTGCAATCGCAGAGCGGCTCAAGCGTTTCGACGGAACGGCGCTGGCCATCGACTACGGTCATCTGGTCACCGGCTTCGGCGACACGCTGCAGGCCGTTCGCATGCATGAGTTCGATCCGGCGCTGGCCCATCCGGGCGAAGCCGATCTGACGAGCCACGTCGATTTTCAGGCGCTCGCCGAAACAGCCGCTGCGGCAGGGCTACATATCAACGGGGCGCTTCACCAGGGAGACTTCCTGGTCGGGTTGGGCATTCTGGAACGTGCGGCCGCGCTCGGCCGCGATCGTGAGCCGCGCATGCAGCAGATCATCCAGGCCGCCGTCGATCGGCTTGCCGGCGCTGGCGAAGGAAAAATGGGGGAACTCTTCAAGGTGATGGCGGTTTCTCATCCCGCAATCGGACTCATGCCCTTTCGCCCTGTGGATTGACAGAGCGCGCGCGGCTGGGCCAACATCCAGCGCAACGAAAACGCTGCGCCGAACAAGACGGCATAACAGTGCGAAAACCAATCTCGGAATTGCTGATGACACATGCGCCATCCCCGGCACCGATCCAAAGCGAGCTGCTGAACCAGGCGACATGCGGCGCAATCCTTCATGGCTATTTCACCCGGCAAGGAGGCGTGTCCGATGGCATCTATCGCGGCCTGAATGTTGGCCTCGGTTCGAATGACGACCGCGAGAGGGTAGAGGAAAACCGCCGACGCGTCGCAAGCTGGTTCGCGCTGCCGCTCGAACGCCTGGCGACCGTGCATCAGGTTCACTCGCCGGACGTGGTCGTCGTCGATGCCGCCTACAACGGTTCCCGTCCCGCAGCCGATGCGTTGGTAACCGCAACGCCGGGCATCGCGCTCGGTGTACTGGCCGCCGATTGCGGGCCGATCCTGTTCGCCGATCCGCAACAGCGCGTCATCGGTGCGGCCCATGCCGGCTGGAAGGGCACGTTGACCGGCGTCCTGGAGAACACAATCGATGCGATGGAGACGCTTGGCGCCAGGCGGGAGGCGATCGTCGCCTGCCTTGGACCGTCTATCAGCCGTCAGAGCTACGAGGTCGGCCCCGAATTCGTCGACCGCTTCGTCAGCCAGAGCAAGGCATACGAGCAGTACTTCACAGTATCGCCGAAAGCCGGGCATGCAATGTTCGACCTTCCCGCGCTCACCGTCGACCGGCTGCTCGCCGCAGGCGTCCGGGCCGAAAGCCTGGGGCTCTGCACCTACCCCGATAGCGAGCGTTTCTTTTCCTATCGGCGCACGACGCATAAACAAGAACCGGACTATGGCCGGCAGATTTCTGCGATTGCCATTAGGGAGATTTGAGCGCTATGGCCTTGCACTTCGAAAAGCCCGAATTCGCCAGCCGCCTCGCGCGCCTGACGGAAAAGATGCAGGAAGAAAAGCTCGACGCTGTCCTGCTCTTCGCCCAGGAGAGCATGTACTGGCTGACCGGCTACGATACCTTCGGCTACTGCTTCTTCCAGACCCTGGTGGTCAAATCCGACGGCACGATGGCCCTGATCACACGCTCTGCCGATCTGCGTCAGGCCAGGCAGACATCGATCCTGGAGAACATTCACATTTGGGTCGACCGAGTGAACGCCGATCCGACAGTCGACCTCAAGAACCTGCTGGTCGAAATGGACTTGCTGGGCGCCCGTATCGGCATCGAATACGACACGCACGGCATGACCGGCCGTGTCGCCCGCCTGCTCGACGCGCAGCTCGCGGCCTTCGGCCAGGTCGTCGATGCCTCCTACCTCGTCAGCCGCCTGCGCCTGATCAAGAGCCCGGCTGAAATGGAATATGTAGAACGCGCGGCAGCACTGGCCGATGATGCGCTCGATGCAGCGATCGCGCTCACGAAGCCCGGCGCGGACGAGGCCGATATTCTCGCCGCCATGCAAGGGGCGGTGTTTGCCGGTGGTGGCGACTATCCCGCCAACGAGTTCATCATCGGCTCGGCGCAGGATGCTCTCCTCTGCCGCTACAAGGCCGGACGGCGGAAGCTCGATTCCAACGACCAGCTGACGCTCGAATGGGCGGGTGCCTATGCGCACTACCACGCGGCGATGATGCGCACGATCGTCGTCGGCGAACCGGCCTATCGTCATCGCGAGCTCTACAATGCCTGCCTCGAAACCATCCAGGCGATCGAAACCGTCCTGAAGCCGGGCCATACGTTTGGTGACGTCTTCGACATGCATTCCAAGATCATGGACGAGCGAGGGCTTGCCCGCCATCGCCTCAATGCCTGTGGTTATTCGCTCGGCGCACGTTTCTCGCCGTCATGGATGGAGCACCAGATGTTCCACGTCGGGAACCCGCAGCCGATCGAGGCGGATATGTCGCTCTTCGTCCACATGATCATCATGGACTCCGATACGGGAACGGCAATGACGCTTGGTCAGACCTATCGGACGACCGAGGGAACGCCAAAAGCGCTTTCCCGTCATCCGTTGGACTTCCTCAATGCATGACGTAAAGCGTCCCGGCCAAGAATCCGCAATTGACACGGGCCAGCGCCGACCGTCATAAAGTTGGCAGGGGCTGGCACGCGCATGAGGGAAGGACGAACCGAGGGATGACGCGAGTTGCGACGGCGCCCACGCTCATGGCCTGCCTAACCCTGCTATCTGCCTGCAACACCACCGATGCCCTGACCCCGCTGGTCGACATCGGCGACACGTCAGGCAGCGTCCGCTCGTCTCCCGTGAGCCAGCGCGACGTCGAACGAATGGCGGGAACGGCGCCGCGCAGGCAGGCATTCGCAGCCGAGCCCCAGCAAGGCGGATACCATCCGGCCTATGTCCAGCAGACATACAGGCAGGGCACCGGCGCGCCTCCCACGACGATGGATGCGCAGGTACTGGCTCTCGATGGCGACGCCCGCTCGCCTGCAGCATCCGCCCCGATCCAGAGCAAGACGCTTTCGGAACCGGTCTCGAACGCCGAAGCAGAAGAACAGGACATGGTGGAGCAGCCGGCGCGGCAGCCGCCGGCACAGCAACACCAGACCGCGATGCTGAGTGCGGGCACAAGCCATGGCACGACCGTGCGTTTCCTGCCCATCATCGGCGCTCCGGTCCAGGCCGTAACCCCGTTGTCGCGGCAACTCGGCACCGAGGCGCGTTCGCACGGCCTTTCGATCAAGAGCTCCAATGACAACAGCAGCTCCTACATTCTGAAAGGCTATCTCTCAGCCTTCTCAGACAGCGGCAAGGTAACGGTCGTCTACGTCTGGGACGTGCTGGACAACGGCGGCGCCCGCCTGCACCGCATACAGGGACAGGAGAGCGTGCCGTCGGCGGCGCAGGATCCATGGGCCGCCGTCCCCGCCTCCGTCATGCAGCAGATTGCGTCGAAGACGATCACCGAGTTCTCCTCTTGGCGTGAAGCTCGCGGTGGCTAAGCCACAGGCTTTTTAGAAATAAGGACGCTTGTGGCGCCTTTGCGCTTGCATTCGGGAACAAGCTGGCTAAAAAGCGCGGCTATCAGCAGGTAACAGGCGGACCAAGATGAAGGTTTTCGCAGGCAATTCGAACCGGCATCTCGCCGAAGCGATCTGCAACTATCTCAATGTGCCTTTAGGCAAAGCCACCGTCAGAAGATTTGCCGATCAGGAAATCTTTGTGGAAATCCAGGAAAACGTGCGCGGCGAGGACGTCTTCCTTGTGCAGTCTACCTCGTTTCCTGCCAACGACCACCTGATGGAACTGCTGATTATGATCGACGCGATGCGCCGATCTTCGGCACGCCGCATCACGGCAGTTCTCCCCTACTTCGGCTACGCTCGTCAGGACCGCAAGCCCGGACCGCGCACGCCGATCTCTGCCAAGCTCGTYGCGAACCTGATCACCGAGGCCGGTGCCGATCGCGTCCTGACGCTCGACCTGCATGCCGGCCAGATCCAGGGCTTCTTCGACATTCCGACGGACAACCTCTATGCCGTGCCGATCCTGTCGCGCGACATAAAGGCAAACTACGACATCAGCAACGTCACGGTCGTATCGCCGGACGTTGGCGGCGTCGTCCGCGCCCGTTCGCTTGCCAAGCGGCTCGACTGTCTGCTGGCGATCGTGGACAAGCGCCGCGACCGCCCCGGTGAATCCGAAGTCATGAATGTCATCGGCGACGTCACCGGCAAGGATTGTATCCTGATCGACGATATCGTCGATTCCGGCGGCACCCTGGTCAACGCCGCAGAGGCGCTGCTGAAGAATGGCGCGACCAGCGTCACCGCCTATATCACGCACGGCGTGCTGTCGGGCGGTGCCGTGACCCGCGTCACCTCCTCCAAGCTTCGGGAGCTGGTGATCACCGACTCCATTCAGCCGACGACCGCAGTGCTGTCTGCCCACAACATCCGTGTGGTCAGCACCGGTAGCCTCATCGGTGAAGCGATCAACCGCACGAGCCAGGAAGAATCGGTTTCCAGCCTCTTTGACTGAGCCATCGCAGATCTACGAATAATTGCAGCGCTTTGCGCTTTCTCCTGATCAAACCTTCGGCTAGGAATGAGACGAAATCCAGCAGCAAGGGGGAAACGATAATGCTTGTCGGTTTCACAACGCCGAAAAAGCTCGCGCTGCTTTTTCTGATGCCCGTGCTCTCAGCATGCACCGCCGATATCGACCCCGGCTATTCGCGGCCGCCGCCGCGCCCTCGCCCGCCTCAGGCGCAAATGTGCACCATGGAGTATGCGCCGGTCTGCGGCCAGCGTGGCCCGCGCACACAGACGTTCGGCAATGCCTGTCAGGCCCGTAGCGAAGGGTTCCAGATCATCGGCCACGGCGAATGCCGCAGACAGCCGCCGATCACGCCGCCGCCCCGCCCAGAACCGCCTCGGCCCGACCGCCCCGCAGGCGTCTGCACCCGCGAATACAGGCCGGTCTGCGGCCAGCGCGGACGGCAGACGCGAACCTTCCCGAATGCCTGCGAAGCGGACAACAGCGGGTTCCGCATTGTCGGTCAGGGCCAATGCCGCCCGTGAGGCAGAACGGTCAGTGCTTCCGTTGAGACACACTCCGGTGGTGACGCTGGCGACCGTTTCCGTCATCGCGCCTGCATGAGACGAGCGGCTATGCGGCAATATGCGATGCCGCGGACATGACCTCTTGGGGAGCCGGAACGCCGAACAGGCGGCGCCCGTCGTCGACGACCTCCGTGAAACACCAACGGACGACACCGTCCCGGTCGAGCAGGAATTCGCCGATGAGCTGCCCCTCGCCGGTGGCGATCATGCTGCGGTCCTCATCCGTAAATTCGTAGCCGTCCGCCGTATCGAGATATTCGGTGGCTGCCATCACACCCATCGGCTCCGGCAGTTCGGGCATCTCGAGACGCATGGCACTGAGCGCATCGAGACTGACCTTGTAGGGCCAAGCCGTCTCGGACTCCGTAAATTCGATATTCGGAAGGCCGAAGGCGCGGTGCGATATCCGGTCGGGATCCGACGCCGCGAGCAGATTGGGAACAGGATGATAGCGGAAATAGAGGCGCGCGCGCTCAATCGGCGTGTTGACGATCGTCAGGCTTTCCACGCCCTTCTCGTGCAGGTCTCCCGCCAGACTTGCCATGGCGGCGATCTGCCGTCGGCAGAACGGGCAGTGCAAACCGCGAAACAGCCCGACCAGGACCGGCTTCTGCCCACGAAAATCGTCTATCGATATTTTGCCCTGGCGCGTGATCGCGTCGAGAATGACGTTGGGGGCGCGATCGCCCGGCTGCAAGGGTCTGTCGCTCTGGATCTCCGGCATGTTATCTTCCTTCGATGTTCGCCAGGCGCACTGTGCGTCGGTGGGGATAGGTTTCTAGGCGCCGCCCGCCGGCGCGCATCGAACTGCCAGCGGCGTTCGTTCAGTCAAGAAAGGGCAACACCACCAAAGCATCCGGATCCAGACCGTGTTTGGCGCAGACATCCTGAGCCAGCGTAAAGAACCGCTCGGCCTCGGCCATATCGTCGTTTTCCAGGTTCAGCGTCGCAAGCCCATCATAGCATGGAAACAGCAGTTGCGGCTCGCCAATTTCGGATGCTACCTTCAGCGCTTCCTCGTAATAGTCGCGCGCCAGTTTCGGCTGGCCATGACATTGATGGATCTGCCCAAGCACGATCAGCGGCACCGCCAGATGATCCCGCTGGTCGAGCGCCCGGTCGATCTCGATCGCCCTCTCGGCGGCCGGCACGCCCTCCTTGGCACAATTATCCGTGAACGTGCAGCAGGCGACCGCAAGGTTGGCATAGAGGCGCGCCTGGAAGGCGAGATCGGCGATATGCGTGGCTACTTCAAGGCCTTGCCGGCAGACCTTTATCGCACGCGCCGGATCGACGATCGTGTAGAGCACCCCGAGATTGGCGTAGGCACGACAGGCCGCACTCAGCAATTCCGCCTTCTCGGCAACCTCAAGACTTCGCTCGACCTCGCGCACGGCGTCGCGGTGATGTCCGAGGCGGGCGAGTGCTACCCCCTTGGTGTTCAGCGCCTCCGCGCGCACCTGCGCCGCCTCCGCGGTCGCGCAATCGGATGCATCGAGGCAGGCAAGCGCTTCATCGGCGCAGCGTGCGGCTGCGCGTTGATCGCCCATGCGAAAGGCAAGATGCCCACGCTCCTGCAAGAGATGCGCAAGCTCGATCGGCGCGTCGCACCGGCTCAGCAGCAAGGCGGCCTCGGCGAAATCGGCATCGGCGAGATCCCTCCTGCCCGCGTCCAGACGGAGGCGCCCAAGCTTGCGCAGGATTCTCGCAGCCGCGGGCAGGTTGGCGGCATCACGGAAGATCGCCAGCGCCAGCCCATAGTGATTGCGTGCATTGTCCCGGTCTCCGGCGGGACCGTAGAGGTCGGCAAGCCGCTCAAGCAGGTCAAGCCTCTGCGGCAGGATCGCGGCATTGTCGGCGATAGCCGCAAGCGCTTCGCGGTAGAGGCGAATGGCGTCATCGTTCGCATAGGTCTTGCGGGCCAGATCGCCCGCCGCCGTCAGGTAACGGGCGCCGCTGTCTATCTCACCGGCGAGACACAGGTGCCGGCCGAGCAACGCAATATCCTCGAGCCGCAACGGCGCCCCCTGATGCAGGGTCTCCATGGCGTGCCCTATGCGGGCATGCAACTCCCTGCGCCGTTGCAGCAGGAGGTTTCCGTAGATGACGTCATGCAACATCGCCTGGGTAAACCGATAGGAGCCGGCGGTTTTCGCAGGATCGCGACCGACGTCTTCCAGAATTTCCGCCTCGCACAAAAAATCGAGGCAGGGTTCGACGCGGGCGGGTTCGCACGTGACCGCCCGCAGCAGCGCGTCCTCGAAACGTGGTCCGATCACAGCGGCCTCCTGTGCAAGTCGCTTCACGTCCGAAGGTAGGCGGTCCACACGCGCCAGGAGCATCGCCTGCAGGCTCATGGGAATCTCCGTCCCCATTTCAGCACCCACAACGCTCCATCCCTCGCCGTCGAGCCTGACGATGCCGGTCTCGATCAAGCCCCGGACGATCTCTTCGATGAACAATGGATTGCCGCCTGCACGCATCAGGATGCGTGACCGCATGGTGGCGGGAACTGCACTCCCGGCGCCGAAGAATTGCGTGAGCAGCTTTTGACTGTCTTCCGGCGACAGTGGCCCGAGCCGCAAGACCGTGCGGCTGGTTCGGCTGGACGCCAGACCTTCGCTCTCTTCAGACGAACGGCCCGTTGTCAACATCATCAGACGTGCCCGCTCGAGCCTGTCGAGTACGAAGCGCAGCGTCTCGATGGAGGCGGCGTCGGCCCAGTGCAGGTCTTCCACGACGAGCAGAAGCGGGCTGAGTGACAGGCGCCGTTCGATGATCGTGCGCGTGGCATAGAGGATCTGACGCCGCAGCTTTTCCGGCTCCAAATGGCGAAGCGCCTCGCCCGGATCGCCGAAGCCGAAGACGCAGAAGAGCAGAGGCGTCAAACCGGCGACATCCTCATCGGGAAAATGTAGATCTCGCAGTCCCGATGTGAGCAGCTCCACCGTTCTCTGAGGGTTCTCGCGGTCGGCAATCCCATAGGCACTGCGCAGCACGGACGCCAACATGCCATAGGACTGCTCCCCGAGCGGCGAGCAGACGGCACGCCTGACAACGACATGCTGAAACCGAGTCTCGCCGGGAAGCCGCTCCAGGAAATCCTTGACCAGCCGCGATTTTCCGATCCCCGCCTCCCCGACGAGTTGGACAAGCTGCGCGCCCCCGCCGCAGGCAAGCTCCAGGCAATCGGTCATCCGCAGGAGTTCGGCATCTCGCCCGACGAGGTCGGCGTGCAGCCCGAGGCTTTCCAATCCGCGCACGGAGTACGGTGTCTCCAACGGTCCGACCAGCCGATGCACCTCGACATCGCCGCTCTTGCCGCGAAGCGCCTGCGCGCCAAGGCTCTCGAAGGCGAACGCATGTCGCGTCATCCGATGGGTCATCGGCCCCACCAGGATTGCCCCTGCATGCGCCATCGATTGGAGACGTTGGGCGGTATTCACGGTATCGCCGGTCACGGAATAGGAGCGCGACGACGACGCGCCGAAGCCGCCCGTGACGACCGGCCCGGTATTGATGCCGATATGCAATTGCAGGGGAACACCCTCCAGCGCCGGCCACCGGCGACCGACGCGCTCGGCGCCTGCCATCATTTCGAGCGCTGAGCGCAAGGCACGGTCGGGATCGTCCTCATGCGCCGTCGGCGCTCCAAAGAGCGCCAGCAAGGCGTCGCCCACGAACTTGTCGACGAAACCGCCATAGGCCTCGACTGCGTGCGTCAGTTCTTCGAAGACGTCGTTCTGCAGGGCCCGCATGACCTCTGGATCGGTCTTCTCGCTGAGTGTGGTAAAGCCGCACAGATCAGCGAAGAGCACGGTCAACGGCCGGCGATCGGCGCCTTCGTCGAGCGCCGGCGGAACCGGTTGACCTGGCGGGATGGCGTCTCCGCCGCGCGCGCGCACGGACGAACCGCCGATTGCGGTCCCGCATTTCGGGCAGAAGGCGAAATCAGGCTGGCAAGCTTCGCCGCACACGGCACATGTGGTCGCTTGCCGTGCGCCGCATTTCGGGCAGAACGCAAAGCCGCTCTCGATCGCAAAACCGCAGGCGGTACACTTCATGCAACCGACCTTGAGACGCCACGCGCCGTTCAGTCTCGACGTTCATGCTGGGCGGACGCCAGCGGTGTACAATGAACCTGCCGCGCCGCCCCCGCAAGGGACAAGGCTGCGCCCATTGCGAGCGCCGCACCTGCCCGTTTACTCAGCGCCTTTGACCACCTGTCCATTGATCGTAATGGCGCCGCTACGCGCGATGTCGATATCCCACCGCTGGCGCCCGTCAGCGTCCGCCTTGGCAAAGCCCTTGGCCATCATCAGCCCGAAGGAGACCTGGTTGAGATCTGGATTGGTCCTGGCCAACTCCTGGACGGCTGCGATGGTCTTGTCGAAGTCACGCGCCAGGATCGACGCCTTCATGGAGTATTCCTTCTGCGTCTTCGGATCGCCGCGAATCTCGCCTGAGATATCGGCATCGTAGACGCTCGAGACGACTGCAATCTTCGGAAACGCGACGACGAAATCGTGCCCTTCGATGAGCTTCTCGAACGCCTTCTCGCTGTCCCGGTCGGATGTGGGCTTGGAGAAATCGACCTTCAGAAGCTCGTCGCCGAAGGCCGCGAGGTCTATGTCAGGTAGAGCCAGCTGCACCTGAAGCGAATTGGGAACAAAGGCCGAATAGGCTGCCGGCACCAGCGAACTGTCGACGCTGATCTGCTGTGCCGCCATGCCGATATCGAAGCGCGTGGCATTGCTCGGCCCGCTCATTGCGACCGTATAGTCCAACGTCTTTGCGCCACCGTTCCCGGCAACGTTCGATACTGTCAGATTGTTGAGACTGATCGTTTCATTGAGGCTGGTCATCAATGGGAAAGCCTTTCGAAGCAGGCTCTTCAGCGCTTCACTATCGGCTCGGCGAAGCTTCTTTTCGTCAGCGTGATCAAGCACGAAGACGACGATATCGCGGATTTCCTTGGCAGCCACACCATTCACCGCAGCCGCAAAATCGACCGTGTCGGCGCGGATTTCGACTGGTGGAACGTTCCGGCCACTGACCGTCTCGACAAAAGCCTGGAATGTTCCGCTGCCTGCGAAGTTCGTTCGCCCGGCGGATGCGCTATCCGAGGAGGTAAGCTTGTAGTTCGAACTGTCAGCAGCGACGCTGACCTCCTCAGCATCCGTCGTCGACGAAAACCGCACCGCCTTGGACGAGAAATCGCCGGAGCGCAGATAACTGATCGCCGGATCGAACAGGCCGCTGAAGATCAGCGAATCCACCGTGTATGTGAAGTCGGTCTTTGGCTGGCCGGCTGCCGAAAAATGACCTGTGGCATTGAGGGAATTGTCGCCCTCGATCTTCCAGAGGCCGCCATCCTGCGGCGTTGCGAAGATCGACCACGGGGCGAGGCCGCTGATGGCAAAATCGGCGGGATTAATGTTCTTCAGCAGCTTTTCGAGATCGTAGATGATCTCGTAGCGGCTGCCGGCGGGATTGACGGTGACAAAACCATCCCTGCTCAATTGCTTCGGCAGCAGCTTCGTCAGATTTCTCTCGATGTCGCTTGCGCCCTGCTGATTGATCTCGGCCGCCTGCCCTGTCGACAGCAACCCGAGAACGATGGCACCCGTGACTGTTATGGCATTGAGCTTCATGCCGGATTCCCCCTTGGCGTTCATCGCACATGTGAAGTCGCTGAAGTTCGATGTCAACCCGTCAGCCCGGGCCCGATGCTCAGGCTGCGGCGTCCCGTGGCCCGTTGTCGGCTGCCACGGACCGCCCGTTCACAATCGCCTCGATGTCCTGACGCGGGGCCGGCTTGCCAAACAGGAAACCTTGTACCTGCAGGCAGCCCTCCCGGCGCAGGAACTCGATGTGCTCCTCCCTCTCCACACCCTCGGCGAGAACCGGAATGTCGAGGCTCTGTGCAAGAATGAGGGTGGAGCGCACGATGGCCGCCGACTGCTTGTTGGTAACGACACCATCGACGAAGGCGCGGTCGATCTTGATCTTGTCGAACGGGAAGCTTTGCAGGGTCGAGAGCGATGAATAGCCGGTACCGTAGTCGTCCATTGCCACTCTGACACCGAACGCCTTCAGGCGACGGATCGCGTTCAGCGCATGCGCATGGTCAGCAACGATGCCGGTTTCGGTGATCTCCAGTTCCAGGCGCGATGGCGCAAGTCCGGTTTCCATGAGTATCTGGTGAACGATCTGCGGCAGGCGGCTGTCGGCCAGCTGCTGCGCCGCGACGTTCACGGCAATGCGCAGCGGGTTCCTCCAGGTCGCGGCTTCAGCACAGGCCGTGCGCAGAACCCATTCGCCGAGCTCCATGATGAAACCCGTCTTTTCCGCGATCGGAATGAATTCGCTCGGAGAAACATATCCGCGCGTCGGATGGCGCCACCGCAACAGCACCTCCAGTCCCACCACCTCGCGGCTGACAGTGTCGTTCTGCTGCTGGTAAAACAGCAGGAACTCGTTGCGCTTCAGGCCCTCGCGCATCTCGATCGCCAAGGCGCTGCGCGCGCGCGCAGCTTCGTCCATTGAGGGATCATAGAAGCAGATGCTGCCGCCGACCGTCGTCTTTGCCCGGTACATGGCGACATCCGCCTGCGAAAGCAGATCGTCGATCGTCTGGGCCCGGTCCGGAAAGCTGGAGATGCCGATACTGGATCCGACGCAAAGAGACTGACCCTGCCACTCCACCGGCCGCTCGATTTCATCGAGCAAGCGCTGCGCCAACGCCGGAGCTTCGGACCGTGCAATGTGGTCGCGCATGACGACAACGAACTCGTCGCCGCCGACGCGAGCCGCAAATTGCCCCTTCCCGTTCACGGCGGTCAATCGCTCTCCTATCGCGCGCAGCACCGCATCGCCGGCTGCGTGGCCGTGCACATCGTTGATCTCCTTGAACCGATCGAGATCGAAGCAAAGGACTGCGATACTGTCCGCCAGGCCGCCAAGGCTTTTGGTCAGCGCCGGGAGATGTTCGTTCAATGCTGCCCGGTTCGCCAGATGGGTCAGCGGATCGTGAAGCGACAGATGCCGGTAGCGCGCAACCGCGGCCACGGTCGACTGCATGTCGATGATGTAGGTCGAGGCGCCGAGCAGAAGGATGATGATCATCACCGCCCCCACGAGGCTGGTCATGATCCCGACGGAGAGGATTTCAGCAGGAACGGAAACAGCCGCATCGGGCACGACCGTCATGCCGGCCATGCCGACGAAATGCGTGGACACGATGGCGAGGATCAGCGGAAGCGCTGCGCCGCATTTGCTGAAGCGTGTGGTGGGCCGGGCGACGCGGTTCGTCACCAGCGCGCCGAAAACGGCGGCGGTGATCAGGGAGCCAAGGACATAAGACCTGCTCCACTCGATATCCCCCGCAACCTTGAAACCGGCGATCCCGACATAATGCATCGCCGCGACGCCAAGGCCGACAATCACGCCGCCGGCCTCGATCAGTGCAGTTCTCTCGCGGCGCACGGAGGCAATACTGAACCCGATCATTGCAGAGCTGATCCCGATGAAGAGCGACAGCAGCGTCATTCCCGGCTCATAACCGGTCAGCGTTGGCGCATGATAGCCGAGCATGGCGATGAAATGCGTGGTCCAGATCGTCGCTCCACCGACAAACCCGGACAGAAACAGCCAGTTGACCCTCTGCAGGCCCTGGGTTCGTCTTACCTTGGAAAAGAGCCGGACCGTCAGCAGCGAACCGAGGACGCAAATGGCCGTTGCGAAAAGCAGATGCGGCAGGCTGTGTTCGACGGCGATACAGGAAATGATGCGGAGCATGCTGAAGGACCGTGTTGATGTCGGCTCTTCATAGCGTTGCGGACAGTAGCATTCCTTAACTGCGCATGAATTCCGTTCATATGGTTAAACGTTGACAACGCTATGCAACTCTGGATTCTCTGACACAACGACCGCTCGCCAACGGCTTGCCGGGATGTGGATACACTCGAAGGCCGGCCATCGCTTGCCTTTGCAGCACAACTATACTATAGCGCACGCGTCCGCGCAGACACCCTTGGAGGCAACGCGGATGAGGATGGGGAAACCCGCCTCCAGTTCCGCGACAGGCTTTTGCCGCCGCGGGGCTCTCCAAATAACCTCGGAAGGAAAAGTCATGAGCCACGAAAGCTACGAGCTCAAGGCCGAGGCGCGCGAACGGGTTGGTAAGGGGTCCGCCCGTGAACTTCGCCGCAACGGTTTAATTCCCGCTGTCATTTATGGTGACAAGCAGGCCCCCATTTCTATCGCTCTCAGCACCAATGAGGTGACGAAGCGCATCCACGCCGGCGGTTTCATGACCACCGTTGCAACGATCGAGGTCGACGGCAAGAAGTTCAAGGTTCTGCCGAAGGACTACCAGCTCGATCCGGTTCGCGACTTCACGATGCACGTAGACTTCCTGCGCGTTTCGGCAAACACCCAGGTCACCGTCGAGATCCCGGTTCACTTCATCAATGAAGAAAAGTCCCAGGGCCTCAAGATCGGTGGCGTTTTGAACATCGTTCGCCACGAGATCGAAGTTCATTGCCCGGCTGATGCGATTCCCGAATTCTTCAACATTGACCTCAGCGGCAAGAAGATCGGCGACAGCATCCACATTTCCGATGTCACCCTGCCAAAGGGCGTGACCACGGTTATCGACCGCGACTTCACGATTGCGACGATCATTGCTCCGGCAGCGGGCGTCGAAAGCACAGAAGAAGCTGGCGAAGCTGAAGCCTGATAGCTTCCAACAATTTGTAAAGCATAAGGCCCGCTTTCTCCTGAAGGCGGGCCTTTTCATTTGGGCAAAAGGGGCCGTTTCAGCAACATTTAATACATTTCGTGGAAGCATTTGGAACCGTTTGCGAGGAATGCTGTGGCGGCAGCGAGCGGCAAAGAATGCGGCAGGGAGAAAACGGAACACATGCACAATTCCGTTCAGAATAGATTTCTAGCAATCGTTTGCGGGGCACTGCTTCTCTTCGTCGCGCCTCTATTTGTTCTGTTTCTCTTTCTGTCCTCCGAACGCGCAGAGAAAGAGATCCGCGATCACATCTCCGTTCTTCTCGTTGCCAATGCTCAGGCACTGGCAAAGCCTCTCTGGGATCTCGATGAGGACAGCGTTGCGCAGATCAGCGCGACCGTCGTTTCGCAAGGCGCAATCGTCAAGGTCCAGGTCCGGGATCAGTCCGGCCAGCTCGACGTCACGCAATCGACCATACCGAAATCGTTCCGTGGCGAGCTGGTGCAGGTTTCGCGCGCCATCATCTACAACACGATCGACGGCCCGAAAAACCTCGGCAGCATCTCTGTTTTCTATCCCGCCCTCGGCCTCTTCTCAGGCCTGAAGAGTGAAGAGATCGTCTTCATGTCGATCTTCGTCTTCGCCGTTCTCACCGTTTTCAGTGCGGCACTCATCGGCAACCGCATTTTCATCATCAGGCCGCTGATGCGCCTGATCGCAGCCATCGAAGCGACGGGCCAACTGGGCTCGCGCCATCACGTCGACTGGCATTCCAACGACGAGATGGGCCGGCTCGCCAATAGCTTCAACGAAATGCAGTCCAAGCTGGAAAGCGAGGAGAGAGAACTGAAGCTCGCTCATCGCCGCGCAATCGATATCTACGGCCTCACCCCGGCCATGCTCTTCTCGCTGGATGAGGACGATCGCATCACCGCCGTGAGCGACTACTGGCTCGTTGCCACCGGCTACCAACGGTCGGACGTCATCGGCCGCAGGTTCATCGATCTGGTCACAGCCAGCACGCGTGAGAGCTTTCAAAATCGCAAGGATGAGATTGAAAACGCTGCGGCCTTCGACGTTACGGTCAAATTCCTCTGCGCCGACGGTCGTGTCATGGACGTGCTGATCCTGGAATCCAAGGCGGCCACGGGCGGTCACGACCTGCTGTCGCTTTCGGTGATGACCGACGTCACGGAACTCAAGGCATCCGAAGCAAGAAACCACAGTCAGGCCATCAGCGACCACCTGACCGGCCTCCTCAACCGGCAGGGCTTCGAGCATGCCCTCGATGGAAAGATCCGCGAAGCCGACACCGCCGGCCAGGAACTCGCCTGCCTCTTCGTCGACCTCGACCGGTTCAAGTGGATCAACGACAATCTCGGCCATGCCGAAGGCGACAAGGCACTGCGCGAATTCGTCGACCGGCTGAAAGCCCATCTCGCGCCGTCCGACGAGGCAGCTCGCCTGGGTGGCGACGAATTCGCCATCCTGCTGCCGGCAAAGGACGCCGCCCGGCGTGCAAATGCCATGGCCGAGCAGATCGCCTCGATATTCCGCGACCCCTTCGGCCCCGACCTGCACCTGAGCGCCAGCGTTGGTATCGCGATCTATCCGCGTCATGCCGCCAACGCCGCCGAACTGCTGCAGAAATCCGACATGGCCATGTATGCAAAGAAGCGTGATGGCAAGAATGGCGCGCAGCTGTTCGACAACAGCATGCTCGATCATGCCCGCGCTCGCGCGGAGATCGAAAACTGCATCGAGACCGGCCTAACTGAGGATTGGTTCGAGGCCTATCTGCAGCCGATCGTAAACCTCAACGGCCGTGGGATCGCAGGATTTGAAGCGCTGATGCGCCTCAACCATCCCCAGAAGGGACTGATGGCGCCGGCAGCGATCGTCAACGTCGCCGAGGAGACGTCGAAGATCGTCCGCGTCGGCAACGTCATCATGGAAAAGGCAATCGCCCACCTGGCCAGGATCTCGAAGCTGTCCGGCATGCAGGAGAGCTATCTCGCCATCAATTTCTCGCCACTGCAGTTTGAGCCCGCCCTGCCCGCGCGCCTCGCCTCCCTGCTGGGTCGCCATGGCATCCGCCCCGAGCGCATTGTCGTCGAAATCACGGAAGCCGTATTGATGCACAATAACCCGGCGATCCGCACGATCGTCGGCGAAATGCGCCGCTTCGGCTGCCGCATCGCGTTGGATGACTTCGGAACAGGCTATTCGTCGCTGAGCTATCTCAACCGCTTTCCAGTCGATATCATCAAGATCGACCAGTCGTTCACACGTTCGATCAACGATGCCAACGCGGAGGTGCGCCACAAGAGCCGCATGCTGGTGGAGAGCATCACAACCCTGTCCCACAAAATGGACTGCACGGTCATCGCCGAAGGCATCGAAAGCGAAGAGGAATGCCGGACGCTCTGCGAAATGGGCCTGGACTACGGCCAAGGGTATCTCTTCCACCGCCCTCAGAATGCCGAGCAGCTGATCGACCAGTTGACCGTCGTAAAACTTGCGGTCGCCCGCGCTTCGTAAACGCAACCAGGAAGGCAACATGATGAAACGCCTGCTGCTCCTTGCCCTTCTGTGCCTCCCTTCCTTTACCTCGGCCGGTGCTGCGACCGTCAGCCTGCTGACGGAAGAATACCCACCCTTCAGCTATCGCGACGGCAAGGCGATGAAGGGCGCATCGATCGACCAGATCGACACGATGATGGCCGCCGCCGGCATTGGTTACACGGTCGAGATGATGCCCTGGGCACGCGCCTACAGCCTCGCCCAGACCACGCCGATGACCTGCGTCTTCACCACAGCGCACAACGCCAAGCGCGATCCGATGTTCAAATGGGTCGAGCCGTTGCTGATCGACAACAACATCCTGATCACAAAGTCCGGCTCCGGCATATCCACCATGGATCTTGAGGAGGCCAAGAAATACACGATCGGAACCCAGCGTGAGGACTATACCGAGACGGTTCTGAAAGAGAAGGGCTTCGCCAAACTGGACGTCGCGACCGACTTCAACGCGACGCTTCGCAAGCTTCTCAACGGCCGTATCGACATGATGCCGATATCCGAGATCTATTTCGACAGGCTGAAGACGGAACAACCCCTGGAAAAGGTCGCGGTGCTGTCCTCCCAACTGATGGGAATTGCTTGCGAGAAGGGTTTTCCGGGCGATCTGCTTTCGAAGATGCAGGCGGCTCTCGACAAGCTGATTGCCGATGGCACCCAGAAGGCCATCTTCGCGAATTACGGTCTGCACCCTTCGGACTGATTTTCCTGCCGACCTGCCTGCTTCTTGTGCTTGACTTTGCCGTCGTTTCGCGGTGGTGAACGCCTAGAGCATTTTGCAAGGAACAAACGAGCCATGCTGATCATTGCGGGCCTCGGCAATCCCGGCGGAAAATACGCCGGCAACCGCCACAATATCGGCTTCATGGCCGTCGACGCCATCCATCGCCGGCACAGCTTTTCGCCGTGGTCGAAGAAGTTCAAGGCGGAAATCGCCGAGGGCGAGATCGCCGGGGAGAAAGTGCTTCTGATCAAGCCGCAGACCTACATGAACCTCTCGGGCGAATCCGTCGGCGAGGCTATGCGTTTCTACAAGCTGGAGGCCACCGATCTGGTCGCCGTCTACGACGAACTCGACCTGCTGCCGGGCAAGGCTCGCGTCAAGACCGGCGGCGGCCATGGCGGCCACAACGGCATCAAATCGCTCGACGCCCATTGCGGCAAGGAATACCGCCGCCTGCGGCTCGGCATCGGTCACCCCGGCGTCAAGGAAATGGTGCAGCATCACGTGCTTGGCGATTTCGCCAAGGGCGATCGGGAATGGCTCGAACCGCTCCTCGATGCCCTCGCAGACAATGCCGACATGCTGGTGCGAAAGGAAGATTCGCAGCTCATGAACAAGCTGGCGCTTGCAGTCGGCGGCAAGACCGAAGAAGAAAAGCCGAAGGCCGAGAAGAAGCCGGCCGGAAAGTCGCACATCCGCCAGGCGCGCAACAACGGCCAGCCGAAGCTGCCCGCGAGCGGCCCCATGGCCGACATGCTGAAGAGGATGTTCGGCAAGAAGGAAGAGTGACCGGTGGCCGAACCGACGTTTTCGATCCGCGCGGCCGTGGCGGATGACCTTAGAGACCTGCTCGAACTCTATCGGCATCTCAATCCCGACGATCCTGCGCTCGAACGCTCCAAGGCCAACGACCGCTTCGCCGCCATCCTGGCTCAGCCGGGCATGACCGTCTTCCTCGGCCATCTCGATGAGGCGCCGACAAGCACGGTGACGCTGATCGTCGTCCCGAACCTGACGCGAAACGGTGCGTCCTATGCCCTGATCGAAAACGTCGTCACGCATCGCGACCATCGAAAGCTCGGCCATGGTGGCGCGCTCATCCGGCACGCCGTCAATGCGGCCTGGGATGCCGGCTGTTACAAGGCCATGCTGCTGACGGGATCAGACGAGCCCGAAACGCTGCGCTTTTAGGAGAGTTGCGGCTTCGTCCAGGATAAGACTGGTTTCCAGATCCGCCGCTCCTGAGGAGCCTATTCCTCCGGCTCTGTGGTGAACATCAGCGGGAACCCGGCCTCCTTGCCGAAATCCACCGCCTCCTTCGCCTTGGTCTCGGCAATATCCCTGGCGCACACGACGACAACGGAGGTGCCCAGTTTGTGCGCCGTCAGCATCACCCGGTATCCCGTCTCCTCGCTCATGCGGAACACCACCTTCAGTACCGCGATGACGAATTCCCGCGGCGTAAAATCGTCATTGACGAGAATGACCTTGTAGAGCTTGGGGCGTTCCAGCTTCGGCTCGGCTTTGATTTTCGGCTTCAGGGCAACATCGTTGTCACTCATCGGAAGTCCACCCGTTGATGACATGGGAAAGGCGAGCGCACGCTCAGCCCGTCAACTATATTGTGCTGCAAGAGCAGCTTTCAAGCGAAACCCGCTTTGATCACGACAGATGTGCTCGAAAAGCTTGACCCGGAGGCGGCTTTTACCCCATACGCACGGCCAAGGAATTCAAGAACAGCAGGTTTCAGGCCATGGGCTTCAAATGCGGTATCGTCGGTCTGCCGAATGTCGGCAAGTCGACTCTCTTCAACGCGCTGACAAAGACAGCGCAGGCGCAGGCGGCGAATTATCCCTTCTGCACGATCGAACCGAACACGGGCGAAGTCGCCGTTCCCGATCCGCGAATGCAGAAGCTCGCCACCATCGCGGGCTCCAAGGAAATCATCCCGACCCGCATCTCCTTCGTCGACATCGCCGGTCTTGTGCGTGGTGCGTCGAAAGGTGAAGGCCTCGGCAATAAGTTTCTCGCCAACATCCGCGAAGTCGATGCGGTCGTACATGTGCTGCGCTGCTTCGAGGACGACGACATCACCCATGTCGAAGGCCGCATCAATCCGGTCGGCGATGCCGACACGATCGAGACGGAGCTGATGCTCGCCGACCTCGAGAGCCTCGAGCGCCGTGTCGAGCAGACCCGCAAGCGCGCTGCCAGCAAGGACAAGGAATCGCTGGCGCAGCTGCCGGTCATGGAAGCCGTCATCAAGCTGCTCAACGAGGGCAAGCCTGCACGCCTGCTCCTGAAGACGCTCGCACCCGAAGACATCGAGATCCTCAAGAGCCTCAACCTGCTGACCTCGCACCCGGTACTCTATGTCTGCAATGTCGCCGAAACCGATGCGTCCACGGGCAACGAGCACACCAAAGCCGTGGCCGTCATGGCCAAGGAACAGGGCGCTGAATGCGTGATCATCTCGGCCGCGATCGAATCCGAAGTGGCGCAGCTTCCCGAAGAGGAAGCAGTGGAGTTCCTGTCGGCCCTCGGCCTGGAAGAAGCCGGCCTAGACCGGTTGATCCGCGCCGGCTACCACCTCCTCGACTTGATCACCTATTTCACCGTCGGCCCCAAGGAAACACGCGCCTGGACGATCGTGCGTGGTACCAAGGCGCCGGCCGCCGCAGGCGTGATCCACACCGACTTCGAACGCGGCTTCATCCGCGCCTTCACCATCGCCTATGACGACTATATCAATTTCAAGGGTGAAGTCGGCGCCAAGGAAGCCGGCAAGGGTCGTGACGAAGGCAAGGAATACATTGTACAGGACGGCGACGTGATCCACTTCCGCTTTAACACCTGAAGCGGAAAAGAGGCGACTGCCGCCTGGAGCAAGCCCAACAAGAGACCGCGGTTTCGCGTCCCAGTTAGGCCGGCGGCAGTCTATCGCGTATCGCGGCCGGTAGCCGGCGCATGACAAAGCGCCGCAGCGGCATCCATCCGGTGCCGATGACGAGCACGATGACACCCACAGTCAGAAGCGTGACGAAGATATAGGTATCGACGCGCGCATTGCCCTGGCGGAAGATGCCGTAGAGCGCAAACCCGAGCGACACGAGCCCGGATGTCACGAAAGCGCGACGGTCGATGATCAGCCCCACGAGCATCAGTGCGGCCACGGTTGCAACCACCACCGGCGTGCGGGAGGACACCGTCTGCACCGTGTCAACCAGGCTGTCGTTCAGGCCCGTCAGCGAGACGATGCTGTAAAGCAAGGCCGGCGCCGCACCGAGATGCAGCCAGAAAGCAACGTCGGCGTTGACGGTAAGGCGAAGCGGATCGCGCAGGTCGAACCGCATGGCAAGCGAAAAAAGTCCGACTGCGCACACAACGGCTGTGATCGACAGCACGCCGGCATGATTGACGGCAAACAGCGGATCGCCGCTCAGCCAGCCGAGGGCACGCAAAACGAGCTGCAGCAAGACGACAACCACCCCCATGATCGACAGCGCGAGAGCAAGCGGAACCCGGTAAAGCAGATAGAAGAGGCCGAGGACAGCCGGGAATGTGAGCGTGAACGCCAGCGCCTCGTTGTCGCCTAACCCGACAATCGTAAGGGGGCCCTCCAGCCAGTTTGCCGACATCACGACGGTCCAGATTGCAAGCGCGATCGTCAGCGCAACGGCAGGCAAGGCCAGCCTCTGCCTGCGAACGAGAACCTCCGCCAACAAAATGATTGCCGGCAACACCGCGTAGACGGAAGCCAGGCCCCAAAGCCCCGAAAGCGCCACGACGATGCCGATGGTGATCAGTACATCGTGGAAGCCGCGCACGAAGCTCGGCGTCTCCGTGTCCGAAAACGCCGCGTCCTCTCCTGTAGTCACAACCGGCTCACCGTCAACCCGTACACCTCGCTCGAGCAGAAACGGCAAAAGCCGGTCGACGGTCTGCACGGGGATCAGCCCGTCCCGCTCGGCATCATCCAGGATCGACTTTAGTCCACTCATGCTTGAAATCTCGCCGGAATCATTGTGCCTCCCCGGAGGCTATTGTAATCCTTGTAAACTTCCTATGAAGCGGAGACGAATTTGTCCGATCAGAAGCTCACGTTCGAAGATTTCGAGCCGGGGCGCACATTCGCCCTCGGTCCGAAGACGGTTACTGCGGCCGAAATAATCGAATTTGCCCGTGAGTTCGATCCCCAGCCGATGCACCTGGACGAAGCCGCCGGGCGCGCCAGCATCCTCGGGGGATTGGCGGCTTCCGGCTGGCACACCTCGGCCATGTTCATGCGCATGATGACTGATAGCTTCATCCTCAATTCTCTGTCGCAGGGTGCGCCCGGCATCGATGTCATGGAATGGCGAAAGCCGGTGCTGGCTGGCGATACGCTGGCGGGCCATTCGACGGTCACGGAGGCGCGGGCCCTGAAATCGAGGCCAGGCGTCGGCATCGTCAAGTTCCGGCATGAACTTGCCAATCAGAGGGGCGACCTCGTCTGTGCGTCTGAGGGGTCTATCATGTTCGCGATGCGCAAGGTGCCGGAGGTCGGCACATGATCATGGCGGAACGCTATGTCTTCGGGGAGAAGACCGATATCGGGAGCTACGTCTTCACGGCGGAAAGAATCGTCGCCTTCGCCACGCGCTTCGACCCCCAGCCCTTCCATCTTGACAGCGATGCGGCGCGGGAGAGCCTGTTCGGCAGCCTCTGTGCCTCCGGCTGGCATACCTGCGCAGCCTGGATGCGGGTTTTCATGGCGTACTGGGAAGAAGAATGCACGCGGCTGATGCGCGAGGGATCGTCCCCGCCCAGGCTCGGGCCCTCCCCCGGCTTCCGCAACATGCAATGGCTGCGGCCGGTTTTCTCAGGCGAGGAGGTCCACTACTCCAACACATTGCTGAAGAGCCGCCCGCTGGCCTCGCGCCCCGGAATGCGGCTGAACACCATCCTTTCGCAGGGCGTCATCGCGGACGGGACGCCTGTCATCCGTTTCGAAGGCAGCGTCCTGGAATTCGAATGACCGGGCCTCAGTGGCCCGAGAATTCGACCAGCGTGCGAACCTCGACGCCAAGCGCCTCAAGCTTCGCGCGTCCGCCCAGATCGGGAAGATCGATGACGAAACACGCAGACACGACTTCCGCGCCGATCTGACGAAGAAGCTGCGTCGCACCGACCGCGGTACCGCCCGTGGCGATCAGATCGTCAACCAGGATCACCTTCTCTCCCGGCTGCACGGCATCGCGATGCATCTCCATTTCGTCGACGCCATATTCCAGGCTGTAGGCGATCCGCACGGTGTCATGCGGCAGCTTGCCCTTCTTGCGGATCGGCACAAAGCCGGCAGACAGCTGATGCGCAACCGCACCGCCGAGAATGAAGCCGCGCGCTTCCATGCCGGCTATCTTGTCGATCTTCAGGCCGGCATAAGGCTGAACGAGCTCATCGATCGCCCGCCGGAAAGCACGTGGATTGCCGAGAAGCGTCGTGATGTCGCGAAAGACGATGCCGGGCTTTGGATAGTCCGGAATGGAGCGGATGCTGGCAGCAAGCTCCGAAGTCGTATCGTTCATGGAAGTTCCATATCTGCAGAGGCTATGAGGTCGGCGCACCCTATCAATTGCGATCGAAGGAACCAACAAAAAAGGCGGCCCGAAGACCGCCTTTTCCTCACACGGGAGCAATGCTCTCAGTGTTCCTTGTTTGCATAAACCGACCGCTTCGTCAGGTAGATCAGGCCCGAAAAGATCAGCAGGAAGACCATGACCATGAAACCCGTATGCTTGCGCGCAACCAGATGCGGTTCGGCTGCCCACATGAGGAACGCGGAAACGTCCTTGGCATACTGAGCGACCGTCGCCGGCGAACCGTCGTCGTAGGTAACCTGACCGTCCGACAGCGGCTTCGGCATCGCCAGGACGGCAGCGGCATGGAAATACGGGTTGTAATGCCCGCCCTCGGGAACCTGGAAGCCAGCCGGAGGTTCTTCGTAGCCTGTCAGCAGCGAGTAGATGTAGTCCGGCCCGCCTTCCTGGTATTGCGTGAAGATATCGAAGACGAACTGCGGGAAACCACGCTCGACTTCGCGTGCCTTGGCGATCAGCGAAAAGTCGGGCGGAGCCGCGCCGTTGTTGGAAGCGGCGGCCGCTTCGGCGTTGGGGAACGGCGACGGGAAATAGTCGGATGGAACAGCCTTGCGGCTGTA